>CAMVGV010000031.1 GCA_947167135.1 uncultured Lachnospiraceae bacterium
GAGCAGCTGCAGGGGAGCGGAATCAGTATCAGCATAGCTACCAAGTCCGATCTGGCCCCTATTTTTCCCGGAATCACAGACCCAATTGAAATCATCGAACAGGCGAAAAAACAGTGCAACCTCGTCTGGCTGGAGAACCTGAACCTTCGCGGTGACTACAGAGTACGCATTCTGGAGTGGATCCATGAACATCATCCGGAGCTGGATGATCTTTACCATGAGATATACAGCAAAAAGAGCCGCGCGTACTGGACTGAGCTTGATCAGAAGATGAGGGAGTATACCGCCAGGGAGTCCATGCCATATATGCGTGACGATGATCAGCATCGTTCGGAATTTGGAGATCCTCCTGTTGTGGTGAATTATTTTTATCATGAAGAAGTGAAAAAATCGGCGAAGAAAAAGCAGAATTGATTTGAGAAAGTGAGGTGACCTCCATTGCACGATATATGGAACCCGTGGCATGGCTGCAGAAAGTGCAGTGAGGGCTGCCGGAACTGCTACATGTATTATCTGGATTCTCTGAGAGATAAGGACGGATCTGAAATATACAGGACAAAAGCAGGGTTTAAATATCCGCTTTCCAAATACCGTGACGGAACATTTAAGGTGAAAAGCGGAGAAATGATCCGGGTTTGTATGACTTCAGATTTCTTTCTGGAAGAAGCAGATCCCTGGCGCGATGAAGCCTGGCAGATTATACGTCAAAGATCTGATGTGAAGTTCTTTCTGCTGACAAAACGGCCGGAACGCGTGGCAGACCATCTTCCGTGGAACTGGGGTGATGGCTGGGAAAACGTAATGTTTAATGTTACCTGTGAGAATCAGAAGAGAGCTGATGAACGGATCCCGATCCTGCTGGATCTGCCGTTTAAGCACAAAGGGATCATGTGTGCTCCCTATATCGGTCCGGTGAGCATTAGAAAATATCTCCCTGCGGGTCAGATCGAACAGGTTCTTTGTGACGGAGAAAACTACGGAGGTGCCCGCCCGTGTCATTATGAATGGGTAAAGTCGCTGAGGGATGAGTGCGCAGAGTATGATGTGACGTTTGTATTTTGCGGCACCGGACGGAGATTTGTGAAGGACGGAAAGCTTTATAAGCTGGAAGGAAGCATTCAGAGTGAGCAGGCGTACAAATCAGGGCTCAGCCTTGAAGGGAGGCAGGTGGAATGGCGCCTTACCGATGAATGGGGATATCCCCTTGAGGAGGAAAAACTGTACAAACCGTATTTTGGAGAACACTGCAAAAATTGTGGAATGAGGCTTACTTGCAATGGATGCAGCAGATGTGGAAAGTGCGGAAGAAATTGAGATTATATAAAATATTCAAGATAACCCACCACCTTTAGGTGGTGGGAATATCTTGATTTCGGGTGCGGGGTTATAAGCCCCGTACCCGGAGAGCTGCGTCAGCAGCGATTTTATAACGAGCAAAAAGCGAAGCGTTTGCGAGTTTAACACTGAATCACGAATCGTTATCGTGCCTGCGGGCATTGGGAAAAAACCTGATGTCCGCAGGCTTTTTTTCCTGAAAGTCAGAAAATTGGCGGGGAAATTTCCTTTGAACAGTAGAAGGAGGTGCCTGATGCATGGAAGGTTATGTTCTGGTTGACAACGGCCGCCTGACGGAGAAAGAAGCGAGGCTGAACAAGGAGCAGTGCGCGGATTTTCTGGCGCGTATGATCCGGAAATACGTCCCGGAGATTCTGGCGGAGCTAAAAGAAAAGGATGCAAAGGAATCCGGGGAATGAATAAGAGGCTGTCGGTGGCTTTTGAGCTGTCGGCAGTTTTTTCCATACAAAGCGCACAAATAAAAAACATATCATCTCGTGCAATTCAGATGTGGGTGATGGAAATGAATGAAAGCAAGATATCGATTGATATGATGAGAACGGTTCCGCAAGGGACTGTTCTGAGTAGTTACAATAATTATTCTATAACCTCATTCCTCCGGTTCTTGGGGGGACAGCATTACTTAGGAGGAAGACAATGGATATCAACATTTTGCTTATGTTACAATCTTTTCGTGAAGGGAAAAGAGCCATTTTAGAGAGGTTCCCGGATCCATTGCGGCTGGTATTGTGGATGGGTGCGGAATGATCTCAGCCGATACAATGCCATTTGTTTTATTTTGATGGACATATGATGATCTACACCATAAAATACTTTTAGGGATGTATATCGGGGACGGAAGTATTTTTGGGAAATCATAGTATGAAAAAGACGTTCATTATCGTCATAAACGTGATCATTATGTCTGCCATACTGATCTTTGTTGTTCTTTACTCCGGATTTACCAGCCGGGATTCCTACCGGCGGCAGATAGAGCACTTCGTAAACACCACGGTTACCATGGAGCAGGTGACGGAAAATTATATGGAGGGCGAGCAGCGGGTCTGTGATGTCTCCTATGAATGCGATCATAGGTCTGACGGCCATTGCAGGGAAGAATCCCGGAGATGTGGAGTCGACAAAGGAAAGCCTCAGGAAGATCAGTCTTGCCAGCAATCATCTGCTGACTCTTATCAACGACATTCTGGACATCTCAAAGGTAGAGAGCGGAAAACTGAAGCTGAGTCCCCTGACATTCTCGGGAACAGGCTTGAAGCGTATTATTGAAAGGAGCGGCAAAGATAAATCATGAAAAAGACAATGTGTATACTACTAACGGCTCTCCTGGTTTTGGGACTTGCCGCATGCGGACAGGCGAAGCAGGAAGCGGGGGCAGAGCAGGAAGAAGGCTTTAAGCCGTCGCTGGATACTTCCATAAGCTGCCATATCAATGTCGCCGGAGGCTACGACAACTTTGAGGCGCTGGAGGCAGAATTTGACCGCTTCAACGAATATTATCCCAATGTGGAGCTGATGTTCACGAAGATTGATGACTATAACAATATGATCGGTACGGTTCTTAACGGAAACGATGCTCCCGATATATATGTCAATTACTCCTGGATGTATGGCCGGGATCAGTACAAACCGGCCATAGACCATGCCGAGGATCTTTCGGATCCTGCACTGGGACTGGATCTTAGCTGTATAAGAAGCAATATCATATTGAATACGGAGGACGGCAGCCTTCCAATGGTTCCGGTTTTCGCAAACACCTATGGCATGCTGGTGAACAACGATCTGTTTGAAAAAGAAGGTCTCAGCATTCCAACGACATATAAGGAGCTGGTCAATGTGTGCGCTGCGTTCCGTGAAAAAGGTTATGAAAGCCCGATGATGGGTTTCTGCAGGGAGGAGACAACATCGATTTTCACTTTGACGGCTTATCCGTATTTCTGCGAAACTGTGGCGGATGATGCCGGGGCTGTAAAAAAACTGAACACCCTTGATCCTAAGGCCGGAGAGTACATGCGGCCAACGCTTGAAAAGATCACGCAATTTTTAAGTGACGGCTGTGTGGATCCGGATGCCTGTGCTGAGATTGAAAACAACTATGACGCCGTGATCCTACGGTTTTTTGAGGGTGACGTACCAATGATGACCGGATCCGGAGATACGGTATCAGGGACGGAGAAACGGGAGAGCCGGTCTGAAGCATTCATTGCCGCCCCGTTTTCATATACCTTTGTCCCGATTCCCATGTCGGATGACGGTACGAGCTTCCTTGATATGTCGAATCTGCAGTTCTCTGTAAACAAAGAAAGCCGGAATCTTAATATGACAAACGAATTTATGAGATTTTTGATCAGGCCGGATGAGCTTAACAGTATGGCTGAGATAAAGGGACTGATGTCGCCGGTAAAAGACCCGTCCTTTAACAGCATATATGCTGCGTTCGGAGCTATACCGGAATCCCGGATAGTGTCGCCGGAGGAGATCGGTTTGACAGATGATGCCGTCATACAGATGAGACAGGCTGCATTCGGGGTCGGAACCGGAGCAATGACCATAGATGAGGCGGTTGCCGCCTATGGCAGCTATACGCAGTAATGTACCATTGGAGAAAAGAGAGTGTTTCCCGTAGCCGGAATACAGGCAGAAAGGCAGGATATGGCTGACACAAGGATCGTTCAATTTCCGGAAAATACAGTGATCATCAGGGAGGGAGAAGTTAACGACAGCATATATAAGATAATCAAAGGGCATGCGGAGGTCTATGTGGGATTCGGTACAGACAATGAGACCCTGATAAGCATTATCGGTAAGCAGGCCTGTTTCGGCGAATTCGGGCTCCTCCTTAATGAGCCGTCTATCTGCACAGTGAGAGCATATTCCGAGTTGTATGCACTCAGGATAACAGAAGAGGATATGGGAACCTTCGTTATGGAAAATAACGGAAATGTCATTGGCATTATGCGGAATATGGCAAAGACTATGATGGTGATGCGAAGACAGATAGAGATGCTGATAAAGGAGATAGAATCGGGGAAGAAGCCGGATGAAAAGAAACTGGCTGATGCAAGAAGGGCTATGAGGGCATACGGGATGTACCGCAGCATCCAGGAAGCTTCCGCTGCTATCACCCCTCATCACTGACTATCAATAGCAAATATGCAGTAATTTTGGTAAAAGGGAACGAAAGATGGAGAGCTGGGAGCTTTCAATACATCCTCTCAATATAATGAAGGAGAATTGCTCAGATGAAAGTAATATCACTTCCAATTCTTGATATGAAGCTTGACAGAGCGCATTTCTCCGACGACTATCTGTCACAGCACATTCACGAGCTCTATGATTACAGCATCAAGCTCTCGCAGTACGGTGCACTGAAAGAAAAATACCCGGATTCTTTACGAATCTTCCCCTGCATACACAGATGAAGCTGGAGACCTTCGCCGAGACCGGACCCGCATTAACGGAGCTTCTCACGAAGCATATGGATCTTCACGGTATCGTGATCGAGGATATTGATACAGAGAAAACCATTGCGGAGCTTGAAAAAAAGATAGACCGCAACACCGAGATGAAGGAGCTGTTTGCACCTGAGATCGCTGTTGTGATGGAGGAGGTCAGGAAATTCCTTTTTGTGGATACATTCAGGATCTAATCTACCGCGATCACCACAAAAGCATCCTGCTCTTCAAAAAGTACCTCGGATGATTTTGGCGGATTAGTGACGATTTCCATAGCTCCTGTATTTTTATCGGTCTTTCTGTATCCTATAAGGACTTCTCCCTGTCTGGCTGCGGCTTCACAGGCTGTGTAAATGTCGGTCTTTTCACCTGTCTTTATATAGCAGCCGGCAGGGCGGACATAGATCTCTGAGCCTTCCTCACGGAGAAGCTCCTCAAAGATCGATTTCAATTTTCTTTCCTGGCAGATCTGTGTGACAATGAGGCTCGTGATGTTGCTGCTTATTACGAAATCATTGACTTCGGCGATCTCCGCAAGCTCCTGGTTTTCAGTTTTCAGCATTTCGCTGGTTACGGTCATCCTGTAGCCCTTTGCCTCGGAAAGATATTTGAGCTGCAGTAATACAAGCAGGATCTTCGCATCCTTCTGTTCTACTGCCTCATCATCCATGCCCTCTTCATTATCGGCAAGTACAAGGATGGTATTATTCTCCTTCAGAAGTGATTCAAGTCCGCTGCGGCTGTAGATATCACATTCAACAACTTCAACTGTAATATTCTCAAGCTCTATATTCTCTATCTCTTCCCTGCAGAGAGCCTGGCTTTCGGGAAGGGCTACGGTCATCCTGGAGCCGGGGGCAACATAATTATCCTCTTCCTCAAGGATATGCTTTATCTTACTGCTGTAACCAAGGATCAGCATATCATTTTTCTCCGGAGGATCTTTTCTGAACTCTTTATTGATATGCTCTTCATTTACCGCGTGGGGAGTATCATCCATGTGGCTTTCTCCGTCATCTTCGGCAAAGAGGATCAGTTTATCGCCCTTTTCGGCCTTAATATCACGTTCGGGATTCAGAAGTATCTCCCCATTCGCTTTTTCAAATCCGATGACCGTGGATAACGGGAAAAGACGGTTAAGCTCAGAGATAGTCCTGCCGGCTGCTTCGGGATGCTCTTCGATATAGAATTCGCTTCCGTCTGCATCGAATATGTCCGAGTAAACCCGGGAAAGTCCGGCATTACGGCCGGTATGGGCAATGATCCTGCTCATTATGTCATTAAAGCTCAGGATCTCGGCATAGCCTTCACCGGCAACCTCAGCTGCTTCCTTATTCTCTTCATCACGGATAACTGCCGTGATATATGCCTTGTCATTATGGTATTCCTTCAAGAGCTTTGTGACGGCAAGAATGGATTTCAGTGTCCGTGCATCATTATCCGCGTTTATTATGACACTCTTACAGGTATCAAAAGAGCAGACCTTTAAGTCATTTACATCTGAAATATTACCGCAGCGGCAGATGATCCGGGTTGTTTTCGTATCGGGAAAGCGGTCATTGATCCTGTCATCCATAACGTCTTTGTCTTCTTTGTCGTCCATGATCACGAGAGCTTCCCTTTTATGGTTGGCATTACATTCGATAAGCTCTGACACTATCGTGAAAAGGCCGCCGTCGGTTCCGAGGATGATCACATGCCCTTCCTCGACAACCACGGATTTGCCCTTGCGGAGTTCCTGTATTTTCTCGTCAATGGCATTGCATATGATACCTGTCAGGGTAGAGAAAATGAAAATACCGAGGAAGGTCACAAAGAGCATCCCGAAAACAAAGGGAAGATCTGTCAGTTCATCTCCGCAGACTGTGCCGGGATCCAGAACATGGATAAGGCTGAGCCAGAGACCCTGTCCTATGCCGGGGCCGTTACTGCCTCCTGCGATCGCGATTATGATACCCATAATGATCACGGCTCCAAAGGAGGCAATGGTCAGAAGCTTTATCAGGGCTGCGGTTCCCTTTGACATCTGGTTATCAAACCAGTATGTGAATTTGTTTTTTTTCATTGATGTATGTCCTTTCCGGATCAGTTAAATTTATTTTTTGGGCGCTTTAATCATGTCATTATACCACAGTAATGCATTTTTCCCAGCCCTTGATTTTGCCGCGGAAAAAACGGATAATTTAAAAAATGTCCGAGGGGAGCTATCAGAAAAAGGACATTGATGAAAGGAGCGGGAAATGAGAGTCGGTATTTTGGGAGCAGGCGGAATAGCCGTGGAAATGGCGAAGACAATAGCGGGCTTAGACGATGTGGAGGCTTATGCCGTTGCATCAAGAGATAGTGATAAAGCCGGAGCCTTTGCAGCTAAATGGGGATTTGAAAAAGCATACGGATCATATGAGGATATGCTTTCGGACGACAGGGTGGATCTCGTATATATTGCGGTTCCCCACTCCCATCATCACAAATGGACAATAGAAGCCCTGAATGCCGGGAGGAACGTTCTCTGCGAAAAAGCTTTTGCCGCAAATACGGCACAGGCAGAGGAGATGATAAAAAAGGCGGAGGAGAAAAAGCTGCTTCTTACGGAAGCTATCTGGACCAGATATATGCCTTCGAGAAAGATCATTAAAGATCTTGTGGACTCGGGAGAGATCGGGAAGGTAGTCACGGTGGCATCCAATCTCGGCTACAGGATAGACATGAATGAACGTATGGTAAAGCCGGAGCTGGCAGGAGGCTGTCTTCTGGATCTTACGGTATATACACTTAATTTCTCAAGCATGATCCTCGGTGATGATATAAAGAGGATAGAGGCAGTCATGGTACCTACGGAAACCGGAGTCGACGGACAGGATACGGTAATGCTGGAATACCGTAACGGAGTGATGGCCAGCATGTTTACCACCATGTATGCTCTGACGGACCGCAGCGGGCTTATATGCGGGACAGACGGCTTTATCAATGTCCGGAATATCAATAATCCTGAGCGTATAACGGTTTATGAGCCTGACAGGACGGAGTACAGAATAAGGAAGGATATTGAGGTTCCGGAGCAGATCACGGGATATGAATATGAGGTGCTCGCGTGCAAAAGGGCGCTTGAGAACGGCAGCATAGAATGTGAAGAGATGCCGCACAGCGAAACGATCACCATTATGAAGCAGATGGATGAAATAAGGAAACAGTTTGGCATAGTATTTCCTTTTGAATAGAGGAGGTCATCCGGCTGCTCCGGGAGCTGTTTTCTTCTTTGCAAGCTGCAGAACCACTCCTGCCGCGATCAAACCAAGACCCAGTGCGTCCGTTAGGGTTCCGGGGAAGACCATTAAAATGCCGCCGGCGATCAGTAGTATGCGGTCAATGAATCCCATATTGGTGAGGAGATATCCTTCCAGCGCCGATGCTATACCGACTATGCCGACAAGAGAGGTGGCATATATTACCACTACGTTAAGTGCGGTGGTATCGATAAGCAGCATTTCCGGGCTGAAACAGAATACATACGGGATCAGGAAGGCAGCGATCGCCATTTTTGTCGCATTGAAGGCTGTCCGCATAGGATTGGATCTCGCTATGGCACTCCCGGCATAGGCTGCAAGAGCCACGGGAGGAGTGATATCAGCGACTATACCGAAGTAGAAAACGAAAAAGTGTGCCGCAAGTATCGGAACACCCATACGCGTCAGGATAGGTGCACAGGTCGCTGCCATGATACAGTAGGTGGCTGTTGTGGGGACACCCATACCGAGAATGATGCAGCACAGCATAGTAAGAAAGAGCGCGATAAACAGCTTATCTCCGGCCACTGCCACAATGGCATTTATCATTTCATTGGCAAGTCCGGTCATGGTGATCGTTCCTGAGATCACTCCGGCTACTCCGCAGGCCGCGCCAACGGTGATAGTTCCCTTTCCTCCGGCTTCCAGTGCTTCCAGGAATTTCTTCAGTGTAAAGCAGTTTGCCGTCTCATCTTTATTTCCCAGAAATGTCTCAAATAATGCTCCGCCGTCTCCTTTATTTTTTAGCGAAAGATAAGCTTCCCTGTAGCTTCCGCTCAGGATGCCGTCCACTATGCCGGCAAGCATCGCTACGACAATGGACAGAGCTGCTGCCCTCTGCATGGTCATCATATTGTTTGAGACCCAGATGACGAGAAGGATAAGTGGTGAGAGAAGATAGATTTTTTTCAGAAGCTTTGTAAACTTAGGAAGATTTTCTGCAGGGATACCGGAGAGCCCGTATTTTTTCGCTTCAAGATGAACAGCTATGAAAATACCGGTGAAATACAATGCGGCCGGGAATATGGCTCTCACAAGTATATCGGAGTACGGAACGCCTATGATATCAGACATAAGGAAGGCTGCAGCACCCATTATCGGAGGCATGATCTGTCCTCCGGTGGACGCGGCCGCTTCAACGGCTCCCGCAAATTCAGATTTATAGCCGGTCTCCTTCATCATCGGTATCGTAACCGAACCGGTGGTAACGGTATTTCCCACGGAGGAGCCGCTGACCATTCCGCAAAGAGCGGAGGAGATAACGGCCACCTTTGCAGGTCCGCCTGCGAAACGGCCGGCAATACAGTTTGCTATATTGATGAAGAGCTCCGAAATACCGGTGCGTTCCAGAAAGGCACCAAAGATAATGAAGACGACTATGTATTTCGAGCATACGTTTATGGGCGTTGACAGTATCCCCGTTTTATCGTAAAACAGATTCCGTACAAGATAGCGGAGTCTTCCCGCAAAGGAAGGATTTGTCAGACCGTAGCATAGTGCATAGATTATGAAAAACAGGGCAACGATCAGGATGGGCCAGCCGACGCTTCGCCGGGTGACTTCCAGAAGAGCGGCTATACCGACCACGGCTATGATGATCTGATAGGGTTCAAATCTCGTTCCCTGCTGAATGATCTGTTCCGCATTAAAGGTGTAGTACAGAAAAGCCCCGGTTCCAAGGATCATAGCTATAACATCATACCAGGGTATGTGATTTTCCCTGTGATTGTTCTTTTCCGCGGGATAGTACAAAAACCCCATGAGCACGATGATACCCATAAAGGATGTCAGACGGATCTCTTCAAGAAAGGTTGAAAAAAGTGTTACCCAGATACAGAACAGCGAAAAACCTATAAGAAGGGCTTTTACCAGTATGGCCGGCTTTCCTGTCCAGATACGGACATTGGATTCCCGGTCATATTTTTTCATGACCGCCTCAAAATCCTCCTGATCCAGCTCGTATTTCTTCTTTTCATCGATATGGTCACTCATAAACTCTCCTTATTTATTCCTGTGTTTCAACATTGATGCCGTGCTCTGCGTAATATCTGGCGGCTCCGGTGTGGAAGGGAACGGTTATCCCGGATGTGGCATTTTCAACCGAAAGCTCTTCGCCCTTGGCGTTCTCTTTTTCGATCTCCTCCGAATGGTCAAAGACAGCAGCCGTGAGGCTGTATACGACATCTTCATCAAGATCGGCATCAACTACAAGGGTTGCCTTGATGGTTATGGTATCAATCTTCTCATCCTGACCGGGATAGGTTCCGGCAGGTATCTCTATTGGTGCGTAGAAGGGACTGCTCCCCATGATCCGGTCACGAAGCTCCCCGTCAATCGGGATCAGGAAAACACCGTTTGTGGTGGCAAGCTCCGTGATAGCGGATGTGGGAGCGCCGGCCACGATAAAGGCCGCGTCGATCTGTCCGTCCTTCAGTGCTTCCTTACTGTCGTCAAAGCTCTGATACTGGGGATTGATGTCGTCGACCGAAAGCCCCGCTCCATCCAGAACATCTATTGCATTGAAGTACACACCGGAACCGGGGGCACCGATGGAAACACTTTTTCCCTTCAGATCGCTTACGGATCTGATATCTTTTTTCATTGTAATGAGCTGTACCGTCTCGGCATACAATGCCCCGAGCACACGGAAATCCCTGCAGGGACCGTCGGTCTCAAAGGATCTGCTGCCATCCCAGGCATAATTCATTACATCCGACTGGGTAAAACCGATCTGATAATCGCCGTCCCCTATACTCTGGATATTGGCCTTTGATGCAGCTGTGGAAACCGCGGTAACACTGTAATCCGTGTAATTCTTCATATACTGGGCGAGGACTCCGCCAAAGGCATAATATGTTCCGGAGGTTCCGCCTGTTCCCATCATCATGCGCTGTGAACCGCATCCGGAGAGGATGATCAGAAAAGCGGCAATAAGCAGACAGCAGACTTTCCGCCCCGATCGTTTATTTTGGGTCTGTTTAATGCTTTTTTTCCTCCGTAAAACCATCCGTTCAATCCTCCTTCAATAATGCAAGAACCATATCAGCACAGGATGCGATACTTATCTTTCCCGTATCGAAGCAGAATGTATAATTTGCCGCATCGGAGATATCACATCCCGTATACTGTTTATAAAAAGTCCTGCGCTGGCTGTCACGCTTTTCAATAAATTTTTCTGCCTGTACCGTACCTTTTTCCGGAAGCTCTTCTGCGCGCCGGAGCCTTATTTTAAGAGGAGCATGCAGGTAGATGCTTATGCAGTCTATCCCTGATCCGGCAAGTATCCTGTCTGCGCATCGTCCAACTATGATGCACGGTTCAGCAGCAAGCTTCAGGATAAGCTTTTTTTCAGCTTCAAAGATCGCATCATGGGAACTCATATAAGAGACGGTGGTATTAAACAGATCCCTGATCACCTTGGAGGACCTGCTTAGCTCTTCACCCTCACGCTCAACATCCTCTTCATCAAATCCGCTTTCTTCAACGGTCTTTGATACAAAATCTCTGTCATAATAAGGTATTCCGAGTTTTTCCGACAAAATGGCCGCAAGACTCCTTCCTCCTGCTCCATATTCCCTGTTTATTGTAATAACCGGTATTCTATTCTCCTTCATAGACTGCCCCCTCCGTGTATGAATGTACTGTATAATATTAACAGCTATTTACTAATATTGGAAGTGTATATAGGGCTTAAAAATGTTATAATACCAGGCAGGGACTGTAGATACTGATCCGGATGAAATGAAGGAGAGGAAGGGATTTTTTAATGAAGCTGTTCGGATCCCTGAAAAAAAGGTTAAAAGGCTACGTATATGATGACACTGTCGACATCAAGGACAGATGCTTCATCATGTTCTCAATCTTTGCCCTGACAGCACTTTTCGCTGCGATCCCCTGCGGACTCATAATGCATGAGCCCTTATATGCGACGCTCTCGACTCTGGTCGGTCTGGTTCTTTTTTCCGCATATGTTGCCTATGCTTTTTTGAACAATAAAATAGAACAGGCAAAGAATGTTATCTCCGTAGTTGTTGTATTTATCTTTCTTCCGGTAATGTTTTTCACAAACGGAGGGGTGTACGGGGGAGCTCCCGTATGGCTGCTCCTCGGGACGATCTATATTGCTCTCATATTGGAGGGCCGCAGGAAAAAGGTCTTGCTTTTTCTAAACTCCATGATAATCGTCGCCTGCTGGATCATCGGATATTTCTGTCCTCAGCTCGTAACTGAGTATACCAGAGGCGGAAACTTTTTTGACAGCATTGCGGCAATGATCATTGTGGGATCCATAATCTATTCACTGATCACTTTCCAGCTGAGTCTTTTCAGAAAGGATGAACAGAATAAGAATCTGAGGCGGCTGTTTGAACAGACGTCTACGGCTCTTGTAAATGCCATAGACGCAAAGGATGAATATACCCATGGACATTCCTCCCGGGTGGCGGAATACTCCAGAAAAATAGCCGAGATGTACGGGAAATCGCCGGCAGAATGTGATGAGATATACTATATCGCTCTGCTTCATGATGTGGGAAAGATCGGTATTTCCGAGAGGATAATCAATAAAGACGGGAAGCTGACGGATGACGAGTATGAGGAAATAAAGAAGCATCCTGTATTCGGAGCACAGATCCTTCGTGTGATAACAGAGTATCCCGATCTCTACATCGGTGCGCGCTTTCATCATGAACGCTACGACGGAAAGGGATATCCCGAGGGACTTAAGGGAGAGGATATTCCAGAGGTTGCCAGGATAATATCGGTTGCGGATGCATATGACGCCATGACATCGAAAAGAAGCTACCGTGATACGATTCCGCAACAGCTTGTAAGAGAGGAGATAGTAAAGGGTGCGGGAACACAGTTCGATCCTAAGTTTGCGAAGATCATGCAGCACCTTATCGACTACGATACCGAATATGATCTTAAGGAAAAGACCGGTCTTGCCGAGCTCAGGGGGAAAAACGAGATAAGCTCCGAAACCTGCTTTGACGAGATCTCTGAGGGTATCCTTGTGGGACCGGACCCGCTCATAAAGACCATACGTCTGAAATGCGAGGCAATAAACCGTTCAAAGGGCTCATTCTTCGGACAGATAGTTTTATTTGACTCACTTGACGGCAGATATCATTCCTCCCGGCGTATGATAAAGAGCCTGAATTACTTTGAATATGCGGTGATACGTTTCGATGGACAGTACGAAAGCTACGGTTCGAGAAAGATAGAGATCAGCAGGAAAAAGAGGGATAATACCTCCGGCACCCAAAGGACTGACTCTGGCATCCCGTATGAGATAGAGGCTGTGCGTGTGAAGGATCACCTGCTTATAAATATCGTTGATCCCGACAGGGAGATAAGCATTACTGTCGCACTTCCGGACAGCGCAAGATATTCGTATATTGGACTGACAGGGGAGAACTGTCATCTATTTGACGTCAGCATTTCGACCTCAGAGGATCCTGTTCCGGAGGACTATATTCCGAGGATCGCAGAGGAGATAAGCTATATCAGTGGACCCGAGGGAGACCTTCCGAATATCCAGATAGACGGATACCGGAGGGCGGCGACCAGGGGAGTTCCATTGAAAGACGGTATGGAGATCAGCTTCCATACAATGAGTCTTCCCACAGCAAGGCTGGTATGGCATACTGCCTATGTGGATATTTTTTATTCTCCGGACAGAATGCCGGAGGGAGAAGGCTATAAGGAGTATGCTTTCATCAGACTGGACGGGGAAAACTGGGAGGCCGAGGAGCTTGCGGACAATAAGACCATCGTTAACCGCAATGACGATTTCGACGGCTGGGACAGCTGGAAGGAAGCTAATAAAAAGGGGTTTGACTGCACTGTTCGTTTCCGGGTGGAGGGAAATAAGATCATCACTACCACACAGAATCAGGGGATTTCCCTGCGTAATACTACTACGATTCTGGTGGAGCCTCCCGAGCTTTTCGTTTCACTCACGGGAGATCAGTGTGCCATTACAAATATCAGGATAAAGGACTGAAAAAAGAGAGAAAAAGGAGAGAATGGTATGAAAGAATTTCTAAAGAATTACTGGTTTTTACTGACAATGCTTGTGGGTATTGTAGCGGGATGCATCACCGGCGCGGTCTGGCCCGGTGCAACGGCTCTGGAACCACTGGGGACTGTATTTATCAATCTTATGTTCTGTGTTGTGGTTCCAATGGTATTTTTCTCCATATCATCGGCCATAGCAAATATGCCGGGAGTAAAAAGAGCGGGTAAGCTTCTTTTTACCACGGTTGTTACCTTCTTCGCCACGGCTTTGATAGCGAGTCTGATCATGTATGCCGTTGTACGCATCTTTCCCGTGTTTACAATGCAGCCGGAATACGAGGCTGCGGATCCGGAGACACTGGGACTTGCGGACCTCATTGTGAATTTCTTTACAAAGCCTGACTTTGCAGAGCTCTTAAGCCGCCGGGCAATACTTCCTCTTATCATAGCTGCCATTCTCTTTGGCTTCGGAGTACAGCTGTCAGGCGGACCCGAGACAAAGACTGCAGGTATGCTTAAGGATGTTACAGACTGCATATTAAAGACTGTAAAGATCATAACCTACTATGCCCCCATAGGCTTCTTCGGATTCTTCGCCAGTCTCGTGGCTACCCACGGAAGTGATTTTATGACGAATTATGCCAGGGCGATCATAACCTACTATGTTGTGAGTATCCTGTATATGATCGTTTTCTTCCCGATCTACGCCCGTTTCGGCGGCGGAAAGGGGGCGGTCGGAGTCATGCTTAAGCATATTTTCAAGCCGGCAGCGGTTTCCTTTGGTACCTGCTCCTCCGTTGCAACGATACCTACCAACCTGGAGGAGGCAGATGAAACGGGGATCTCAAGGGAGGTAAGTGAGATAGTGATCCCCATGGGCGCCACGATGCATATGGACGGAAGTGCCATGAGCGCCATCATCAAGGTGGCCTTCCTTTTCGGAATGTTTGGAATGCCCTTTGATTCGGGCCGTGCCGTACTTGCCATAGTGATAGCTGTATTTTCATCGGTAGCGATGAGCGGTATCCCCGGAGGCGGAGGCACGGGAGAATTGGTGCTCTGCTCACTTTTCTTCCCGTCCCAGATATCGGTGGCGTTTCCAATCGCACTTGCCATAGGAGATCTGGTCGATCCTCCGGCAACAATGGTCAATGCGGCCGGCGACTATGTGGCCACCTTTATAGTTTCGAGATTCGCAGAGGGAAAGGACTGGCTGAGTAAACGGAATGCAGGGGTAAAAAAATAAGGGAAACTGATGCCCGGGCAGATATTGTCCGACCGAAAACTGCCATAATGCTTTTTCCTTCGTATTATATATTGAGAGCGGGAAAAAGGCTCCCGCTCACCGCTTGTAAATGACGAGAGATCACAGGGAATAAAGGAGACGATATGGAAAAAAAGAATCTGAATGCACTTGATGATGACAGTCTTGAAGCAGTAGCCGGAGGAATGGAGGTTGGTGAGGATCCCGGTGATGACTTCACCGGAGAAACCATGCCCTTCTGCTGTACATCCTGCGGTACCGTGATCTGGATAAAGCCGGGACAGAAAGATATAGAGTGTACAAATCCGAAATGCAAGAAAAAATACCATATTGACGGATGATCTACACTAACAGCACCAAAAACAAGGCTCCGGATAATTGACAGAGAAAAACGGAAAACAGTATAATAATCGAGGTTAGACGTCTAACAAAGCGGAGGTCCGGCCATTCCGAAAGGAATCACCGGATCTTCTTATTTTTACAGAGACGGAGGGCAGGTAATCTATGAAGACCAAAAAAAGAAAATCTCTGAAAAAAACGTTACTCAGCAAGATCATACTCTATGTGGCGATCATTATCGTCATCATCACCCAGATCAGCATCAAGCTGGCTGCCGATAATATAGAGTCCCTTACAGCTAATATCCTTGCAAAGGAGTCTGCTGCCTTTGCCAGTGAGATAGAGAGCTGGTGGAGTGATATCCGTGAAAGAGTAGGCCAGACAGCCGATGTTATGAGGAATACGCCGGAGCTCTCATATGATGATGCGCTGGCAATGCTCCTTAAGCTTACCGAGCTTGACCAGGATTCACAGGATATATATATTGCTTACGGAGATACAGGAAAGTTTCTGGACGGATCGGGCTGGATTCCCGATGAAAGCTTTGTATTCACGGACAGACCCTGGTATACGGGTGCTATGCAGCAAAAAGGTGAGTTGTATTCATCGGAGCCCTACGTGGATGCATCCACCGGAAAGACCTGCCTTGCCTGCTCCGTTATGATCAGGGACGGTGTTGTTCTTTCCAGTGATATAAATTTTGATATGGTAGCGGAAAAGGTTGCGGGGTTCTCCTCTGTTTCGCCTGAGGCCAAATTCTACATAATAAATAAAGACAGTAAGGATGTGCTTTTGAGCAATGTGAGTGATGTTGCGGGAGAAAATATTTCTACAGCATCCGAGCCTTTGCTGCAGGGTATTGCTACCGTGTTTGATTCTCTTAATAAGAGCAGCAATGCCGGAGGAGAAAAGGTTGTTACCGTAAATACAACCGTCGGCTCGCAGATGATTACGGCTACGGATATTGATGGCACCTCATGGGCGGTTGTCAGCGCGGTTCCTTCATCCATCCTCAGCAGCAGTATAATAAGGGTTATGATAATAACCTTTGCCAGTGCCTTAGTGCTGTTGATCCTTCTTTCGCTCCTGATCTATTTCATAATAAGCAGGGCGATCAATCCTGTTACCACTATCACGGATCGCATTACCGATATCAGTAAGGGAGACTTCACCGTAAAGATCGTGCCCGAGGGCAATAATGAGATAACCACGCTGGCTGAAAGCCTGAATGATTATATAGAGAAGATGAGGTCAACTCTCAACAGTCTGTCAAGTATTTCGGGGCAGATGACCAGCCGTGCCGGCGAATGCTTTGATATTTCACACACTCTGTCGGATGCAAACAGCAATCAGGGTGAATCCATCGAGAAGCTTAACTCCACGCTTAACGATATGAATTCATCCATTGAGGATATCGCGACGTCGGCAACAGAGCTTGCTTCCACGTCAAGCCAGCTTTCACAGAATGCCAAAGAGGTCATGGATCTTTGCAGGGAGACACTGGATGCCTCCACCAAGGGCAGGGATGAGATGGCAGGAATGACAAGGAATGTGGGCACTCTTAATGAGACGATAAATGAGCTTACCTCACTCATCAGGGAGACGGCAAAGACAGTTGAAGAGATCACGGGTATCACGGATACGATAAATGCGATCTCCAACCAGACCAACCTCCTGTCCCTCAATGCCTCCATCGAGGCAGCAAGAGCCGGGGAGATGGGCAAGGGCTTTGCTGTCGTTGCCACGGAGGTCGGAACACTGGCCAGTCAGTCATCCGAGGCTACGGAGAATATACGTAAGCTTGTGGAGGGAATTACCACAAACATCTCGGATATCAATACCAAGGCGGAGATATGTGCGAAGGATATGGAAGCCTGTCTTAGTGCCGTATCCGGGGCAAATGAATCATTTGAAACGATCTACGGGGATGTGGCCAAGGCTACTGACGGTATAAGCACCATTGCGGAAGGCATCGACAAGATAAATGATGTGGCTTCCAATAATGCCGCCACTACCGAGGAGCAGGCTGCAAATATCAATGAGGTTCTGGATCTCAGCAGTATGATCGTATCCGAAAGCAACAAGCTCCGCACAGAGACAGAAAACATCACGAGTATCTCTGAGAACCTGAACCAGTATTCCGATGAGATAAATTCGGATCTTTCGCAGTATACAGTATAGGAACTGTTAGTTTTTGAATTGAATACTGTCTGGGGGCGGTTCCGGATGACGTTCGGAGCCGCTTCTTTAATATAGCAGGGCCGGCGGGAATCATTGTAAAGATATGTTAATGTCATGAAAAGGCCTTTTTTTATCTGACAGGATAACGGATAGTGACGGAGAATATAAATGAATCTTACGATTACGGAAAGCTTATCGGTGATGACGGTTTTATTGCAGGGGATCTTAAGCTTCTTTTCCCCCTGTGTCCTGCCGCTTCTGCCGCTGTACATAGGATATCTCTCCGGCGGAACCGGGGAAGGGTCTTTTGACAATGGTGTGGTCTTCAGCAGGAAGACGACGGTGATCAATACCTTATGCTTTGTGGCGGGTGTGGGTTTTTCCTTCTTTTTGCTGGGTCTCGGGATGAGAACAGTAGGAAGGTTCTTCGCCGGAAAGGAGCTGCTTTTTGCAAGGGCAGGCGGGATAATCGTGATCCTTTTCGGACTGTATCAGCTGGGCGTATTCGGCAGACCGGCCTTTCTTATGAAGGAGAAGAGGCTTCCTGTCAGCTTTGATAAAATGGCAATGTCCCCGGTTACAGCGTTGATAATGGGCTTCGTTTTCAGCTTTGCCTGGACTCCATGCGTTGGACCGACATTGTCGGGAGTCCTGCTTATGGCAGCCTCGGAGACGGAAAGCCTTGCGGGATTTCTATTGATAGGCGTATACACTCTGGGGTTTTCCATCCCATTCCTTCTAACCGGGATCTTTACCACAGCTGTATTAAATTTCTTTAGCAGCCACAGGAATATAGTAAGACATACCGTGAAGCTAAGCGGGATCCTACTGATATTTATGGGTATTCTGATGATAACGGGCCGGATGAACGGTATCACGGGATATCTGTCACAGATCCTCCCCGCAACGGAAAGTACTGCAGAGATAACGGCAGAAAACACTTCAGAGGCGGCGGCCGGGAGTGTGGAAAGCACTGCAGAGATAACGGCAGAAAACGCTTCAGAGGCGGCGGCCGGGAGTGTGGAAAGCACTGCAGAGATAACGGCAGAAAACGCTTCAGAGGCGGCGGCCGGGAGTGTGGAAAGTACTGCAGAGATAACGGCAGAAAACGCTTCAGAGGCGGCGGATGAAAATACGGAGGGCACTGAGGAGGAACTTACGGAAGAGGAGGAAAGTACTGAGGATCCGGCATACGGAGAGGAAGAAGAGCTTCCGGAAGATGAGGACGAAAGCGGAGAAGAAACGGATCTCTTTCCGGCACCAGACTTTACCCTGAAGGATCAGTATGGTGCTACGCATTCTCTTTCAGACTACAGGGGAAAGGTCGTTTTCCTGAATTTCTGGGCTACCTGGTGTCCGCCCTGCCGGGCGGAAATGCCGGACATCCAGGCGATTTACGAGGAAACGAAGGACTCCCGGGATCCGGAGCCTGTGATTCTCGGCGTCGCTTTTCCCGGAAGCGGAAGAGAAACGGATGAAGAAGGTATACGGGAGTTTATGGAAGAAAACGGATATACCTATCCGGTACTTATGGATACGGAAAGATCGCTGGAGCTTCCGTATTATGTCATGAGTTATCCGACAACGTATATGATCGACCGAAACGGAAATATATTTGGCTACATAAACGGGATGATGACAAGGGATATGATGGAGGAAGCCATCAGACAGACACAGGAAGCTCAATAGCAGTTAGCTGATGCGGCTTTTACGCTGGCAGGATTTCTGATGGGAGGTACCGTGGGAGTCGGAACCGCTATTTCAGTGATACTTGTCGGTCCTGTTGCAGGGGTGTTCCTTCCGATGAATGCTAAAATGGTGGAAAGCATTATAAGAAAGATAAAATGATACAATACTGGCGCTTCTAATGATTTAGAGGTATAATCAAGTCTGTATAGTCATTATTATGACAGAAAATCAGGGAAACCCATTAAGGAGCCGTAATGAAAATAGAAGCGGTGGAGGAAGGAAACAGCCTCAGACTAGACATTGAAGGAAAAATAGATACCCTTACCAGCAGGGAATTTCAGGATACAGTTTTAAATTCTTTTCGTAAATATTCGGATGTCACCGTAAATATGGAGGGGGTGCCTTACGTGTCAAGCGCGGGACTCCGGGTCTTTCTTATAGGACAGAAGACTGCTGCCTCAAAGGGAGGAAGCTTTTCTATCTTAAATGTGGATCAGAGCGTGATGGATGTTTTTAAGGCTACGGGTTTTGATAAGGTGCTGGATATACAATAGGGTACCGGGATCTGTCAGCACCGGGGCTTCGAAAGGAGAAGGGTATTGAAGGATGTAGTTTTAAATAACGGGGTATCGATACCCTGTATCGGTTTCGGCACTTATAAAGCCACGACAGAGAATGGCTACAGTATCATATTGAATGCCATAAACGCGGGATACAGACATCTGGATACCGCTGCCCTCTATGAAAATGAAGAGGAAGTGGGCAGGGCGGTCCGGGAAAGCGGGATACCCCGTGAACAGTTCTTTATCACATCAAAGCTTAACCGTAATTTTCTTGGTTACGATAATACCAAAAGGGAATTCGAAAAATCCATAAATAAACTGGGAACAGATTATCTTGACCTGTACCTTATACATTGGCCGAGACCGGATTACGGGACGGACGGTTTTGATGACTGGAAGGAGCTTGACAGGGAGAGCTGGAGGGCAATGGAAGAGCTTATGAAGGCCGGAAGGATCCGTGCTATCGGAGTGAGCAATTTCCTTCCCCATCACCTGGATAATCTCCTTCAGACCGCGGAGATCGTTCCGGCAGTTAATCAGCTGGAGCTGCACCCGGGATATCTGCAGAAGGAAACCGTAGATTACTGCCGGGAAAAGAATATAGCGATCGAGGCCTGGAGTCCTATGGGACGGGCAAGAGTCCTTAAGGATCTGCTTTTATCCGGGCTCGCCGCCAAATACGGTGTGTCCACAGCCCGTCTCTGCCTTTCTTTCTGTCTGCAGAGCGGCTTCATCATTCTGCCGAAGAGTACCCATATTGACAGGATGAAGGAAAACCTGAATGCCGAAGATACGGTCATCTCCAAAGAGGATATGGACAGGATATGCTCTATGCCGGAAACGGGCTGGAGCGGGGAGCATCCGGACAGGGAGACGGTTAAGCCCCGGTAGGAAGAGAGCCCGGGGATCAGTAGGAAAGACCCGTAAATCCGGAGGAACAGACTCCATGAATAAAGAGAAGTTTATTTCCCTTAGAGTAAAAATATCCCTTGGTGTCATACTTATATGTTTTCTGATAGGGATGCTGGCTATCTATTCCGTTTTCACCATAGCATCAAATATCATTGACAAGGAGTACAGTGATAAGGCAGAGCAGCTCTCGGAGGCTGTGGTAAACACCTTGGATACCGGAGATGTACGCGAGCTGACCGATGCGGTAATGGATGTGTACAGCAGTGTTGATGAGGTCGTTCCGAGTACCGAGTGGGGGTCTGACGCCTGGAATGAGTATATGTCCAATTATGAGGGCATAGAAGAGCTTCCGGTGTTCAAAAAGCTTATCGCTCATTTTCAAAAATATCAGGACATATTCCATGTTGACTGTATATATCTGATGGTCTACAGAAAGTCGGTAGTCCACGCCATCTATATTGCGGACGGGGCTTATGAGGATGCCTGTCCTACGGGTGTCGTGGATTCCTTTGAGGACGGGGTCTGGCCGGATGAAAACGATCCGGTGATCCGCGCCACCATTACAAATGAGGATGTGTACGGCTGGCTGGCTACAGCAGCTTATCCTGTTATGGAGGACGGAGAGGTCATATCACACATTTGCGTGGATATTTCCATGAATGACATAAAGGCAAAGGAGCAGGGCTATGTGGTGACGGCTACAATTGTCATGCTTGCTCTCACCTTGATTGTCCTTTTATTATCCATTCTCTATTTCAACCGGAATGTTATCGAGCCGGTGAGGAACCTGTCTGAAACTGCGAAAAACTACTGCTCCGAAAACAACGATGTGGTGCATCATGCCTTTGAGAAGCTTCAGATCAATACAAATGATGAGATCGCGGAGCTGCTTTATTCCATGAAGCAGATGGAAACAGATATGAACACAAACATCACTTCCCTGATCGATACCAAGGTCGTACTGAAGCAGACGGAGGAAAAAGCGAATACCATGCAGGCCCTGGCGGTAAAGGATTCGCTTACGGGTGTCAGGAATAAGACCGCGTATGATTATGAGGTCACAATTCTGGAGAAGGATCTTTCCGACGGCTTTAATGAGTTTGGTCTGGCAATGATAGACCTGAACTTCTTAAAGAGGACAAACGATACCTACGGGCATGAAAAGGGTAATATTTCCATCAGAAGGCTCTGTATGCTGGTCTGTGAGGTATTTGAGCATTCTCCGGTGTTCCGTATAGGCGGGGACGAATTTATCGTAATACTGAAGTTCCGGGATTACCGGAATGTTGACAGGCTTATTGATGATTTTAATGCCCGCCTGGAGGCGGTTCAGAAGGACGATACGTTAAAGCCCTGGGAGCAGATTTCCGCAGCGATAGGTTACGCTAAATTTGATAAAACCGTGGACCATACTGTGGATGATGTGTTCAAAAAAGCGGACCAGGCAATGTATGAAAGAAAAAAGGCCATGAAGGCCAGGCGGACGGATTGAGGAGTATCTATGAAAAAGGTTATTGTCGCGGGACATATCTGTCTTGATATTACACCGGCTTTTCCGGAAGCCGGGAAGAAATCAATATCTGAGATTTTTCTGCCCGGAAAGCTCATAGAGACTAAGGGAGTCTCTGTATCCACCGGAGGAGCCGTGGCGAATACGGGACTCGCTCTGAAGTTTTTCGGCGCGGATGTCAGGCTTATGGGAAAGGTCGGGAATGACGAATTCGGAGAGATGATATGCAATATCCTCCGGCGTTACGATGCCGGACAGGATATGATACTCGCCGAGAATGAGACCTCGTCTTATTCAGTGGTCATTGCTCTTCCGGGAATAGACAGGATATTTCTCCATTGCCCCGGAACGAATAATACCTTCATATCCTCGGACATTCCGGATGAGCTTCTTTCCGAGGCAACCCTGATGCATTTCGGATACCCTCCCATTATGAGAGGAATGTATGAGAAGGACGGACAGGAATCAGTCAGTCTTTTTGAGAAAGCAAGGAACAGGGGCTGTGCCACATCACTGGATCTGGCAGCGGTGGATCCCGGTTCCGAAGCGGGAAAGGCTGACTGGGGAAAGATAATCCGGAGGCTCGTCCCCTTAACGGACTTTTTCGTGCCCAGCGCAGAGGAGCTTTGCTATATGATAGACAGGGAGCGCTTCGAAACCTGGCAGAAAAGGGCAGAGGGAAGGGATATAACCGAGATCCTGGATCCGGACAGGGATATAAGGCCGCTTGCGGATATGTGTATGGATATGGGCTGCAGGATACTCTTATTGAAATGCGGGGCAGCGGGATTGTATTACAGAACGGGCAGTGCCGCCGTTCTTTCCGATATCCCCGAAAGACTCGGACTTGATATAAATGCCTGGGCAGATAAGGAGGGTTTTGAAGAATCATATGAGCCCGACAGGATACTGTCCGGAACCGGAGCGGGAGATACCTGTATTGCGGCCTTTCTTATGTCAATGCTTGAGGGTGATGCTCCTTATGAGTGTATCAGACTGGCCGCAGCCACCGGTGCCTGCTGTGTATCGGCCTATGATGCACTGTCGGGACTGAAGCCCCTTAATGAACTCAGGGACAGGATAAAAAAAGGATGGAAAAAACGGGTTTGATGAACCCCTTAGGAGGAAAAATCTATGCTGGTAAATATGGGTCAGATGCTCAAAAAGGCAAAGGAGGGAAAATACGGAGTCGGTTTTTTCAATGCCGTAAACATTGAGATGGCGCGCGCCGTCATAGAGACGGCGGAAGAGATGCAGGCTCCGGTCATAGTGGGAACCGCAGAAATACTGCTTCCGTTTATGGATATGAAAAAGGTGGCGGGATATCTCATATCAATGGCAAGGGAAGCCTCCGTCCCCGTGTGCGTGCATTATGACCACGGGCTTACATTTGAGAAATGTATGGAAGCACTACGTCTGGGCTTCACTTCCATTATGTATGACTGTTCGACCACAGGATATGAGGAAAATCTTCAGAAGGTCAGGGAAATGGTGAATATCTGCCATGCCATGGGTGTGACCGTGGAGGGAGAGCTGGGACATGTGGGTGATAATTCCGGCAGCGGAAAGCTCGAAAATCCGGCCGATTATTATACCGATCCCGGCCTTGCCGGAGAATTCGTCGCTGAGACAAAGGTGGATGCCCTTGCCGTTGCGGTGGGAAATGCCCATGGAGACTATGCATTTCCTCCAAAGCTTGATTTTGACCGTATAACGGCAATATCCGAAAAAACCGGGATACCGCTGGTTCTTCATGGAGGCTCCGGACTTTCGGACAGTGATTTTCAGACTGCGGTAAAGCTGGGTATCAGTAAGATCAATATTTTTACCGATATCGACAAGGCAGGAAAGGCCGGTATCGAAAAGGGTCTTAAAGAAGGGGCGGTATCCCTTACAGGGCTTATGTCCTATGAGACAGAGGCAATGAAGGAAGTGGTAAGGAAAAAAATCACTCTCTTCGGAAGCGGGAATAAGGCCTGAACTGTTTACAAAACCGAACATATGTTCTATAATACCCCTGCGAGATGTGGGAGGGAGCGTGGGAACACGAAGTGCGGAACGCTCCGGATATCGGGTTTTGACCCTGACATCATCATATGTATGGGGGTAGTACACATGAAGAAGGAGCCGAAGCCGGTTGATGTGATATGCCAGCACTCCAGGGACGGGACGACCATCCCGATGAAGATCAGGGTGATGGATGATGACGGACAGCTGCAGTCGTATGCCATCAAGGGCTTTAAGGATCTGTCACATTCGGGAAGCAGGGAAATGCCGGACGGTATGTTTGTCAACAACAGCACCCTCGTATTTGAATGCTTTATCAGTGATTTCGGGAGACGGCGTCTGATAAGGCTGTATCATGAACAGAACGAAGAGGTGTGGAAGATGACGGTGATATGAAGGTGTATTCGTGTTTGGTGTAAAGCGCGGAGATGAGATAAATGTTGCCAGAAAAAACATGGCGCTGCGTCTTTTGGTGATAGCAGCGGCATCTTTTTTGATGGGCGTCAATATCAATACCTTTGTCCATACGGGCGGACTGCTGCCCGGAGGAGCCAGCGGGCTTACGCTTCTTATCCAGGAGATATTCAAAAAGTATTTAGGACTGAGTGTACCATATACGCTTATAAACATTTCAATAAATGCCATTCCGATATACATCGGCTTCAAGTATATCGGGAAAAGGTTTACCATGCTGTCCTGCGTCGTGATCGTCCTTACAGGTGTGCTGGCGGATGTGCTCCCGGGATATGTTCTGACACAGGATATCCTTCTCATCACCATATTCGGAGGGCTGATAAACGGCTTTGCCATCAGCCTTTGCCTTTTAATGGATGCAACCAGCGGCGGTACGGATTTTATCGCGATATTTCTTTCGGAAAAAAGAGGGGTGGACTCCTTTAACGTGGTTCTTGGCATAAATGCCTGCATTCTTTTTACCGGAGGTATCCTTTTCGGCTGGGACAAGGCTCTGTATTCCATTGTCTTTCAGTTCGTATCCACTACCACAGTCAGGGGATTGTACCGGAAATACCAGCAGGCCACCTTGTTCATAGTCACGAACAGACCTGTGGAAATATGCAGGGAAATTTCCAGGGTCAGTAATCACGGAGCTACAATATTGGAGGGTGAAGGGTCGTTTGAGCACTGTGAGAGAAATGTTGTATACTCGGTGGTATCCGGCGCCGAATCCGGCAGGATCGTAAGGGCGGTCAAGGAAACCGATCCGGAGGCCTTTGTGAATGTACTGAAAACCGAAAGGGTGATAGGCCGCTTCTATCAGCGCCCGACGGACTGACGGAACCTATCAAAATCCGGATCAAAGCCCGTTTTTCCGTATCTCACCGGCACGCTCTATTATCTTTTCCTTCCAGCTGTCATCCTCGGCATCCAGCTGATAGGTATTATATCCGTACTGTCTGCCCATGGAACAGACTATGGATTCATCATCAATATGGAGTGAGATCCTGTACCGGTTCGGAAGCTTCTGCGGAAGTATCTCCTTCCTGTTGCGCTGGACCTCCTTCAAATGTCTGCTTCCGTTTACGATATCATCGAATTTCACACCGTAAAAAAAGAACAGCATTTTAATATACCGTATGCTGCGGAAGGAGGAGGTATAGATCCATACCTCATAGCCCATATCCTGGAGTCTGTTGATGAGCTCCGGAGTGCCGAGACGCAGCCTCTCCTTAAATATCCTGTTCAGGGGAAAGGGAAGCGCCGGTTCTGTCTTGTGGGTTTCCGGTGAAACGAAGAGCACCTCATCCAGATCAAATGAAACGCGCATTTTTCCGCTGTAAGTTTTTTCGCTCATTTCAGCTTTTCTACCACGGCAATGACCTCCTTTGACCATTCTCCGGAGGAGCCGCTTAATGGATACTCATTAAACTCTTTTGTACGGCTGAAGGTCTGTATCAGCATATCCCGGTCTATATGAATGGTCTCGCCGTATTTCTTGGACACGAGGGTTTCAATCTCTTTTTTCTCCGCTGTTTTTTTCGCATTTTTTTTGCCGGTACCGGTTACAACTCCGTCAACCCGGGCATTGTATCTCTTAAAGAAGGACTGGAGGTAGTCGGTCGAATAATAGTCGGCAGAAAAGACCCAGATATCGTAGCCCTTTGTATTCAGGTAGTGAAAGAGCGCGGGTATGCCGAGCCGTAATCTTTCCTTGAAATAGAGCCCTGCCGGGAAGCCAAGTGCTTTTTCGGAAGCTTCATTTTCACGGGAGCAGAACACAACCTCGTCCAGATCGAAGGTCACTCTCTTTTCCTGGTCTGAGGCTGCCAGCATCTTCCTGATATCGTCTATGGTAGTGGGATTCACTATTTCCACAGGGATCTTTTTAATTCCGCATTTCAGGGCGGCAAGCCATCTGTGATGCCCGTTAAGAATAAGGTAACCGTCAGGATGCATTTTTTCCACGGTGAGAGGCTCCATGGAGCCGGGGTCACGTCTGAAGCTGCTCTCATATTTGGAAACAATCGAAAAGGAAGGACCTACGGAAGGGATACAGAATTCATCATCGGGGTTTGGATGGAGCTTTCCCGCCGGAACCTTTTTCACCAGCAGACGTTCAAGAAAACCGGCCTTTACGGATACGGCGATGCCCTCGTACTTCTTTACCTCTTCGTATATGAAATCCTCTTCCTTTGTCCGTGAAGCTGCCATTATACCCACCCCCTTCAGGAAAACAGAATTGCAAAAACCTTTAAGTAATGAAATTATACCATGATTCGGACGCCAAAAGTACTGAATCACTGTTTTGATACAACGAATTGCTCCGTTGCTTTCAGCAACTCTCGCAATAACGGGGCATTGCCGCGCATGGCGCGTCAAAACATGCCCGAAAACGTCCACTGGACGTTTTTCCTACAAAACTCGCAATCCGCTAATTTATACTCAGTAACGTAAATAACTGCCAGTATCAAAACGGTATAACGAGCAAACGCAGTTAATTGCGTTTGCGAGTATACTACGTAAATTGCTACTTGCGACGGGGCACTGATGCGCTCAGCGCATCAAAGCGTGCCCGAAAAATGTCCACTGGACATTTTTCCATGTTGTTTGACGCCCAAAGTCAAATGGCTTTTTGAACAAGTTCAAACGCCATTTAGACTTTTGGCGTTTGTATCATACCATTTTTTTCTGTAAACTGCCATTGAGGTGATTAAGAAGCGAATTTCTATGTATTATTTCTGTTTCTCAGTGTATAATGGATAGATGGTCAGGATAATCGGAACGGAAACTCTGCTTCATATTTCATTCAGTCTGGCGGCACTGGTCTTCAGTGTGGTTCTTTATATTCTTGTCTGTGCCCTGGGAAGCGGTCAGCAGCATAAGAACCTGAAGTTCAGAACCTTTGCCGTTACCATCGTTATAGGCAATTCCCTAAGTATCCTTGACAATATTTTCAGAGATGCGGGTATATATCCGACTCCTTACTGGATACAGCTCAGTCTCCTGCTTCTGGTGTATCTTGCAAATATCCTTTTGACTTATTATATGGCCCTCTATATGGAGGGTTTTTTCGGGGAATTCAAGCTGAGAAAGCTTTTCTTTAAGATCAATACATGCATTGTTGTTTCCGGCGTCGCGTTGACCGTATTCGTATTTTTCAGGCAGCTTTGTATGTTTGACGGAGAAATGATACTGTCGACCGTATCGGTCTTTGACAGGTTGATCTTAGGTTACGTGTATGAGCTGTACTATCTTTTATATTCGATAACATTGTTCATCATATTCAACGGGAGGATAAGCCCGCGTGCAAGGATGACATCGGTCGCGGCATTTTTGGTCGCCATAGGTGCCGTTCTGTTCGAGAGCCTTAACACTCTGGGATTGGGAAGCGGTATACTGTACAATTATTTCGGAGCGGTTCTGGCTCTCTATATTTTCTATATCGGCGTGGAAACACCGGATTACAGGAACCTTTTGAAGTCCCTTACGGATCTGGATATGGCAAGACGTGCGGCAGATGAAGCCAACCATTCAAAGTCGGATTTCCTTGCAAATATGTCTCATGAGATACGGACGCCGATCAATGCGATCCTCGGAATGAATGAGATGATATCCAGGGAGGCTGAGGATGACACTATACTCACCTATTCCGAAAACATTGAAAATGCGGGAAAAACACTTCTGGGACTTGTCAATGATATTCTTGATTTTTCAAAAATAGAGGCAGGAAAGATAGAGATACTGCCTGCGGATTATGATCTTTCCGTATGCTTAAATGACCTTGTAAATATGATAGCAGACCGTGCGGAGAAAAAGGGTCTCCTTTTAAATCTGGATTTTGACAGGAGACTGCCGAGATTTCTGAGGGGCGATGAAGTACGGGTAA
This sequence comes from uncultured Lachnospiraceae bacterium, assembly GCA_947167135.1. Lineage (GTDB taxonomy): Bacteria > Bacillota > Clostridia > Lachnospirales > Lachnospiraceae > NK4A144. Next base: position 28,924 of record CAMVGV010000031.1, read on the forward strand.
AGCAGGTCATAACGAATATTCTGACCAATGCCGTAAAGTATACGGAAAAGGGCAGTGTCTCCTTCAGCATCGGCTTTGAAAAAACAGAGCGTCCTGACAGCGTCCTTTTGAACGTATCAATAAGTGATACCGGAATAGGGATAAAGAGTGAGGATCTTCCGAAGCTTTTTTCCGAATTTGAGCGTATAGAGGAAAAGAGAAACCGGAATATAGAGGGTACCGGCCTCGGAATGAGTATTACGAAAAGGCTTCTGGAGCTTATGGGCTCCACCTTAGAGGTTGAAAGTGAATACGGTAAAGGTTCCAACTTCCATTTCTCCCTGGAACAGAAGGTCGTTTCCTGGGGAGAGCTCGGAGACTATGAAGCAACGTACCGGGATCATCATGCGGCCCACAAAAAATACAGGGTAAGATTCTCGGCGCCGGAAGCCAGTGTGCTGGTTGTTGATGACAATCATATGAATCTTATGGTGTTTAAGAGCCTTATCAAGAAAACAGGGATAAAGGTTGACACAGCCGAAAGCGGGGATGTGGGTCTTGAACTTGCTGCAGAGAAAAAATATGATGTGATCTTCCTCGACCATATGATGCCGAAGAAGGACGGAATAGAGACTTTGAGGGAACTGAGACAGGACAGGGAAGGACCGAATAATCATACGCCGGTTGTCTGCCTAACCGCAAATGCCATATCGGGGGCAAGGGAGCAGTATATGGAGGAAGGGTTTGAGGATTATCTTTCAAAGCCCATTGATTCGGAAGAGCTTGAGAACATGCTCTTAGATCTTATCAGTAAGGAAAAGATAAAAAGTACCGCGGAAACAGAGGAACAGCAGGACTTACTTCCGAGGGAGCTTTCCCTTCTTTCCGGCTTTCAGGTGGATATCAAAGAGGGAATAAAAAACGGAGGGGGCATTGAGGAGTATTTATCTGTTCTCGATACCTTTTCGGAGACCCTGGATTCCAGGATAGATGAGCTGGAGCGGTTTTATGATGAAGGAGATACGAAGGAGTATACGATAAGGGTTCATGCGCTAAAAAGTTCCCTTAGGATAATCGGTGCAAAGGAAAGGGGAGAAAGGGCACAGCTTCTGGAGAACGCGGGAAAGGCCGGCGATATGGCCTTTATCCGGGAGCATCACGCCGGCTTTATAAGGGAGGTTCTCAAGCTTAGGGAGCCGCTTTCCGGGATTTATAAAATGAACAGGAAGGGCAGCGCTGAAGCGCCGGAGGCCGGTACGGACTTTCTAAAGGAAATTTACGGAAAGATAAGAACAGCCGCCGGGGAATACGATACAGAGAAGCTTGATGAAATCTTTGAAACAATGAAAGGGTACTCACTTCCCTTAAGTGAGGAAGAGCGCTTTAATAAAATAAAGAACGCGTACGGACAGCTGGATTACGAATTGATACTTTCCACCCTTGACGAAGGCTGATACGGCATGATATCCCCGGTACAGCGTTCATCCTGCCCGCTGTGACGTTTGTTCTTGCATAAGGTCGGGAAATGGTATATAGTTATCGCGGTTAAATAAATCAAACTCATATATATAGTAAGCGAAAGGCAACTATAGCGAAATAATTTCTTTTGCTTACTGTAAATACAGATATTGACCGGAACGTCAGGTTCCGGCCCACAGAAAGGAGTGTCATAAGAGCTTATGAAGATATATGCGGATAACGCTGCCACGACCAGGGTCAGTAAAACCGCTCTGGATGCCATGATCCCTGCCTTTACGGAGATGTACGGCAATCCGTCGAGCCTTTACAGCCTGGGACAGGAAGCAAAGGAGGCGATCGAAAACGCAAGGGAGGAGATCGCAGGTATGATAGGGGCGGAGCCCCGGGAGATCATTTTCACCTCGGGCGGAAGCGAGGCGGATAATCACGCCATCAGGTCAGCAGCGGAGCTTGGGAAAAAGAACGGAAAGTGCCATATCATTTCCTCGGCTTTTGAACACCATGCCGTGCTGCATACCCTTAAGAGACTGGAAAAAGAGGGCTTTGAGGTAACCCTTCTGGATGTACATGAAAACGGCATAGTGGACCCTAAGGAGCTTAAGGAGGCCATACGGCCTGATACCTGCCTTGTCACGGTGATGCGTGCCAATAATGAGATAGGAACCCTGCAGCCCATTCGTGAGATTGGAGAGATATGCAGGAATAAGGGCATTCTTTTCCACACGGATGCTGTTCAGGCTGTGGGCCATGTTCCAATAAACGTGAAGACTGATAATATCGATATGATGTCTGCTTCGGCACATAAGTTCCATGGTCCGAAGGGCATCGGCTTCCTGTATGCATCAAAAAAGGTCAGGCTTTTGAACCTTATCGAGGGAGGCGCCCAGGAAAACGGCCGCAGGGCGGGTACGGAGAATGTTCCCGAGATCCTGGGTATGGCTGCAGCACTTAAAGAAGCGGTTTCCAATATGGAAGAGAATTCGAAGGTGATGTGTGAGGCAAGGGACAGGCTGATCGAGGGCTTAAGCGAGATCCCCCACTCCGCTCTTAACGGGGACAGGGAAAAGCGGCTCCCCGGAAATGTGAATTTCTGCTTTGAGGGCATAGAGGGCGAATCGCTGCTTCTCCTTCTCGACGATAAGGGAATAGCGGCTTCCTCGGGAAGCGCCTGTACCTCCGGGTCTCTTGATCCGAGCCATGTACTCCTCGCCATAGGCAGGGTACATGATGTGGCGCATGGATCCTTAAGGCTCAGTATCGGAGAGGATATCACCAAAGAGGAGACAGAATATATCATAAAATCCGTTAAAGAGGTTGTGGAATACCTGAGGAGCTTTTCACCCGTGTGGAGAGACCTGACCACGGGGAAGAAGCAGTTTATCTTATAGAAAGGAGCATAAACATTATGGCTTTATATAGCGACAAGGTTATGGAACACTTCAGAAACCCCAGAAATGTGGGTGTCATAGAGGATGCTGACGGAGTAGGAGAGGTAGGAAACGCGAAATGCGGGGACATCATGAAGATGTACCTGAAGATCGATAATGACATAATAACGGATGTCAAATTCGAAACCTTCGGCTGCGGCAGTGCCATCGCATCAAGCTCAATGGCTACGGAGCTTATCAAGGGAAAGCCTGTGAGTGAAGCTATGGAGCTTACAAACAAGGCGGTTGCCGAGGCTCTGGACGGTCTTCCAGATTACAAGATGCATTGCTCGGTTCTTGCGGAGGAGGCTATACAGTCGGCGCTGGATGACTATCATAAGAGGAGCGGGAAGTAACGGTAACAGTCTATCATTGTCATTCTGAGCGAAGCGAAGAATCCTTCACAGTTTATGAGAAGATTCTTTGGGCTGCGCCCTCAGAATGACAAGCTTGGAGGTAATTACTACTGTCAAGCTTGGAGGTAATAGTAATTACGCATCCCCCTCAATAATCTTATAGAATCAGCATCCGACAATGG
>CAMVGV010000032.1 GCA_947167135.1 uncultured Lachnospiraceae bacterium
AGATCCTTCGCTGACGCTCAGGATGACAAAATGAGATATTTCTTTCTGAGCGAAGTGAAGAATTTTCTGACCGGAGAAAAGATCCTTCGCTGACGCTCAGGATGACAAAATGAGATATTCCATTCTGAGCGAAGCGAAGAATCTTCTGACCGGAGTAAAGATCCTTCGCTGACGCTCAGGATGACAAAATGAGATATTTCTTTCTGAGCGAAGCGAAGAATTTTTTTGCGGGGCACTGCCGCGCAGGTAAAAATAAGGATACACTTTGGATTTTACAGAAATAAAAAAGGACAAAAACCTTTCCCCCATGATGGCGCACTACATCTCCATGAGGGAAAAATATGAGGACTGCATCCTGTTTTACCGTCTCGGTGATTTTTACGAGATGTTTTTTGATGATGCGGAGACGGTCTCTAAGGAGTTGGATCTCGCCCTTACCGGAAAGGCCTGCGGTCTGCCTGAAAAGGCTCCGATGTGCGGTGTTCCCTTTCATTCCGTTGATACTTATCTTAATCAGCTTGTTAAGAACGGCTACAAGGTGGCTATCTGCGAGCAGCTGGAAAACCCGAAGGAAGCAAAGGGTATAGTAAAAAGGGATGTTATAAGGATAGTTACGCCGGGCACCAGTCTGGACGTCCAGTCAATGGATGATAAAAACAACAGCTTCCTTATGTCCGTGGTTTATGCCGGAAGCCGTTTTGGTATATCCGCGGCAGACCTCACCACGGGAAGCTTCAAGCTTACAGAATGCGGATCATTTACCTCCCTTATGGATGAGGTTTATAAAATAAATCCCAAAGAGATAATCTGCAATAAAGAGCTTATGATGACGGGCTTTGATGCACCGGCTCTGAGGTCTAAGCTCGGCATCATAGTAAACCAGCTCGACAGCCGCTATTTTAGGGAGGAGAGAGTCCGTTCCGTTCTGGAAGAACACTTCAGGGTAAAAAGCCTTGACGGCCTGGGGCTTGCGGATCTTCCGATAGGAATAATGGCTGCGGGAGCGGTGCTAATCTACCTTAAGGAAACCCAGAAAAGCGATCTCGGGAATTTTCTCTCGATCCACCCCTATATAAATTCCGATTTTCTTTTGATCGATTCTGCATCCCGCCGGAATCTGGAGCTCACGGAAACACTTCGCGATAAGCGCCGTAAGGGAAGCCTTATATGGGTTCTTGATCACACGAAGACCGCTATGGGAGGGCGGAAGCTCAGGAATTCCATAGAAGAACCGCTGATCGATGCAGAGCTTATAAACCGTCGTCTGGATGCGGTGGAAGAGCTTAATTCCTCTGTTATTGACCGGGATGAGCTCCGTGAGTATTTAAGCCCTATCTACGATCTTGAGAGGCTTTTATGTAAGATCACCTACGGCTCTGCAAATCCGAGGGATCTTATTATGCTTAAGAGCTCATTTAAGATGCTGCCTCCGGTAAAAAGACTTTGCGAAAGCTTTGACTCGCTTTTATTGCAGGAGCTTTCCGCTAAGATAGATACGCTGGATGATATTTACGAGCTGATCGAGAAATCTATTGTTGACGATCCGCCGCTTGCAATGAAGGATGGTGGGATCATAAGGGATAAATATGACAATAACGTGGATGAGCTCCGTATGGTCCATACCAACGGGAAAAAATGGCTTGCAGAGCTTGAGGAGAGGGAAAGGGAAAAAACCGGGATAAAGAACCTGAAGATCAAATTCAGCAAGGTCTTCGGCTATGCCATTGAGATCACGAATTCCTACCTGGATAAGGTTCCCGATCATTACATAAGAAAGCAGACCTTGACCGGGGGAGAGCGCTTTATAACAGATGAGCTTAAGGAAATGGAGGATAAGATCCTAAACTCCGCAGACCGGCTTACGGAGCTCGAATACAGGCTCTTTGACGGCATAAGGAAGAAGGTGGCGGAGAATATTTCAAGGATCCTTGAGGATGCGGATGTCATAGCATCCCTCGATTTTCTCCAGTCTCTTTCCTATGCGGCAGAGCACTTTAATTACTGCAGGCCGAAAATAAATGAAAAGGGCTATATCCACGTAAAAGAGGGACGTCATCCTGTGGTGGAGAGGATGATGGATACTGACTCCTTTATTCCAAACGACATCAATCTGGACAATAATAAAAATCTGATCTCCATTATCACAGGGCCCAATATGGCAGGGAAATCCACCTATATGCGTGAGTGCGCTCTTATAACCCTGATGGCTCATATCGGGAGCTTTGTCCCCGCTAAAAGCGCGGATATCTCAATAGTTGACCGGATCTTTACAAGGGTCGGCGCCAGCGATGACCTTTCAAGCGGACAGTCCACCTTTATGGTGGAAATGAATGAGGTTGCAAATATACTCCGTAATGCCACAGACAAGTCCCTTCTTATCCTTGATGAGATAGGACGCGGAACCTCCACTTATGACGGGCTTTCCATTGCCTGGGCTGTGATCGAGCATATTGCCGACAAAAATAAGCTCGGGGCGAAGACTCTGTTTGCTACCCACTACCATGAGCTTACAGAGCTTGAAGGTAAGATACCGGGATTAAACAATTACTGTGTTGCTGTTAAGGAAAACGGCAGGGATGTGGTCTTTTTAAGAAAAATAATCCGTGGAGGCGCAGACAGATCTTACGGGATCCACGTTGCCAGGCTTGCCGGTGTTCCGGATTCGGTGACGGACAGAGCTGAAGAGATAGCAGCAGACCTTGCGGATAATGATATTACCTTTAATCTGAGCAGTATTGCGGATGAAAGCCAGGCAAACATCATCGGGAGCGGCAGGGGAGTAAGGCGTTATGATGAGGTTGACTTAAACCAGATGTCCCTATTTGACACCCTTAGCGACAATGACATATTAAAGCAGCTTTCCGAACTGGATCTTAGCCACATGACGCCGATGGACGCCTTAAACCACCTGTACAAGCTGCAGAATGACATAAAAAACCGCTGGTGAAACATCTGTCTGACGGTATATGCGGACCGGATTACGCTCACTACCTTTGTTTTGTACCGAAACATCTGGACGGCGCTCCTGCTCCAAAAAAAAGCGCTTCCGCGTCGCGCCGCCACGTTTCGGTACAAAACTGCAGTCGTTCGCTATCAATCCGGCCCGCATATACCGCCATACAAATCCGGACAGCGACGGCTACTTGGCGCAGCCATCTGTCATTCTGAGGGCGCAGCCATTTGTCATTCTGAGGGCGCAGCCCGAAGAATCTTTCTGACAGAACGGTCTAAACGATCCTTAGCTTCGCTCAGGATTACGTTACTTACAAAAGAGTTACAGGTTAGATAAAATCAGGGAAACTATGATACAGGTACTTGACAGTAAAACAATAGATAAGATCGCTGCGGGAGAGGTGATTGAGAGACCAGCCTCCATAGTGAAGGAGCTTCTTGAAAATGCTGTGGATGCAGGCGCCACAAGGATCTCCGTTGATATAAAAAACGGTGGGATCGATGAGATCAGGGTTAGCGACAACGGCTCCGGCATAGAAAGAAAGGAGGTCCGTACCGCTTTTCTGCCCCATGCCACGAGCAAATTAAGGAGTATCGAGGATCTTTTAATTCTTAAAAGCCTGGGCTTCAGGGGGGAAGCGCTCCCGAGCATCGCATCCGTGTCGAAGGTTCGCCTGTTTACGAAAACCGTAGATGATCCTATCGGTATAAAGTACACTATAGAAGGCGGAACCGAGGTTTCCTTTGAGGAAGCGGGTGTTCCCGACGGGACAACCTTTATCGTTAATGATCTTTTTTTTAATACGCCTGCGAGACGGAAATTCTTAAAAAGCGCCAATACCGAGGCCGGGCACATAAGTACCCTGGTTGAAGAGATCGCACTTTCAAACCCACATATTTCCGTTAAATACAGTGTCAACGGGTCAAATAAGCTTTTTACCGGAGGAAACGGAGATCTGAAGGAGGTGATATACCGTATATACGGACGTGAGATTACCGACTCCCTCCTTCCTGTAAACGTATCATCCGGAAATATGTCCCTTAAGGGCTTTATTTCAAAGCCGATCATTGCCCGTAACAGCAGAGTGATGGAAAACTATTTCGTAAATTCCCGTTATATAAAGGATGATATCATTTCAAAGGCGATTGAAGACGGCTATGCCGGCTTTCTGATGCAGCACAGATTCCCCTTTACTGTCCTAAAGCTTGATATCCCCTGTGAAAATGTGGATATAAACGTCCATCCGAGGAAAATGGAGATAAAGCTGTCTGACGGTTCCGGGGTATATGATTTTATAAGAAACGCCGTAAAAGACACACTTTCAAACCGGGAATTCATTAATAACTTCGATTTTGAAAAGGAAACTCTGCTCAAACCTTCGAGACCGGAGATCCCTGAAAAAGCCCCGGAACCCTTTGAAGCAGTGAATGCGGTCACATACACAGAAAACAGCGAGAAGCCGCTTTCCTTATTTAAGGAGGAGACCGTTTATGATGCGGGAACAAGCGCTCAGATAATTCCAAAGGAGAGGGAGGACGAGCGTCCTTCCCCTGTTTCCCCGGATACGATCGATGGGACAGAGGCGGCACCGCTTGAAAAACCCTTTTTTGACGACGGAGTAAAGGGTTCGCAGCTCAATCTTTTCGAGGAAAAGATCCTTTCCCGCGATGCTTCAAAGGAATTTAAGATCGTGGGACAGATCTTTGATACCTACTGGATAATAGAGTACAGGGACGAAATGCTTATAATCGACCAGCATGCAGCACATGAAAAGGTTAATTATGAGAGCTTCCTAGAGCAGTTTAAAAAGAGGTCCGTGATCACTCAGAACCTTAATCCGCCGATCATTATGACTTTAAGCGGTGAGCAGAGGTCAGTACTTGAAAGATTTTTACCAAGATTCATTGAAATGGGTTTTGAAATTGAACCATTTGGCGGAAATGATTTTGCCGTTAGGACTGTGCCCTATAATCTCTACGGTCTGAACGAACATGAGGTGATGACTTCTTTACTTGACGAGCTCTCATCAGGGATTAAGGATGAGGATATAAGTATTATCCATGATAAGATCGCTTCCATGTCCTGTAAGGCAGCCATTAAGGGGAATACAGCAATAAGCTTAAATGAGGCTGAGGCACTTATTGATCAGCTTCTTTCCTGCAAGGATCCCTATAACTGTCCTCACGGCCGCCCAACCATCATAAAGATGTCAAAAAAAGAGCTGGAAAAGAAATTTAAGCGGGTATTGTGATGAAGGATAACAGCCTGACAGTCCTCGCGGGACCGACAGCCGTGGGAAAGACCGAGCTTTCCCTTAAGCTTGCGAAAAGGCTTAATGCTGAGATAATCTCCGCGGATTCGATACAGGTTTATAAGCATATGGATATAGGCTCTGCAAAGATAAGCGCATCCGAAATGCAGGGAGTTCCCCATCACCTTATCGACTGTCTGGAGCCTACGGAAGGCTTTGACGTAGCGCTTTTTGTCTCCCTTGCAAAGGCCGCCATAAGGGATATCCGATCACGGGGAAGGCTTCCGCTAATAGTTGGCGGAACCGGCTTTTATCTTCATGCCCTGATCTATGACAATGATTTTTCCGACGGTGCTTCTGACCCTAAATACAGGGCAGAGCTTGAAAGGGATGCGCTGGACCCCGCTAATGACCTCTACGAAAGACTCCGTCATATCGATCCCGCTTCCTGCGACGCGATCCCTCCGGGCAATATGAAGAGGGTTATCAGGGCTCTGGAATACCACCATGTGACAGGGGAGCGGATCTCCGAGCACAATAAAAAAGAGCGGGAAAAGAACTCTCCCTACGATCTAAGGTTTTTTGTCCTGACCCTCCCCCGTGATATACTCTATGAACGGATAAACAGAAGAGTTGATATCATGGTGGAAAAGGGACTTTTTGAGGAAACGAAGAAGCTTATCGATCTGGGTGTAAAACCCGAAATGACCTCTATGCAGGGCTTGGGCTATAAACAGGCCTATCTTTACTTGACCGGCTCTTACAATAGAGACGAAGCCATTGACGCCATAAAAAAAGAGACACGCCACTTCGCAAAGCGTCAGCTTACCTGGTTTCGAAAGGAAAAGGAAGCCGTTTTTATCGACAAGAGCAGCTTTTCCTCGGATGATGAGATCATTGACTATATGTTGCTACATTGATGTTTCCGTTTACACGTGTATCCGAATGTGCACCGGATTTCCGTGCTCGTGTCGTGACGAAGTCTTCTAAGCTCGCCAGGAAGGGCTGACAATGACGGACGCGCCGCCTTTATTCACATCCTTGTTCAATTACGGCTAAAAAGCACATCCGTGTGCTTTTTGCGCTGTTTGTTTAGGCTCACTAAGAAGCTTCGTCAGGACCTGCGCGCGCAAATCCAGCACACATCGGATACACATTTGGCTTAAACATGATAAAAGTCTTCTCGTAATAGAGAATGCATTCGATAAAGGAGAAACAAATGAGCACTAAAGAAATGTACAGATCCCTCGGTATCAGGGAGGAGCTATATGAGCTCGGTGAAGAGGTCCTGCAGGAGCTTAAGCCCAGGTTCGATAAAATTGACGAAACCGCTGAAGTAAACCAGCTTAAAATATTAAGAGCATTCCATAAGGAGAGGGTAAGCGAGGCCTGTCTCTACGGTACAAAGGGCTACGGCTATAATGATATCGGCAGGGACACTCTGGAAAGGGTATATGCCGATGTATTTAAGACCGAGGACGCACTGGTACGTCCGCAGATAACCTGCGGGACCCATGCCCTCTCTCTGGCTATTTTTTCAAATCTGCGGCCGGGAGATGAGCTTTTAAGCGCTGCGGGAAAGCCCTATGATACCCTGGAGGAGGTCATAGGGATTCGGGAGAGCAGGGGAAGCCTAAAGGAATACGGCATAAGCTATGCCCAGGCAGACTTAAAGAGTGACGGAAGCTTTGACTTTGATTCTATCCGTGAAAATATAAATAAAAGAACAAAGCTTGTGACCATTCAGCGTTCAAAGGGCTACCAGACCAGACGTTCCTTCGGTGTTAAAGACATTGCGGAGACAATAAGCTTTATAAGATCAGTGAAGAAGGATGTAAGGATCATGGTAGATAACTGCTACGGGGAATTCGTGGAAAGGGAAGAGCCCTCTGAATACGGTGCGGATATGGTGGTCGGCTCTCTTATAAAGAATCCCGGGGGAGGCCTCGCTCCGATCGGCGGCTATATCTGCGGCACAAAGGAATGTGTGGAGAATGCGGCATACCGTTTAACGTCTCCGGGACTCGGGAAGGAGGTCGGAGCATCCTTAGGTGTACTGCCGGAATTCTATCAGGGATTCTTTCTTTCCCCTGTCGTCACTGCGGCAGCCCTGAAGGGAGCAATATTTGCCGCAAATATTTATGAGAGGCTTGGCTATGACGTACTTCCAAACGGAAAGGAGGAGCGCCATGACATAATCCAGGCCGTGACCTTTAATGATCCGAAGTCTCTTATTTCCTTCTGCCGGGCCATACAGGCCGCAGCCCCTGTTGACAGCTTCGTGGCCCCGGAGCCCTGGGATATGCCGGGCTATGACAGTGAGGTCATTATGGCAGCCGGAAATTTTGTATCCGGCTCCTCCATAGAATTAAGTGCCGACGGACCGCTAAGGCCGCCCTATTCGGTATATTTCCAGGGTGGTCTGACCTTCCCCCATGTGAAATATGCCATTTTAAATTCTGTTGAATATCTTATGAGGGACAGGGATACGTAAAAGCCCGAAGCACTTACGGAACCTCCTTCTTAATGAAAAAGCTGCGTAACTATTCAGAACAGTCACTTGCGGAACCGCAAGTGACGTATGAAAACCTCGGCATTTTGGCATTCGGTCTATCGTGCGAAGCGCGATTTAATTGACCGAATGCGCTATATCTGTTCAGAAGCCAGAGGGTTCTGAACAGATAAAAAAGCTGCAGAGTTCCGGGTACAAGGGCTCCCCTGTCGTCCGGTCAAATAAACCATATTCGGATTCGTCACCGTCATCCCACCAGATACAGGGAATGCTTCTTCCGTTCATGCTTTCCAAATAATACCTGCACCATTCCCTGCGGTCATTTTCATGCTCTCCTTTGGCAATACAGGCAAATTCCGTGACTATTACAGGAAGTCCGGTTCTTGTCTCAAATTCCGTAAGATTGTGTCTAAGATCATCTATTTCCCTGACATCCTCCGCTCTGTCCATCCTCCAGCTGTTTTTTTCCGTGGTCTGCACAAAATCATAGGGCAGATATGCATGGACTCCGATGATCAGATGCGTGTCCGAGGGTATCTTAATATCGGACAGGATTTTTTCGCTTGAACCCGTGTGATAGCCTCCGATTATGAGATAGCGTTCCCCGTTATTTCCTCCGGAGCTTCTCACCGTATCAATGAAGGAGCGGTTCAGCACGTAAAGGCAGAAGGAGGTGTCCTCATTTCCGTCGCCCCATTCAATTTCGGTATCATAGAGCCTTGGCTCATTCAGGCCTTCAAAGATGAGCTTCTTATCATAATCCCTGAATTCATATGCGATCTGCTTCCATATACGGGACAGCCTGTATGCGTTTTTGTCAAGATCTTCATATCCAGGATACAGGGCTTTATCATGATGCATGTCAAGTATGATATACATTCCTTTTCCGTATGCATAATGAACTACCTGCTTGACCCTGCCGAGCCAGACCGCACTCAGCTTACCGGCTTCGTCCGTATGTATGTCCCAGGTAACAGGTATCCTTAATAAGGAGATACCGGATTCCTTAAGTCCGTCAATGTATTTTTCGGTAATGGACGGATTTCCCCAGAAGGTTTCAATATCCAGTTCGTTAAAGTCGGAGCCGTCCGTCGGATAAGAATCAAGTGTATTCCCGATATTGATACCGTTCGGAAGCTCCTTGACAAATTTCATCGTCTCCTTTTTTTCTTTGGTATCTTTCCCGGTAAGGAAGGAGAAGGGCATCCATCCCTCCTTAAAGCCGTCAAAATACCCAAGCTCATCCATTTTATCAAAGATAAGCCTTCCGAGAACCTCATAGCCTTCCTTTGTGAGATGCACCGAATCCGAAAGAAGAGAGGGTGGAACGCTCACGCTGTCCATCGCATTAAGATCTTCCTCCTTATAAAGGAGGCCGGCGGAATCCAGGCCATGAAAAGCAAGGAAGGAACGGAGACTTATAAAATGCTCTTTATAATGCCTGTACATCATTTGATCATAGCCGTCAAGCCAATCCGCTTTGCCGTTATATATCCCAACCACCACATATTTTCCGCCTGCTCCGGCGCTGCGGTATCTGATAACTGCATCCGTCTGTTCGATCAGCTCTTCATAGGATGAGAAGCCGCCGTTTGTTCCCATGAATATGATCGGGATATGATCAAGACAGAGCCTTGCGGATGCGGGAATAAGCTTACTTCCCTTAGGCACCGAAGAAGGCTCCCCGGGAGCAGTCCTTCTGAATGAATATATGCCTTCCTTTGATCCCGGAAATTTATTTTCCAGGGTTCCCTCTATCCCGTTCAAGGTGCAGGAATTAAATCCTGAATCCATATACATTAAAGGGACCAGGCGTCTTCCGGTTTTGTCCTCAAGCTCTATCTCCACAGGGGAAGTGTCTTCGGGGATAAGGACATCATTTGAAAGAAAAAGGGGTTCAGCCCCGCTTCTTGCCGTAATGGTGGCGGAATCCTCGCCGGATGCACCGAAATTCACGACATCGGTATTACAGTAATTTTCCTGTATCAGTCTTTTCAGTGTGTCGGCATAGGGAGCCGGATCGCTGTCCGGTATGAATCCTGCCGTAAGCGAATCCCCAAAGCACACGATCCCGGGAAGGAGCCGCCTTTCCCTATCCTTCTTAAGAAGGTTAAAGACATAGACGCTCGCTGAAACAAGCGCAGCGAGAACAATAAGCAGTATGAATAATAAGAGAAAATATAGGTTGACCTGTCTTTTTCTGTACATCACACGAGATCCATTTCATTAAAATAGTTTTTTGCTGCCATTTTCTGCATCATTCTTTCCTGTTTTTCAAGCTCTTCCCTTTTTTCATGAGCTTTTTTCGAAACGGATACAAGCCATTCCATAAGCCTTAGGTAAAGCGCTCTGTCGGCAACTATATCATAGATATTCAGCACCCTGTAAAGGTGATGGTCCTTTCCGATCTCCCTTTCGTACAAAAGCTCAAGGGTCAGGTCTTCAAAGATACTGAGCCTAATCCTTTTTTCGGGATCAGGGATAACAACACTTAAGAATTCATAATTAAAATCCAGTACATGCATCTTCCTGCCTTTACAGAATGAGTCAAGACCGATATCTATTCTCGCAAATTTTCTTTTCTGGTAAAAGGGGATATCCACTCTTTTTTTGGTATTTATGAGAAGATCGTCAAAGCTTCCGACATCTGCCTTTATCTCGGAGGGGAGCATCGGGATGCGGTCATAAAGAAGCTCAAGATAGGTATCATAGTATCCCATATAATCATTTATCTTTATGGAATAGCCCCAGCCCATCTTCTTTTCGGATACATAAACAACCTCTCCCTTTAAGGATACGCTGTACATATCGTTACTCACATCCACTGTTACGACATCACCCAGCATATAAGGCTTATTAAGGATAACAGCCATCCCTTCCTCGGACAGGTCCATTGTTTTCCCCTGAACGGTTAAGTCCGAATCATGAACCGTGCAGTCTGTCACAATGGGGAATCTTTCAAATTTCCGGTTTGCAGCCCTGCCTGTAGTAAAAAATACGGACATAACAAGAAAGAAAAGATTATTTAAGAGCCAGAAGAGGATCACTACCGGAGAAAAGGAATTGCTCTGGAACATTATAAGAATGCAGCGGACTACCCCGATAAGCGACAGTATTATTAGCGTAAGGAAGGGCAGCATATAAATAAATTCCACCTGTCCCTTGCTATCGTCGCTTTTATCCGTGACCTTGAATTTATTCAGGGTTATCCCGAAAGACTCCAGTAAAACAGGTATCAGCATATAGGGAAAAAGAATGGTTTCGTATATGCCGGTCCACTTTGAATTACGCACATGCTCACTCAGCATGCTGAGACTGATATTACTGGAGATATACATCGGAAGCCAGAAAATCAGGATCTCTGGGAGGGTACACTTAAAGACCATGAAATTAAAGGTGGCGTAAAGTATCGGCGACAGGATATAAATGAGTCTTTTTACCGGTGCATACCAATAATAAACAGAAGCCCAATAATTCATTTTCTGGGAAAAGGACATTTTCCGGCTCCTGAATATATGCATTTTTCTGCCCGTTGCTATAACGCCTCTCGCCCAGCGGACACGCTGCTGTATCAGATTCGGAAGATCCGTGGGTGAAAGTCCGCTTGCCAGGGGTCTGCCGAGTCCCAGGGTCACATAACCCGCCTGCTGTATAAGAATACCGGTCGCAAAGTCTTCGGTGATCGCTCCGGTATAAAAGCCTCCTATCTCTTCAAGGGCTTCCCTGCTTATTATGGTATTGGAGCCGCCGTAGATCACGCTGTTATTTCTGGTCCTCGCAATCTGAATATCTCTGTAGAAATAGTCCTGCTCATTCGGGATCCTTCCCTCGGAAAAAAGATTATACTGGAAGAGGTCAGGATTATAAAAGGCCTGTGGTGTCTGGATATAGCCAAGCTTGATCTTGTCTTTCTCCTTCCTTCCCCTGTTCCTTCTTTCGGCATCCACAATATAGGGCATGGTTTCCATAAGGAAACAGCTCTGAACGATCATGTCGGCGTCCAGAGTCAAAATGTAGGGGGAGCTGCTGTGCTTAAGAGCGTTATTTAAATTTCCTGCCTTTGCGCCTTTGTTGTCAGGGCGATCCAGATAATTCACGCCCATACTTTCGGCGAGGGAACGTACCTCACTTCTCCTGTTATCGTCACAGACATAAATATGTACCTTTGAGGGATCGGGGTAGTTAAGGTGCTTGCATCCGTTTATGGTCTTATATAGGAGAGCCGGCTCCTCCGAATAGGTTGCTATGAAAACATCCACATCCGGATATTCCTCGGGCCTTATGTCTTCAGGCTTCTTATAGGGGCGGATATTATACATATTTGCATAATGCACAAAAGCCTCCACCATACCGAGAGCCTCAACGAAAAACAGGAAAAAGCCTGCAAGTATGGAGATCATCCCGTACTCGAAGGGAATAGTGAAGAACAGCCTCCACATGAGATACATCAAGGTGAAGAAGGTGTTGATCACGAACCATATTTTACTTCTTAAATCATGTAAAAGGAGCCTTATATTTTTCACTTTTCACCCTTAAAAAAATTAAATGCGGCGTCCTCAATATTGTAAGGATATACTTCCACAATGATATAATCGAATCTGTTTTCTTTTACGTAGCTTTCTATATCGATGGCATCGGATTCCTCAAGGGACCACATGGCATCTATACGGGAGCAAAGGGGCGAGAGAAAGCATATAACAGGGGAAAAATAGGAGTCTCTTATCATAAACAGCTTTATTCCATCAGGCTTTTCCTTGTTAATGATGCTCTCATAGATACGAAGCTCATTTAGATATAAGGAATACTGGGATCCGCTGTACAGATCATTCCTGTTATCAAGAGCATCCCTGTTAATAAAGGTTTCTTCAAAGCTTCCTGCGAGTCGTATCTTTCTTCCGTCATTTGTCATGCTTTCCCTGGCAAAGCTGCCCTCGAATTTCGGCCAGTACGCGGTGAAATCATCCACACCGGAAAAAACAGCTCCAGTCTTTCTGCCCATCGAACCGAGCATGCCGCCTTTATAGGTAATTTCTTCGTAGCTTTTATTGTGATCCGTATAGTATCCCTCCGGATCCAGAGTAAGACCGTACTCCTCATTCATTTTGTCCCTAAGAAGCTTTGCGGAATAAAAGGCCGCAGGGACGGTCCAGTGGTGATCCGTCCGGAAAAAGGTGTGAGAGTAGTCAAGCTCGCTATTGGGAAAGCTGTTTCTTAAGTCAAGGGTGGTGATACCGAACTGATTGGCATAGAAAAGCAATTCGTCAACCACACTGTTCGGGTCATTTGGAGAAAGACCGGTGCGGAGACTGACATATTTTTTATTATATTTTGAGGGGGTAACGACCAGCATAACCTTCGTACCATATTTTTCAACATAGTCCTGCATCCTCCTTAATCGAAGGGCATTTTCCCTGTAGTCATCGCTGCGGTTTCTGTAGAAGCTGGAATAATGCAGTGCCCCGGACTCATCCTTTATACTTGTGAAATTATTGAATTCCCTTTTATCAAGGAGTACCTGTATGAAGCCGTAGAGCTCAATAAAATTCATACGGAAGAGCATATTTGAATTTATGGAGCTCTCAAGCTTTGCCGTATCCGGAATACCGTTATTTAAGGCTTCCCTGACATTTGATAAAAGGCCGGCCGGATTATTCATAAGATTGAATCCGGCATAGGTATAGATCATAAGGAGAAATATTACCGCAAAGAGCTTTTTTCTGAAAAAATAATCCTTCATGTCCTTATCCCTCAGAAATTGAAATATATAAAAGGATTGTAGGTTCCGCTTGCAAGGTAGCTTACGCTTATAATGAAAACAAGGGTCATAAGGAGCGGATAGAGAAAGGACCATACTCTCGCGGCTCCTCTTTCCGGAGCTTTATAAATCCGCTCATTAAAATCCCTGACGACAGGCATGGAGAAGATGATCCCGAGAAGGTAGAAGAACCAGTTCTCCCGTAAAAACATAAGGGCGGTGGAGCTAAATATACCGTTCCTGTTTAATGCGATCATATTTAAGAACATGATACCCGACTGATATAGATCATCCGCACGGAAAACCACCCAAAGGGCATTGACTATCAAAAGGGTATAAAGGTGCTTTACGAACCTGTTCTGAAGCTTTGTCGGTATATCAAAAAAGCGTTCGACAAGAAGAACAACAAAGTACATAAGTCCCCAGAAGATAAAGGTCCAGTTTGCTCCGTGCCAGATCCCCGTAAGGAGCCAGACTATAAACATATTTCGCACCATGAAATCCTTATTCTTTACACGGCTTCCCCCGAGAGGAAAATAAACGTAATCATGAAACCAGTCCGTTAAGGAAATATGCCAGCGCTTCCAGAATTCACTGACGGAGTCCGCGGCGTAGGGGTAATTGAAATTCTCTCCGAATTTGAAACCGAAGATTAGACCGAGGCCGATTGCCATATCGGAATATGCAGAGAAATCATAATATATCTGAAGAGAGTAGGAAATACTTCCAAGCCAGGCAAGGAGTGCCGGAACGGGATAATTATCGGTTCCGATTGCAGACCATCCGAAAATATTGTCTGCTACGGCGGCAAAGGTATTTGATAAAAGCACCTTCTTTCCGAGTCCTGCCGTAAACCTGCATACTCCGAGGGCGATCTTATTTAAATCCGACCTCCTGTTCCTTATCTGATCCGCCACCGTATTGTACTGGATTATGGGACCGGCGATAAGCTGCGGGAAGAAGGAGATATAAAGCCCCACGTAAAAGGGATTTTCGGGCTTTGTGGTACCCCTGTACACATCCACCACATAGGAAAGTGCCTGAAAGGTGAAAAAAGAGATCCCTACAGGCAGGGTGATATTTACTTCGGGAACGTCTATCTTCCCGGCACTTCCGATTATATCAAGGACAAAGGCGAGATATTTGAAAACAAACAAAACGAGGAGATTTACGGCGATATCCAGAACCAGAAAGGCTTTTTTCAGGCTTTTATTCCGGGTAAACGCAACAATATAGCCGAAGACCGAATTAAATATAATGGAAGAGAGCATTATAAGAACATATACCGGCTCTCCCCAGGCGTAAAAGAAAAGGGATGCTACGAGCAGGAGCAGGTTCTGCAGAAGCCTTGAAAATGAAAGTAAATAATACAGCAGGAAAACTGCAGGGAAAAAATAGAATAAAAAAACTATGCTCGAAAATAACATCTACTTCTCTTTATCCCTTCTGATACGAAAATACAGGAAAGCCGTAAAGCAGAGCAGCAAAACGAAAAGCAGCCTGAAGCCCCATATTCCTGCCGTTGTATTTAGAAATTTCAGGAAATAATCCCTCGGAGGCACATCCTCCTGCCGCAGTATGATCTCCGTAAAAAGGGCTTCAAAAAAAACCGGATTAAAGAACGGAGGCTTGAAAAAAGAAAAAATCATCAGGCTTCTTCACTTTCTCTGGTTTATTACCAGGGAGGGCACGGCAAAGACCGCAAAGAGGAGTATCAGGAAATATACATTATACCCTCCGGGTGAGGTATCAAACCGTGTGCTGTCATAAAGCTCCGTAAGACTCTCCTGAATTACAAGGGAGTGCTTATGGAGGTAATTTCTGATATTATATATCTCCTGGTCATAATCATCATTCATTCTGTCTATCTCTATCCCGTCGATAAGATATCCCTGAAGATAATAATTTCCCGGAGAGGGTTCGTCATAATGGACGTAATCGGCGGCATACCTGTACCATTCCCTTTTCCTTGCGGATCTTAGACAGGCAACCGTCTCATCAATAATATCGTTGATATGTTCTTCATTAAGAGCCGATTTACGGAGTGTAACGTATCGGTCCTTAAGAATATTTATAAATTCCCTGTCAAGCACGAGGCGGTCGAAAAGAGGCTTGGTATGGAAGGCTATACTGTCCGTGTCCATTTCCTCAAGGGAATTATTGTTCATGGCCTGGTCAAAATCCCATACCGGTCCTATACAGAGCTTACTGCCGGAGTCCTTATACATATAAGTGGAATGCTCACCGGCGTCATAATTTCCGAAGAATTCGTTTAACAGGAAATAATCCGCAAAGCTCTTTGTATCTATGAATTTCTTGTAAAGCCTGTATTCATTCAGCCTGTCAGAGTAAAGGATACGCTCCGTTATCGAGTAATCCTTCTCTATATATCTGATAAGAGACTCGGTAAGCTTGGTCTTTCCCGGATATTTTATCCCGATATACTGTTCGGAGAAGCCATGCAGCCGCCCGTAGGTTCTCAGCATAACGTCAAAATCAGTCTGTCTGTCACGCCTTATTATATAGCTCGTATAATCTGTTTTTTTCCCTGTTTTTTCTATATTAACGCGTTCCGGTCCGGCATCTATGGACTCTGACAGAAGATAAACGCCGTTATACTTTAGAACGCCGTCACTATTCATAAGTACCTCACAGTAGCGAACATCAGGGGACAGATCATTTCCGCCAACCTCGGAGCATATCCGGTATGCCAGATAATTACGGATAAGGCTCTTGTCCGCAAGAGAGCCGTTTAAGATCCAGTCATTTCCTTCTCCCATCCCGAGGATGGATGCGTCATTATTTGTCCCGTCAGGCAGGAAGGTCTTTATCTTGTACTGGGGCTTATCGAAGGCCATTGAGGTATGTCCGCGTTTTTTTATCTTTATACCGCTTTCATATATAGGAGCATCAAAGGGTGTACTTTCACCATTCTCTTTATATATTACGGTCATTTTTCCGGAGGTATAGGGCTCAATATCCTTATCCGATATTTCTATCCCGTCATCGGTAAAATACTTGTATTCCGGTAATTCTCCGTCGATCTCAAGGATCACGATCGGCAGATTCGTATGGAAGCCACGCTTTACGGAAAAATCCGTACCCACATATTTCAGAGGGTTCTCCGCCGAGCTGTCTTTTTCCAGTGTTTTATAGCTTCCGGGATTCAGTATCCCGTTATTGGTAAAAAAACGGGGAAAGGAAAGTATGAACAAAAGGGCACAGGCAAGGATCCAAAGGATCAGAAGCAGTATCCTCCTATTGGGATTTCTCCTCCTCAAATCAGATCATCCTCCTGACGTACCACATTAAAGCTGTGGAGTCCCTGAATCTCTTTAAGGCTTTTAAGAAGGGCACCGTTTTTATCCTTTTTATCCAGCAGCTTCCCGGAGACCTCAAATATCATGTCCGCACTGCCGGCATCGATCGACTGGTTCTTTACCTTCAGCTTTTCCTTTCCCTTAAAAAATGTATCTACAGCATTGTCTATCTTGTCCGCATCGGAGAGATCCGCTTTTATGACTAAGAGGACCCTGTCGTCATTCTTAATAATTCCGAAAAAGATAAGGAAGACAAAGATTATAAAGGAACCGATACCGGCTATTAAATATTCCGAAACGCCGCAGCATATACCCACTGCTATACACCAGAAGATATAAGCCGTATCCCTCGAGTCCTTGATGGCGGTACGGAAGCGTACTATCGAAAGCGCTCCGACCATGCCGAGGGAGAGAGCGATATTGTTTCCTATCACGTTCATAACCAGTGTCGTGATAAGCGTGAGCATGATAAGGGATACATTGAATTTTTTATTATAAACCCCGCTCACATGGGAAAGCCTGTAGGATATATATATGGCTATGGCGATTATTGCAGCAGCCAGGAAATTAATGAGAATATCCGTTAAGGACAGGGAACCCTGGGCATCGATAAGTGAATCGTAAAAGTATTGTTTCATAAATTCAGCTCCTTTTTTATATCAAACTTGATGATACCAGTCTCGCGCGAATGTATTTTGAATTTGAGATCCTGCTTGCTTCCGCTTTTTCTATCGCGTCCTTGATGAAGGAAAGAAGGAAGGAATCGTACTTTACCTCCATGGTGATCTGCGAGGGCGGCGCCACGGGATACATGGTAAGATCCTTATTGAAAAGATCAAGATCTGCCTCCGTAGCCATAAGATCACGGTCAAAGGTAACCCTGATATCGTTTATATCGTAAATAAACGCATATCGCCTGTATTCCACTATGGTCTTCGGGATATAGGTGTTTTCGGTCATTTCGAAGTAAAGATTTTTTCCGAGCTCCCCCTTATCACAGAGAACAGAATAATCACAGTTCATTAAGCATAAAGCCTCCTCCGCAGAAATAACAAGAGAGCGCTTTCTGCAAAGATCATTGAATTTTTCCTTTAACTCAAGCTTTATGATATCGGACCCGCCGTAAATACGTAAACGGATTTTTTTACGGTTTTCAAGTCCGTTTATCTTTTCCTTAAAGTCCCTGTTATATACGGAATCAAAATAAAGAGAGCGGATACTGTATCCGTCGGATTGTGAATTATGGGAATCCGGCTCCATCACGGCGCCAAGCACCCTTTTTAACCTGCTTACCTTACTGTCCTCCAGAATATATTTTAGCTCCAAACGCTTTACGTCAAACACCTGAACCGTCCTCCGATCCCTTTATTTCCTCAAGGGGCTTCAGCGAACAAAGATCATTGTAGGTATAAAAGATCCTGCTGCTTTTCCCTGCCCTAAGCTGGCATATCAAGCCGGAAATGAAAAGCAGGAAAAATAATACAGCGGCTAAAAGCTTACTGTCGTATATACAGAAGTAAAGTGTCGTACTTCCGAGAAAAGCCCCGAGAAAAGCGGAAATAAACACAAGGAATATATCCGAAGCGCTAAGGAGTGATAATAATGAAATTACATGGTTAATGATCATACTTACGGCATATATCGCAGCAAATCCAGCAAAGATAAAGATAACAAAAAAATAGAGCTGCATAAGCTTATTGGAGGTCAGACGGGAGGTAAAAAGTATCCCTCCATAGCCGCCTGCCATGCCCGAAATAAGAAAAAGGAGGGTGCTTAAGGCCCTTCTTCCTACGAAGCATAGGAGCAGAGAAAAAATCATAATTAAGAACAGGGAAAGCAATATCATAAGCTCCTTTGAAAAAAGCCCTTCCGACAATCCGTTCTCAAATGAAGGGAGCTTTAGCAAAAAGCTTCCTTTAAGCTGATCGGATAATTCAGAAAACACAGCCGCTGTCAAGAAATACCCCCCTCTTACGTAAAACCGCTTTCAACAGCTTGAAGTGTATACATTATACATATTTTTTATAATAACACTTTCCGTTTTTTAAGTCAAAAAGAAATTGTTCCCGTTTACTATAACAGAAAATAATGATAAAATAATATATCTGTCCTTTGGGGGAACTCCTTGTAGGTAAAAGGAGTACTATGAGAGACAGGTTAAAGGAATTGCCGGGTAATGAACGGCCTTACGAGAGATGCGAGGAGTACGGGGCGGAATACTTAAGCGATGCCGAGCTTCTGGCGGTAATCCTGCGTAACGGGAGCAGGGATATGAATTCCCTGGAAACCGCAAAGGAGATATTGAAAAAAGCGGGGCCTGAGGGTTCTGTTGCCGGAATTGAAAGCATAGCGGACAGTGATCTTTTGTCAATTCCCGGTATCGGAAGGGTAAAGCTTATCCTGATAAAATGCCTTACGGAATATTCAAAGAGGCTCTGGAAGGCAAGATTAAAGGGCAATGTATGCTTTGACCATCCGAAAAAATGCGCAAGGTTTTTTATGGAGGATATGAGGCACCTCTCTCATGAAGAGGTAAGAGCCGTGCTTCTTGACACAAAGGCAAACCTTATTTCTTCCCATGTGCTTACAAAGGGACTTGCGGACAGGTCGCTTTTAAGCCCGAGAGAGCTTTTTTCACTGGCATTGAAGAAAAATGCGTCCCAGGTCATCGTTCTTCATAACCACCCGAGCGGCGATCCCAGTCCCAGCTCAGAGGACATCGAGATGACGAAGCTTCTTATCATTGCGGGAAGTATCATCGGTGTAAAGCTCACGGACTCCATCATAATAGGGGATGGCACGTACGTTAGCATGAGGGAGAGATACAGCTCCGAATGGTAACTGTCAGGAAGACGTTCTGCGGGCACGTTTTTCGAACCCTTTAAGAAATGTGCCTAAGTGTAAGGGACAGAACAGAGTATTAAGTATAAAGGAGAAAAAATGTCAAACCTACCGGCTTTCGGTATTGATCTCGGTACCGGAAATATAAAGATCTACAATAATATGGACGGAACCATCCTGAGAGAGAAGAATATGATCGCCGTTATGAAGAAGGACACCCTTTTAGCCTACGGAGATGATGCCTATGATATGTATGAGAAGGCTCCTGCAAATATCCGGACCAGCTTTCCCTTAAATAACGGTGTCATTGCGGATATAAAGGATATGCAGACAGTATTGAAATGCTTCATAACCGACCTTACTGCAAAGCAGAAGTACAGCGGTGCGGATTTCTTTCTCTCAGTTCCAAAGGACATAACCGAGGTGGAGAAAAGAGCCTTCTTCGACCTTATCAGCGATGCCAATGTAAAGGCTAAGCGTATAATGATAGTTGACAAGGCGGTGGCTGACGGTCTTGGGCTCAATGTGGACGTAAAGACCAGCCAGGGAATGCTGGTGGTGAATTCCGGCTTTGACACCACGGAGATATCCATACTGTCTCTCGGGGGCATTGTCCTTTCAAAGCTGATAAAGATCGGCGGGAGAAAGTTTGACGAAGCTATAATCGGCGCCGTAAGAAGAGAGTACAGCCTGATAATAGGAGAAAAGACTGCCGAAAAGGTAAAGATCCAGCTTTCCTCCCCTGACTATGATGATACCGTTCCGCCGGTAGTTTACGGAAGGGATATAGAAACGGGACTTCCGGTTGAGAGACAGATCCCTGTTGAGCTCATAGAGAGCGCGTTAAACGAAAATATCAATATAATAATCGATAATATAAAGGTGATCCTGGAGCGCACTCCTCCGGAGCTTGCTGCCGATGTATACCGTCACGGGATCTACCTGACAGGAGGATCGGCCTCCTTACGTAATTTCGGAAAACTCATAAATAAGGGCACAAACCTGAAGGTCAATCTGGCCGAGGATCCGGTCAGCACTGTAGCTCTGGGGCTTGCCCGTGTCATAAAAGAGGAGCATTACCGCTCTGTTGCCTATTCAATAGACGGAATGTCTCCCAGATAAAACAATATGCCTAGAGTACACATCAAGCGTCAGAAATTTGTGATGCCGGGTCGTTATATCCTGCTTATTATCACCATCCTCTGTATAGCGCTGATGCTTCTCACCTTTTTTACGGACGCTGTGTCCGGGCCGCTTTCATACGTGGCAAATTATACCATTGTGCCTGTGGAAAGAGGTCTTAATGCCATAGGGAAGCGCTTCAGCCTCAGAATGGAGGAGTGGCAGTCCTTAAAGAATGTATTAAGTGAAAATGAGGAACTAAAGAAGGAAATACAGGACCTCACCCTTGAAAAAAACCAGCTTATCGCCGACAGGTACGAGCTGCAGGAGCTGAGGGACCTCTACGGACTTGAGGACAGATTCGGGGAATATGACAAGATCGGTGCAAGGATCATCGGAAAGGATCCAGGCAACTGGTTCTCCGTATTCCTTATCGATAAGGGTGAAGCGGACGGAATAAAGAAAAATATGAACGTGATCGCCGGGGATGGTCTCGTGGGGATCGTTACCGAGGTGGGACCTGACTATTCCACAGTCAGGGCTCTTATTGACGATGCCAGTAATGTGAGCTCCATGGTGCTCTCCACATCGGATACCGTAATGGTGACCGGAGACCTGAAGCTTATGGATTCCGGAGAGATCCGTTTTTCACAGCTTTCAAATCAGGACTCTACCGCAGCGGTTGGGGATGAGATTGTCACCTCTAATATTTCGAACAGGTTTCTTCCGGAGCTTACGGTAGGTTATATAAGCTCCATCGAAACAGATCCCAATAATCTGACCAGATCCGGAACCCTGACTCCCGCAGTGGATTTCGAGCATTTAAGCACTGTGGTTGTAATAAGGGAGCTGAAGGTCACAAGTGATCTCGGGGAGGACCAGAGGTGAAGAAGCGAATCTTTATTCTGATCTGTATCTTCATTTCATTCTGCCTGCAGTGTACGCTCTTCAAGGCTCTGGCTCTCGGGAAGGTAGGTCCGAACCTCCTCCTTATGCTGACCGCTGTCTTTGGCTTTATGGGCGGAAAAAAGGACGGGATGTTCGCGGGATTTTTCGCGGGACTGTTTACCGATATACTGTACGGAAACGGGATCATCGGCTTTTACATGCTGCTCTTTGTATGGGCCGGCTATGTGAACGGTATGTTCAATACCCTTTTTTACCCCGAGGATATCAAGCTCCCCCTTATACTCACAACCTGCAGCGACTTTTTCTGTGGCTTTCTGACCTATGTATTTCTGTTCCTTTTGAGATCAAAGCTTGATCTCAGCTTCTATATTGTCCATGTGATACTTCCGGAGACTGTATATACCCTTGTAGTCACCCTGCTCCTCTATGAGCCCGTGCTGATGCTGGCAGGGCTTTTTGATGATGACGCTCCGGGAGAACGAAAGGTGAAAGATGTTTGAACAGCTTCGTGACAAGATCATAGGAGTAATGACATCCAGGCTCTTCGTTCTGGCGGCAGCAGTCTTTATCCTTTTTTCCGTACTGACTGTAAGGCTTTTCAAGCTGCAGATAATAGATGGTGAATCCTATCTCGATAATTTTACCTTAAAGATTGAAAGGGAGAAGACCATAAAGAGCACACGCGGCTCCATATACGACAGGAACGGGATCTCCCTTGCAAAGGACACCCTGGCTTATTCCGTTACCATCGAGGATAATTACGATTCCGGCTCAAAGAAGAATATGGAGATCAACAATACGATCGTGAGCCTTATGGAGATAATAGAGGATAACGGAGACAGGCTGATAAATGATTTCGGCATAATACTCGATGAATCCGGGAATTACCAGTTTACAATGGAGGGTACGAGGCAGCAGAGATTTTTGGCCGATCTCTACGGCAGGAACAGTATTGATGATCTGAAGGCCAGGGAAAAGAATGCCTCCCCCGACGATATAATAGAATACCTGTGCTCCGACAAGAAATTCGGGATCGGAACCTATACCCCAAGGGATGACGGAAGCTATGATTTCACACCGGAGGAGGGCTTTTCGAAGGAAGACCTCCTGAAGATAATAACCGTAAGGTACAACCTGAGCCTGAACAGCTTCCAGAAGTACATTTCCACCACTGTTGCAACAAATGTAAATGAGCGGACTGTGGCTGAGGTAATGGAGCACAGGGATGAGCTCCGTGGCGTTGATATTTCCGAGGATACCATCCGGGAATACATAGATGATCCCAGCTTTTCCCACATTCTCGGCTATACCGGAAAGATAAGCGAGGAAGAGCTTATAGAATTCAATAAGGAGCCGGATATTGACACCGCCGTTGATGCTAAAAATTATGAGCTCAATGATTATGTCGGCAAGGCCGGAATAGAGCAGGTGATGGAGAGAAAGCTCCAGGGAAAAAAGGGCCGGCAGACCATATTTGTGGATAATCTCGGGAGGGTAACGGAAACCGGAGACAAGACCGACCCCGTGGCCGGAAACGACCTTTATCTTACGATCGATTCAGACCTTCAGAAGGCGGTTTACAGGATACTGGAGCAGAAGATAGCCGGTATAGTCATTTCAAAGATCGTCGATGAAAAGCCGGATGACTTCAGTGAGGTGAAAAGCTCGGATATCACCATCCCCATCGACAATGTGTATTTTGCGCTTTTTGACAATAATTATCTAAGCATTGATCATCTTTCCGGCGAGAATGCGGGCCCTAATGAGAGGGAAGTCTATACGGCCTTTTCAGCGAAACAGACCGATGTAATTAACCGCTTAAGGGAGGAGCTTACAAACGGAGTATTGTCCTATAATGACCAGGTGCTTGAGGAGCAGTCCTATGAAGCCTATGTGGTATCCCTTCTCCAGTCCTCAAGGAGAAATGTGCTCTTAAGGGACAGTATAGATCAGGAAAATGAGATATACCTCAAATGGAAGGACGGTACAGCTTCCCTGAAGGAATATCTGAAGGAGGCGGTTGCCAAGGGCTGGATAGATTCCACAAAGATAAATACCGGGGAAAAGTATATGGATTCCGACGAGGTCTATCTTATGCTGGTCGACTATATCTGTGAGGAGCTGAAAAGTGACAGGGATTTTTCCAAGAGGATTATCAAGTATATGATCCGTCAGGACGAGATAACCGGCTTCCAGATCTGTCATCTTCTCTATGAGCAGGGAAAGATCAGGGATGTGGGCAATAATCTTGCAGAGCTTGACAGCGGAGAGGTCACTCCCTACCGCTTTATGAAAAAGCGTCTGGAAACCCTTGAAATAACCCCTGCGGATCTGGCCCTGGATCCCTGCTCCGGTTCCAGCGTGGTCACGGACGTCAATACCGGAGAGGTTCTCGCCTGTGTATCCTATCCGAGCTTTGACAATTCAAAGCTTGCGAATACCGTTGATGCGGATTATTTCTCATCACTGCAGAATGACAAGTCCCTTCCGCTCTACGACTATGCCACACAGCAGAAGACAGCCCCCGGTTCATCCTTTAAGCCCATTTCCTCTGCTGCGGGACTGGAAGAGGGCGTTATAAATGCCGGTGAAAATATAGATTGCGAGGGTCTTTTTGAAAAAATAACCCCTTCCCCGAAGTGCTGGATCTACCCCCATGGAACCCACGGGAATCTGGATATCACCGGGGCAATAGAGAATTCCTGCAACTTCTTCTTTTATGAGGTGGGTTACCGTCTGGCAAGCCGCGGAGGGATCTATAATAATGATTACGGCATAGAGAGGCTCACAAAATATGTGGATCTTTTCGGTCTTACGAATAAATCCGGCATCGAGATAACCGAATCGGAACCGGATGTATCCACCCAGGACGTGGTGCGTTCCGCCATCGGACAGGGCAGCCACTCATATACCACTGTCGGACTCGCCAGATACGTGAATGCTGTTGCGAACGAGAAAAGATGCTATAACTTAAGCCTGCTTGACAAGCTGACGGATGCAAACGGAAATGTCATAACCGATTACACACCCACCATAAGGAACGAGATAAACATGGCAAGCTCCACCTGGAATCTGATCCATGAGGGTATGAGAAAGGCCGTGGAAAGCTACGGTGCCTTTGAGGACTTCCCCATTACCGCGGGAGGAAAGACCGGTACGGCCCAGCAGATAACCACAAGACCGAACCATGCGGTATTTATAGGCTTTGCGCCATACAACAGACCGGAGATCGCAGTCGCCACCCGTATAGCCTACGGCTATACCTCATCAAATGCGGCAGAGGTCACCAGGGACGTTTTCAAGTATTACTTCAAGACTGAGGACAAGGACGATATTATAAGAGGAGAGGCAGTGCTTCCGGACAGTACCGCCATTTCGGACTGATGTTTCCAAAAGCTTATCATATAAAAAACTATGATTTTGTTTTAATACTGTTTTCTGTGATCATTTCGGTTTACGGAGTGGTGATAATTGGCAGCGCCCGTGAATCCGTACAGTCCCGCCAGATCGTGGGGCTTATTATCGGCGTATGTATGATGATAATCCTTTCCCTGGTGGATTACCGCTTCCTTTTGAATTTTTACTGGATCTACTATTTTCTGAGCCTGATCCTTCTGTTTTCCGTTCTCTATCTGGGATCCTCCCATGGGGGTGCCACCAGATGGATCACTATTGCGGGAATACAATTCCAGCCCTCCGAAGTTGCCAAATTTCTGTTGATTTTATTCTTTGCAAAGTTTATTATGAAAAATAAAGAAAAACTGAATACGGTCAGCCGTATCCTTGCAGGTCTGGGACTGTTCCTCTTTCCCTGGATTCTGATCTACAAGGAACCCGATCTTTCCACAAGTATGGTCTTTATCCTGATTTTCCTTACTATGCTCTTTATTGGGGGGCTTTCACTGAGGATAATCTTCGGAACACTTGCGGTCGGAGTTCCGGTTATCGTACTTGGCCTGATGCTGGTTCTGCAGCCGAATCAGGAGATCATCAAGGACTACCAGCAGGCACGGATCCTTGCCTGGCTGCAGCCTGAGAATTATTCGAATGACGAGGGTTACCAGCAGCAGAATTCCATAGTTGCCATTGGCTCCGGGCAGCTCACAGGAAAAGGCTACAAGAATAACGAGGTCGGTTCCGTGAAGAACGGGAACTTTATCTCCGAACCGCAGACGGATTTTATCTTTGCCATAGTCGGAGAGGAACTGGGATTTTTAGGCTGTATGGCGATTCTTGTCCTTATCCTCATCATTATCGTTGAGGTTTTGAGGATAGGATGGAGTGCCCCGGATATTTCCGGCACACTTGTTTGTGCCGGGGTGGCGGCTCACCTCGGCTTCCAGACATTTTTCAATGTCGCCGTTACAACCGCAGTACTGCCGAATACCGGCATTCCGCTCCCTTTTGTGAGCTACGGTATGACTTCACTTATCAGTATTTTCATGGAGCTTGGGGTAGTCCTCAATGTGGGACTTTTAAGACAAAAGGATCGTTTTTAAGGAACCGGAGGAGCTCCGGATCCGGAGGAGAAGGTATGAATATCGGACTGGTAGCGCATGACGCAAAAAAGAAGCTTATGCAGAATTTCTGCATAGCTTACCGTGGGATTCTTTCCCATCATGAACTCTATGCCACCGGCACCACCGGACGGCTTATTGAGGAGATCACGAACCTTTCCATCCACAAATTTCTGGCAGGGCACTTAGGGGGTGAGAAGCAGCTCGGTGCCCAGATAGAGCAGAATGAGATGGATCTGGTCATCTTTTTACGTGATCCGCTGACATCAAAGCAGCATGAGCCCGACGTGAATAATATAGTCAGGCTCTGTGACATGCATAATATCCCGCTTGCAACAAACCTTGCGACAGCAGAGCTCCTGATCAAATCACTTGACAGGGGTGACCTTGAGTGGCGGGAAATGTATAAATGATCTGGTCATGAATCACTGTGATATTACTAAAGCACTGAAATACGCGGTATCCGTTCTTCTTCTGACAGCTTTTTCGCCCTTGCTCTTATGCGGCTGTGCCGAAAAGCAGGTGCTGCTGCCCTTTGATATTTCTTCATCGGAAACCGCCTTTACCTTTGAAACCAGCAATGAGAATAATACCGTCGAGCCCTTTGCCGCAGCTATTGCTGTTCCTGACGGCGATCTGGAGTCCGGTGAGGAGCTTCCGAGCGGTCCCGATTCATACGGCTCGGCTATCCTTGTTGATACGGCAGGTTCCAGCTTTTTGTACAGCCGTAACGCCCTGGCAGTTCTTTATCCTGCCAGTATGACAAAGATCCTTACCGCTATCGTTGCATTAAAGAATTCCAGCCCCGATGCGGTGCTTACTGCGGACGAAAGCTGCGTTTTTACAGAGGGTGATGTTCAGAAGATCGGCTTGAAGCCGGGCGACAGCATGACCCTCGATCAGGCGCTGCATCTTCTTCTTATTTATTCCGCGAATGACGTGGCACAGCTTATTGCGGTAAATATCGGAGGCAGCACTGAGGGCTTTTCCGACTTGATGAATGAGGAGGCTAAAAGACTCGGCGCCACCAATTCCCATTTCGTTAATCCTCACGGACTTCAGGACGAAAACCACTTCACAACAGCTTATGATATGTACCTTATGTTTAACGAGGCCGTGAAATCCGAGGAGATAGTCCAGATTATCGGTACCGTCAATTATTCCACGGTTTTTAGGCATGCTGACGGTTCAGAGGCCTCCTTTTCCTGTGATAATACCAACAGATTCCTGAAGGGCAGTGCAGTTGCTCCGATGAACGTAAATGTGGTCGGCGGAAAGACCGGAACCACCCTTGCTGCCGGCGGCTGTCTCGTAATGCTCTCACGTGATTCCGGAGGCAATAATTATATTTCCTGCGTCATGAAGGGCAGCACCATCGACACTACCTATGACAAAACCGCCTCTATGCTATCCCTTATCAACTGATCATTATCAGTCTTCCCCTGTCAAATGTCATCCTGAGTTCACTTTATTTGTCATCCTGAGTTCACTTTTTTTGTCATCCTGAGCGAAGCGAAGGATCTTTCCTCATCCTGAGTTCACACGTGTCCCGGGCAACAAACTGTTTTCTTCGCGCTACGATCTCGCTAAGCTCATCGTTCGTCTTATGACAAAATTTAGCTCGGCGCTGTTCCGGTCTTGCGTAGCTTATCAGAAATAACGGATCTTGGTCTGACGCAAGCCCGGCCTTCGCACTCGCTAAATTTATAAGACTCCGATTCGCTAAGCGAGACGTGCTGATTGCTCCGAAAACAGTTTGTCACCCGGGACACAAATATAAAAACCAGACAAAGACACAGAATTTCAAAAAAAAGATGGGTGAACCTTATGCATATCTAGGTAAATATGATATAATTACTATGTAAATATTGCAGAACAGGTGGATAATATGTTTTTTGAGTGGGATCCGGAAAAAAATCAAATAAACATAAAAAAGCACGGTATAAGTTTTACCGAGGCCAGTTCCGTGTTTTTCGATGATAAGGCCATTATGTTCGATGATCCGGAGCATTCAGAAGCAGAGGACAGGTTCCTGTTGTTAGGAATGAGCAAAAAGGCTAATCTTTGTTTAGTATGCCATTGTTACAGGGAGTCCGACAATACCATTCGGATTATATCTGCCAGAAAAGCATCACAAAAGGAGGAAAAGCGATATGTTAGAGGAATATGACATCGACAACCTTAACCCACGACCAAATCCATATGCGAAAGAGTTAAAAAAACAGGTTACCATCAAGATTGCCCCGTTTATAATAGATTATTTTAAGGAGGAATCTGCAGAAACAGGTATACCATATCAGACACTGATAAACCTGTATCTCGCCGATTGTGCAAAAAACAAGAAAAAAATTGACCTGAACTGGAAGTAATCTAACAATTATAATTGTGTTTTCGCTGCAAAAACACTATCATTGAAAATGAAAAACCCTTGGATTGGGCGGAAACATAGTAATGCCACATGTATTTAACAGAGCTCAACAATAAGAAACAGGGAAAATGGTAAACAAAAGACGGTTTACAAGACTCACTACCGATATATCAGCCAATATATATGAAGCTTCGGAAAACAAGGAAATCCGCTGCACAGTACGGAATATCTCCGAGTGTGGAATATGTTTTGAAGCCTCAAAAGACGCACCTTTTGTCACAAGGCTCCACAAGGATGACGATCTTTATTTCCAGTTTAAGGATTCCTTCAGGATGGATGACAGGATGGAAATGGACATCCTGACAGGCAGGAGCAGGATAAGGCACGTAACACAGAGGGATGACCGGGTTTTGATCGGATGTTACCTGAACAAAGAGAAATTCAGACAGTATTTCAGGCACAGGCAATTACATTCCTTGTATTTCAGCGGCCCGATTTATAACAGAACATAAGCATTTTGGTCACTCACGGTTAATTCATGTGATATTACAGAGGTTTTCGCGTTCTTGACCGGATGGCCGGTTTGATTACGGCAGTCCGATCCGGACGTTTTTATTATTAAAGGGGGAGGAATATAAAATATGAAATGTAGTAAATGCGGAGCGGAGATTCTCCCAAATGCCAAATTCTGCACTAATTGTGGTGAAAGGGTCGAAGCTCCAAAGAACCGTATCTGCAGTAAATGTGGGGAAAAACTAGCAGAAGGAGTTAAATTCTGTACTAACTGTGGCACGAAGGTCGATAATATAGAGGTTATTGGGGCAGGTAAAAATGATGCCAACGAATATACCTCATCATACAACGGAATACCATCGTCATCTAAAAATTCTTTTTCATATAATAAAATTCCCTTAGCTGGAGAAATACCGTCAGATCCTCAGGAGATAATCTCTTCTTTAGAAGACAAAGCAAGCGTCCTTATCTCCAAATTCACAAACACGCGGAAAGACAACGCTGCGAAAATTATAGAGAAAAACAGGAAAACAATAGTTATAGTAGTTTTAGTCGTTCTATTCCTGATAGTATTCAATATTATAGCATTATTAGGCAAAGGCAAAAAAACCGATAACACCAATGTTCATAAGCCTCAGACCACAACAGTATCTAAAGAAGCTTCGATACCTAAGATAGAAGTTCCAGGCATTGAGGGGTTGTCGCCTTCAGAAGCCAAAAAATCTCTGACGGATGCCGGCTTTGAGAATATAATACTTGATCCGGTTGATGTTCCTGAAAATGATGAAAGCTGGGTAGTGAGAAGTCAGTACCCCTCTGCCGGAAGCAGGGCAATCTCTGACGAGCCTATCACCGTAAATTGTGCCAGAAAGATAAAGCTTTATCTTAGGGTACAGTCAAACTTTAATCTCCTTTTTGATAAATATGATTTGGAAATCGTTTTGGATGATAAGGAAGTCGGACGAATTAAAAACGGGGAGCAGCTAACCATTCTCCTTGATTCTCTGACCGGAACTCATACTCTGCACGCCTACAAAGCGGATTCTCGTGATATAGAAGGAAGTACCGAAATACAGGCAGATAACGACCTTACTTTCTCTGTTACCGTTAAACACAGCGGCAGCAGTATTGAGTTCACGGATGTAGAAGCTACAGAAGGCACAGAAAGCGCCTTTATTTCTGTTCCTGATGTAACAGGTAAGAACCTCGAGGAAGCTGTCGCCCTCCTGAACAAGGTGGGACTTAACAATGTCCGTGAAGAACCATATTCTGAAATCTATATGAAATCCAACTGGATTGTTGATACCCAAAGTGTCGCCGCAGGTGAAACCATCGGTGAAAATGATGAAATAATCCTCAACTGTTCAAAACAAGAGGCTTACACCGAAGAAGTAAATTCTGAAGATAGATCTCAGGATACTGAAGATAGTACAAGTGAAGAAGAAAAAGCGGAAGATAAATCTCCGGGAAATGAAAACATTACAATACCAACGATGTCCGGCGCTTCCCTTGATGCCGCAGTTAATAAACTTGATGGTTTTGGGGTTACAGAGGTTTATGATGAAGACTTTGGAAAAGGAACGCGGATGAAATCTTTCTCTGATTCCGCCGGAGGCTTAATGATTGATATTATTTATGCAGATGATACGAAGGAGATAATGTGTGCATCAGTAACAACAAATAGGCAGGCCTCCGAAAAAGAACAAAAAGAGTTTGTAAAGGGAATATCCGAAGCAGTATGCCCTTCTGCTGATAAAGACGCTGTTTCAGAATGGGTTGCTTCCAATGTAGGCAAGACTGATGAAAAAGAAATAAATGGCTTCACCTATGAATTGAGTCTCGGACCGGTGGACAATATCCTCTATTCGGCAGGAAGACCGGAATGGGAAAACTGGGAATCAAGTGAAGAGAGTGAAACAACAGATAAAGAGAATACACAAAAGACACAGAAAGAACAGCTTGAAGCAAAATTGGACCCGATAACCGCCTGGGTTGCGGCAGAGAGATACGGAAAGAGAAAGTACGGCTCATTTACACTTCACTATATTATGGGTTGTCTTGCAGAAGAACCTTGGGATGACGATACATGGTACTTAAAAGCTGACTGCGACTATACCATGTTCGGTGATAAACTAAAGGGTACATGCGAAGCAAAAGTCACCGGGACAGAGGATAACCCTCAAATTGTTGATTTCGTAGTATATTGAGAGAGAGATATCGCGCCGCTTGCAAACATCAGAGCACCTCGAAGGAACAGCATTGCGATGGTATGCTACCGAAGGTGGCTATAAAAACCAGGGAATTAATGCTCCTGCCACCAGTTCTCCCGCTCCCGCTGCTCCCGCCCCCTCAACATCAGGGCAGCCTCAGACGCCTGCGCCTGCTCAACCGATACAGCAGAGCGTACCTCAGACGCCCACAACAGCACAAACACCAGTCGCTAATCAAGCAACAACCTATCAACAGGCATACCTTGCAGCATTACAGGCTAATGGTTTTACATTAGATCCAACAACCGGACAGGTTTTCCCCATTTCTGCTAAATAATAAAACCGTTTATTATAAGAAAAGAAGCTCTCAAAAAGGGCTTCTTTTCTTATAATGAGCCAGGGTTCCTTATTTTTCTTTATTCTTTTTTCGCCCGTTTTGATGCCGCCGATCCTCCCAATCGGCAAATTCCTTCAGACTATTATTCACAACTTCTAGTACACCGAATAATAATTAACTGGCACATATTTCATTGGATTTAACGCCTG
>CAMVGV010000033.1 GCA_947167135.1 uncultured Lachnospiraceae bacterium
TAGTCAGCCCTGAGCTGTGCCTTCTGTGCTTCTCCCTTTGCAACCTCGCCTGCCTGGAATGCCTTCAGGTTTGCCTGATATACTTCGTAGTCAGCAAGGAGCTGTGCTCTCTGTGCCTGACCCTTTGCAACCTGATCTGCCTGGAATGCCTTCAGGTTTGCCTGATATACTTCGTAGTCAGCCCTGAGCTGTGCCTTCTGTGCTTCGCCCTTTGCGATCTCGCCTGCCTGGAATGCCTTCAGCTTTGCCTGATATACTTCATAGTCAGCCCTGAGCTGTGCCTTCTGTGCTTCTCCCTTTGCAACCTCGCCTGCCTGGAATGCCTTCAGGTTTGCCTGATATGCTTCGTAGTCAGCCCTGAGCTTTGCCCTCTGTGCTTCTCCCTTTGCAATCTCGCCTGCCTGGAAGTTCAGGAGATTTTCCTGATATGCTATATAATCTGCGCATCTCTGCTCTGCTGCCGCTGCCGCTGCCGCGAACTCTTCTGCCGGTCCTGCAAGTACAGGAACTGCCATAAGAACTGATAATGCTGCAAGTACAAATAACGATGTAAACATTTTCTTCATAGATATTTCCTCCATAATTCATAATGCGGCTTTCCGCATATTCGATTTACATAACGCGACTATAACACCATGTGAAGAAAATATCAAGCCCTTTAGTAAAAAAATTCTATTAACTAAATATTGTAGAAAAAGAAATGAGGCAATACATCCTCTTGGTGTATTGCCCCGTACGACACGGTGCCATAGATAGCATCCGTTTTTTGTAATTAGTTTACATAATCATGCTGCTTTGAGCTGCTTTACAATCCCACTCTTTCACAGATCTTTCTTATTTCATAGTAAACCTTTTCCTCGTCAACCGTTTTCATTTCCCGGTGCTCCATTACTATCTTCCCGTCTATTATCACGGTGTCAACCTCCGAACCGTTAGCGGAATAGGAGAGAGCAGCTATAAGGTTGTTATTGGGCATCATTGAGGGCACATCCAGTCTCAGAATGGCCAGATCCGCCTTTTTCCCTTTTTCTATGGATCCGGTTATGTCTCCGAGCTGCAGCGCCTTCGCTCCGTTAATGGTCGCCATGCGGAACACCTCCGACGCACCCACGCACTGGGGCGTTCCGTGTACCGCCTTTTGTATCAGTGCCTCGAAATTCATTTCCCTGAACATATTCTGGGCATTATTGGAAGCGGCTCCATCGGATCCCAGACAGACATTTATCCCTGCCTCCATAAGCTTCGGCACCGGGGCTACCCCGTTGCCCAGCTTTGCATTTGAAACAGGATTGGTCACAACGCTTACATTATGTTCCTTCAATATCGTAATATCGCTGTCACTGACCCTTATGCAGTGCGCTGCGATGACCGGAACATCAAAAACGCCCGCATCCCTCACATATTCGGTAGGTGTGCAGTTATGATCCTTCAGCATATTATCGCTTTCCACCTGTCCCTCTGCCAGATGTATGTGGATCCCGTAATTTTTCTCCTTTGCCACATCCGCCACCATCTTTAGGTAGTCCGGTCCGCAGGAATAGGGGGCGTGTGGATTCAGAAAAAAGGACAGCCGGTCAGTCAGCTTCGCATCCTGCATTTCTTCCAGCGCTTCCTTCAGCCTGTAGTCCTCCCTGTCGGCTTCATTTCCCACAAGTCCGCGGCCTACGACCGCTCTCATGCCGGTTTCATATACGGCTCTGGTGGTATTATGTATGTGCATCTGCTGATCATTAAAGGTGGTGGTGCCGCTCTTTATCATCTCGATCTGGCCGAGAAGGGATCCCCAATAGGCATCCTCTCCGGTGAGCTTTTGCTCTATGGGATCCACTGTGTTAAAAAGCCAGTCCGTAAATGACAGATCATCGGCGCAGTTACGCATGACCGACATATAGGTATGTGTATGGGCATTGATGAGTCCCGGGATTACCAGGGAATCACGTCCGTCTATTACCGTATCGGCGTTGAAACCCTCAGGCTCGCTGTCTATGGAAGCGATCCTGTCGTCTTCTATATATATGCTGTGTTTTCCTGCTACGTCCCTGTCCCCCTCCGGAAGAATGGCCATAGCATCCTTTATCAGTATTCCCATTTATAACCTCGCCTTCAGAGCTTCTCTCTGATCCTCATATCCCGGCTTTCCGAGAAGTGCGAACATATTCTTCTTGTAGCTCTCCACTCCGGGCTGGTTGAAGGGATTCACACCCAGCATATATCCGGATACTCCACAGGCAAATTCAAAAAAGTAGAAAAGTTGTCCCAGATATTCTTCCGTCTGTTCGGGGATATGTATCATTGTATTCGGAACACTGCCGTCGGTATGTGCCAGTATGGTGCCGTTCATCGCACATTTATTGGCAAAGTCCACGGTCTGTCCCGCCAGATAATCGAGACCGTCCAGGTCGTTGTCGGCCTTCTTCATTTCTATTTCATGACGAACCTTCCCAACCTCCAGAACAGTCTCGAACATAATGCGTGAGCCGTCCTGTATGAACTGCCCCATAGAATGAAGATCGGTTGTAAGATCCACGCTGGCAGGGAATATTCCCTTTTTATCCTTACCCTCGCTCTCCCCGTACAGCTGCTTCCACCATTCGGAAATATAATGAAGACTGGGCTCGTAATTCGCCAGTATCTCCACACCCTTTCCCTTCCTGAGGAGGATGTTCCTTACAGCAGCATACTTCAGGGCATCATTGTCCTCAAAAGCATTATTTAACGCCATTTCACGGCCTTCCTCCGCTCCCTTCATAAGAGCGTCGATGTCCGCACCGGAAACCGCTATAGGCAGAAGACCCACTGCTGTGAGAACCGAGAATCTGCCGCCCACATCATCGGGAACTACAAAAGTCTCATAGCCCTCCGCATCCGAAAGGGTCTTTAATGCTCCCTTTGCCTTGTCGGTGGTGGCGTATATCCTCTTTGCCGCTCCTTCCTTACCGTATTTCTTCTCCAGAAGATCCCTGAAGATACGGAAGGATATCCCGGGCTCCGTGGTCGTTCCGGACTTACTTATCATATTGAGTGAGAAGTCCCTGTCTCCCACTACCTCGATAAGGTCGTGGATATATGTGGAAGAAATATTATTTCCGAGGAAATAGATCTCGGGTGTCTTTCTTATTTCCTTTGAAACAGTATTGTAGAAATTATGGCGGAGGAAATTGATGGCCGCTCTGGCCCCCAGATAAGATCCTCCTATTCCTATTACAATGAGCACATCGCTGTCGGATTTTATCTTTTCCGCTGCTTTTTTTATCCGTCCGAATTCTTCCCTGTCATATTTCACAGGCAGATCCACCCAGCCGAGGAAATCATTTCCGGCACCCTTTCCGCTTAAGAGAAGCTCTCTCGCCGCCAGGGTCTGGGCCTTAATATTCCCGATTTCTTCCCCGCTTATAAAGGGAGCCGCCTTCGAATAATCATATGTAACTTTTGCCATGATCACATTCCTCCTCTATTAAAACTGTTTTTCACTACTATGTAATTCTGAGCGGAGCGAAGGATCTTCTTTGACCGGCAGGAAAGATTCTTCGCTTCGCTCAGAACGTCATTATCAAGTTTAGCAAAGAGGAGGTCGTTTTGCAAACTGGCAAACCCCGGGGCGGTCTGCTATAATGTTGGCCATGAGAAAGATTATTCTTACGGGAGGCGGAACCGCAGGACACTGCATTCCGAATCTTGCCCTGGTACCTGCACTTAGGGAGCGGGGCTTTGAGATAAAGTATATCGGATCCTACGAAGGTATCGAAAAGAAGCTGGTGGAGAATGCCGGAATCCCTTATTTCGGCATATCCTCTGGAAAGCTCCGCCGTTACTTTGACCTGAAAAACATATCCGATCCTTTCAGAGTGATAAAGGGTTTCGGTGAAGCCCTCTCTATCCTTAGGAAAGAAAAGCCCGACGTGGTCTTTTCCAAGGGAGGCTTTGTTTCCGTGCCTGTGGTACGCGCGGCAGGGTTCTTAAAGATCCCTGTAATAATACACGAATCCGATATGACGCCCGGTCTGGCAAACAGGCTGTCCTTCGGTGCAGCTTCGAAGATATGCTGCTCTTTCAGGGAAACCCTTGACTATCTGCCGGCCGGAAAGGGTGAATTTACCGGTTCTCCGATAAGAAGCGGGCTGTCAGAGGGCGACCGGCTGGAGGCACGTTCCTTTACCGGGATCCGCGAAGGTGACTACACCACCCTCCTGATAATAGGCGGTTCCCTTGGGGCGCAGCATGTGAACGAGGCGGTCCGTTCCGCACTTCCGAAGATCCTTCCGGAATTCAACGTGATACATCTCTGCGGAAGGGGAAAGCTCGATCCCACCCTGAACCATATGGACGGATATGTTCAGTACGACTATATAGATAAGGAGCTTCCGGATCTCTTTGCGCTGGCGGACATCATCATTTCCAGGGCCGGTGCAAATGCGATCTTTGAGATTTTAGCACTGAAAAAACCCAATATTCTCGTCCCGCTGCCTTACGGCAGCTCCCGGGGCGACCAGATACTGAACGCCGAAGCCTTTGAAAAAGCCGGATATTCATATGTTTTAAAGGATGAGGATCTCGGAGACGGAGCACTGATAAACGCCATCAAATATGTAAAAGAACACCGTCTGGAATATCTGGACGCAATGGAAGGCGCAAAAGAGGGCAGAGCCGTGGAAAGTATCTGCTCCCTTATCGACGACGTCTCCCTGAAGGCGGTTTGACTTAGAAAGGAGCAACAGAGACTATGAAAGACGACTGCATTTTCTGCAAACTGGCAAACGGTGTCATTCCCACAAATTCAATTTATGAGGATGACGGATTCAAGGTAATACTGGACGCAGGCCCTGCCTCAAAAGGACATGCCCTTATTCTTCCGAAGGAGCATTATGCGGATATCTATGAGCTTCCCGAAGAAATCGCAGGAAAAGCCTTTATACTCGCAAAAAAACTCGCAACCCATAATACGGCACTGCTGAAGGCTGACGGATTCAATATCGTACAGAATAACGGGGAAACTGCGGGCCAGACGGTTTTCCATTTCCACCTCCATCTGATACCGCGCTACAAAAATGACGGACAGATGATAGGCTGGAAGCCCGGAAAACCCACCGATGAAGAACTAAAAGAAACTGCGGATCTCCTCAGGATATAAGATCCCGGGAAAAGGCATTACTTTCCCTTTTTCTCAAAAGGAAAAACGGTATCCAGCATCCTGAGCATACGGAAATCGCCCTTCACCTGCATTGCCCCGGACATAAACGCGTGCTGGAAGGTAGTCTCTCCCTCCAGGATCTCATCCAGCTTTTCCTTTGATATCTTGCATAATACCGACTGATCGCTTCTTTCCTCAAAGGAAGCGGTCAGTTTTTCATTCCTGACATTCAGCATCAAAGGTGCGTCAAAGCCCTCTATATCCATCAGATAGACTGCTTCAAAGGAGCTCTGCGGCTTAAAGGCCTTTCTGAAGGTCTGCAGCAGAACCTCTTCCTCCGACATTCCGTCATTTTTCAGGAGTGTCTTGAAGTGGCTCGCAAGCTCCTTCAGATCCTCCTTCTGTGTCTGGATATATTTGTCATCCGATGCGTATCTGCTTAACTGCTCCGTCTCCTGAGGCGTAAAGTCTATGGGCGTCTCTGTTGTAACCATCTGCTTCACCGCCTGGCTGCTGGCAGGAAGGATCACTGCCTTTCTGGAAACGGTCCTGTAGAGATTTTCCACCGTCCTTTCCACGACCTTAACATATTCCTGATTCAGCTCAAAGGCCACAGAATCCCTGACATAAGCAGAAACCCCGTTACAGGTACGTCCCCCCAGCGTATCCCATGCCGTCTGGAGAGTCACCGCCCCCTGCCGTTCCCCGTAAGTCGTGGAGATCACCACGGGGCACATATAAAGCTCGGATATTTTCTTTTTGTTTCCGTAAAACCAGCAGGCATCCAGAAACTGCGTCATGTACCCGCCTATTCCGAACCACTCCACGCTTGTTGCAAGGATTATCCCGTCCGCATCATTCAGGGTGCTTGGCAGAGAGGTGATATTATGCTTCTTTTCATATAGATTTATCCGCTCCACATGCACATTCAGTTCTTCGAGAACCTTCTGCATCTTTGATAGCACGAACAGGGTCGTGTCCCCGACTATCCCGCGTCCGCCGTAGTAAATATTAATCTTCATTGCGTGAAGCTTCCTTTCCCTCTACGTTCATTCCGCCGTCTGCTTCCCGGATCCTGTACAGAATAAAACCCAGAAGGAGCCCTGTCACAAGACCTCCGATATGGGCTGCATTGTCTATCCCTTCCCCGGCAAAACCCGAGAATACGCTGTACAGCACCAGAAGTACTGCCCGTCCTCCGGTCAGGTCCGCGTACTTCCCCCTGTTTTTTATAACAATGGCAAAGAGCGCTCCGATGATCCCGAATACCGCTCCGCTTGCTCCTGCCGAAACAACATCCGATCCCGACAGGTAGGATATGAGAAGTGAAACGGCATTTCCCATAAAGCCGCTTAAGAGATAGATAAGGACAAATCTGCCTTTTCCGACTGCCTTCTCGACTCTTTCCCCGAATACCCAGAGTGCCAGCATATTGGCTGCCAGGTGCTCCGGTCCAAAGTGAAGAAATGCTGCCGTAAAAAGCCGGTACCATTCATAGTTTGCCATTATCCTGTCAAGAGACAAGGCTCCATGTTCTATCATAAAATGAGCGTCCAGAGTAGAGCCGAGTAAGGACAGGAAGACAAAAATGATGATATTTATAAGTATCAGCATCAGTGTGGCAGGAGTCTTATTTCTGAGGAAGAAATCATACAGAACACCCGCAATGGTAGTCCGTGAATCCCTTCCTGCCTCCGCAAGCAGCTCCTCCAGGCCGGGTCTCAGATTATCAAAATCGGCCACCTGATTGTCAAAAATACAAAGTCTCTTTGATGACAGGTCTACGATCCAGGAAAGCTCTTCTCTTGCGGCGATGGCACCGAAGTTCATTACATTCATTGTGAAGAACAGTGAAAAAAGCTTTATATTGGTATACCCCTTGCTCTCAAACATCCTCAGGATCTTTGTCTTTATGGTACTGTACGCTTCGGGGCTTATGATCAGATTTCTGCCGTCCACAAGGAGAACCGCCATGGCCAGCTCTTCATCCACCCGGAAAAAAACCTGCACCTGAGGTATGGAGGACTGAATGGCTGTATAACCTCTCTCTAGAAGATATCCGGATATTCTTTCGTCCATAGGGGTAATTGTACTATCCGGAATACTTTTATGCAAGGCGGAAGGTCAGGGTCACATCCGCAAACCGCAGTGTATCACCGTCGAAGAGCTCCGCTGTTTCACTGCCCTTAAGTGCACGTTCATTCACGGCAGTTCCGTTTGTGGAGTTAAGGTCGGACAGATAATAATGTCCCTCCTCCTCCCTTATGCAGGCATGTATCCTGCTGACCTTCGGATCCGGAAGTACCGCATCTGCCTTGTTCCTCATCTTCCCAATCATATAGGGGGTCCGTTCTATCCTGTATTCCCTTTCCTCACCGCCTATCCTGCCGGACAGAAGCGGGATCCGTTTTATTCTTCCGTTTCCCGAGTAGTCCGAAAGCAATACCGTGGCGTCACTGTCT
Organism: uncultured Lachnospiraceae bacterium; assembly: GCA_947167135.1. Classification (GTDB taxonomy): domain Bacteria; phylum Bacillota; class Clostridia; order Lachnospirales; family Lachnospiraceae; genus NK4A144. The sequence goes on from CAMVGV010000033.1 coordinate 7,591, forward strand.
TCCACACCGTCAGTTTCCGACTTCTTAAGGATCTTTTCCTCAAGCGGGTCAAACCGGAATTCCTCCTGCCTGATATCGGAATTCAGGCTGTCCATATCCTTTATCCTGTCCTCCTCCTCTTTTTTCCGCTTATTCCAGATATAGATCCCGAGGGTGATAAAAAGTCCCGACACCACGATTACGGCTATTCCTCCTCTAATATAGTCCCTGTCGGAAAGAGACAATACCCTCATAACGGACGGATTCAGAAAGACATAGGCATAGATCCCGGAGGCGATCACTGCCGGTATGAAGGAAAGAAATACGATCAGCTTTCCCCTGTTTTCCTCCGTCTTTTTTTCCGGTGCCGAATCTCCGAGATAATAATTCTCATCATCTCTCCAGATCTTTGATAGAGAAAGTGAATTTGTTTCGCCTTCAAATACGGGATTTGTATTTTCCGGAGGTCTTTTTATCTCCTCTGTACCGGCCGGCGGAGTCCGCTCCGGGCTCTCTCCGTGCTCCTCCCGTATCTCCCTTCCTTTAAGGATATCTCCTGGCAGCAATATCCCCTCGCTTATCCTGTCGAAATAGTCATATGCTGCCTTTACCGTCTCATCATCCTTTTTATCCGCTGCATCTATAAGAAACTGACCCAGAGCAAGATATCCTTCCTCTCCCTCCGGATTTTCCGGATAATAACAGAAAACAGGCTCTCCCCTCTCCAGATCCCAGAAGATATGCTCCGGCTCCATCATCAGATCATGCACATCCAGAAGATATTTCCCAATCTCCTCCGACACCTTTAGTATCCCGGAAAACAAAGCCTTAAGCTCCTTACGGGAAATGGGATTTCCCTCAAAAACATTCTTCAGGGTCTGGCAGGAGCCCATATCGAAGCTGTAACAGGATTCTCCGTTAAGATGCCTGATATTCAGCTTTGCGAGTCCTCTTATGCTGTTTTTTATGACCATCTTTTCCTTAAAGCTCTGCTTTTCCCCGCCTTCCCTTGTGACGATCATTGTTCTTTTGCATAGATCCTGTCTGTATTCAGCTTCCATATCATTTCGCCCCTTTTTCTCCCGCAATTGCTTCCACGACCCTGCATTCCCTTATGAATCCGGCCGGATCTATGCGGCAGCTTCGTCCCGACACCGTAATGGTTGTGTTTCCCATGCTCATCTGCGGCACTGGCAGCACCCCGGAGGGGATAATAAAATCGCCCTTGTAGACCACATTTACCTCACTGCTGTCCACCCTTATGTCCATATCCAGATTTTTTGTGGCCAGAAGGCGGCCTTCCGTCTCCCGTTTTACCGTCTCCCTCACCCTGGAAAAAATATCCCCATGCGGGCTCGTGATCTCACTTCCCCTTAATGCCGCTTCATTTGCGGCAGCATCCATTACAGCCCTGTCATGGATAAAAAACGAAAAGTATATGAGAAGCACTGTCACCGCCAGAATAAACGGGAAAAGTAATGATGCCTCAACCGTATACGATGCCTTGAATTTCTTATTCATAAACCCTCCTTTTGTCAGATACAGAATTTGCCGCCTGTCCTTATAATGAGGAACGCCGCCAGAAGAAAAGGCACAAAGGGCAGCTCCCTGTCCCTTTTCCAGCCCTTAATTATCATTGCTCCCACTGAGAACAGCGCCGACAGGAACAGGGCAAAGGTAAGCAGTCTCAGGTTCTCCGAGATCCCGAGAAAAACCCCGGTGACCACAAGAACCAGACCGTCTCCTTCTCCTATCGCTCCCCTTGTAATAAAGGAAAGCAGCAGTAATGCGATACCTGCTGCGGCGCCGAGAAGAGCCGCCAGCACTGCCTCCCGTCCGGAGACTGCCGCCGCAATGACCCCGGTCAGAAAAAACGGCAGCAGCACCTTGAAATATATCTCTTTCATTTTTATGTCTGTGTATGAACAGATTATTAGAAAAAGTGTAAGCAATAAGCTCAGGATCATTTCTCTATCCTCCCCCGCAATCCGCGCAAGGGGGTCTTCCCCCCGTTTCAGAGATCGGAACCGTCTTCACCGACCTCTTTAATCCCGGACAGCTGATCTTCGTGTGATATCTGTCTCCGTCATCCGTGATGTAGAGGTTTTCCCCGCTCCCTCCGCCGCAGTATTCACATGGGTAGTACTTTCCACCGGCATTGTTCCTCTCTTTTCCGACTTCAGTCCTGGTGGTATGGCGGATATTTATATTGAGGTGGGGGCAGTTCCTGTCCCTGTGATAAACAGTCCCATTCTCGGTGATAAAGACCATCTCCTCCTCTTCTTCACCGGAGCGATCCTCCCTGTGGCTGTTGTCGTAGCCTGTGAAGGCTCTTATTCTCGCCCTGTCTATGACCCTGAAGCCCTGTACTCCCGGCAGCGGAAAAAAGATCTTCATCCGCCAGACCGCATTCAGATCTATCATCTGATCAGGGCCCAGAACATTTGAATGGATAAAAGACAATCCTCCTGCACCGTTCTCCACCGGGATCTCTCCGGCCCCCTCCTTTTTCAGATCCTCCATTACCATGCTTTTCCCGACGGTCAGGGAAACGGCCTTTGCACCCACAATACTTCCTTCAAGGCCGGCTCTGCTCCCCGCATAGGCATATGCGCTGAGCTTACGTCCGTTTTCCAGAAGTGCCGCGTTCATATTGCCGGAAAACCTCACCGCTTCACCGATCATTATCAAAGAGAGTACGGCAAAGATAAAAAGCGGCAGCGCGATCGCGGTTTCTATGGTAAGGCTTCCCTTTAAGCCCCTGATATAAGAAGAAGCGGGAAGATCCCTTTTTTGTAGATGTTTATTTTGTTTGGTAAGCAGTTTCTTTCGCATGTCTTTTTTATTTGGTTAAGGAGTAATCACCTGTTCTTGGGGGAATCCGGGATCCTCCCGCTTCTTCTTACATCAGGCCGGCCTGTCATTTACTCAATGATCGCTTCATAGGAATAATCCCTTCTTATGGTGAAGGAATATCCCTTTTTTGCCTTAAGGCTCACATCCGCCTCTAAATAGTCAATACATCCGTCCATACGGAAACCTCTGTTTCCCTCCTTTGTACGCATATTCATCTCTATTACGTCCATAGCCCTCATCACCTTTTTTGTTTTGTCCTCAGCAGCCAGAAGCATAAGACAGTAATCCCCGTAATCAAGGCCTGTCCCGCTGCTGTCCCTGCTCACAGGAAGACTCAGGAACAGAGGAAGCTCTGCAACGACCTTTAAGCGGAAGTCCTTTCCCTCCTTTATGACCGGTATCTTCCCGCCCTTCAAAAGAGTCCGCATATCTACTACACTTTCCGCAAAGCCCCAGGTGAAAAGGAGCATATCCGTAAGTGGCTCCTCTATTTCTGGATTTAAGAGAAGCAGGGAGATTACGGCTGCCAGAGCCTTGCACTGGCTTTTCTTTCCCTCATCCTTAAATACCGCCATGGTATCCGCAGCTTCCCTTATCAGGAAAAGCTTAAATACCGTATCCCTGAAATTAGCCCGATCCGTGTTTTTCCCGTTAAGGATGTATTCAAGCTCATAAGAGCAGGGTCCGTGTGAAAGATCATTGATAAAGGAGCTCATTTTCCACTTGAGGTATGCATCAAACAGAAGATCATTTGCAAGTGAGTCCGGATTGCTTTCCGCTCTCATAACCCCGCTTCCCTGCCTCAGATCCCTGTGGGATGCGGTATTTCTCAGATCCAGTCTCCTGTCGGAAACGCTTACCCCTCCGGATACCAGCTTTTCCACTATTCCCGGTCTTTCATCGAATACCTCGTCCACGGGGCACTTTTCGACCTTCAGATCCACCCCTTTTAATTTCTTTTCCACATCCTGTCTCTTCCTGTCCGTATCATAATCCTCTATGCCGCTGGTCTTGTAATCCATGGCGTTTTTCTTCAGTTTTTCCACGATTCCCAGACCGAAATGATCCTTTACGGCGTGGATCGCCTGCCGCTTAAATTCCCGGCCTCCCTGATCGGAAGCATATGAATACAGCGTGAGATCCGCTTTCTCCACATCCAATGCCATGATCTCGTCCAGTCCGAAGGACAGTATCCCTTTTGCGGGACGGCCGTTATACTGCATATAGGAACGGAGATGATCCTTTGTTGCTGCTATATCCGCTTTTCCCGTTCCGTAGGTGGTGTCTATGAAGAGGAGATCATAATCTTTCAGCAGTTCCCTGTTATACTCCGCAAATACCGACAAGAGCCCCATCTCCATGATCATTTCCGTGCGCATCCTCAGAGCGCTGTATCGAGCGCTTTCGATCACGGCTCCTATGAGAGACAGTATGATTGTCAGTGATAAGCTCAGAAAAACAGTTATTGTTCCCCTCTTCATATAACCTCCCTTTGGTCAAAATGGTTTCAGACCGATCCGGCCTTGGAATTAATGGTCTTAAAGATCTTATTGACCAGATTCGTAAGCTGTTCCTTGAAAATAAGGACCAGGCCGATGAGAACAACGAGGATCAGGATCATTTCAACGGTTCCTATCGCATCCTCTTCGGCAAAAAAACTTTTCAGCATGTCATCCCTCCTTTCCATAAAGATATTTATGATAAAGCCCGTTTTGCCGGGCCGTCTCATACCCGTTAAAGAACAGTTTTCACTCTCCTCTATATTGAAAACGACAGGAATGCCGGTATTATCACTATGATCATCACCACGAGAAGCATTATCCCCATAGGCAGGAGGAGCTTTGTTCCCGCTTCTTCTCCGGTTTTTCTGGCATTTGCCTTCCTGTCTTCAAAGGCATCCCGCGCCTCTGATTCCAGAACTGCCGTAAGACCCGAATTTCCCTTCTGCAGGTTCTGTGAAAGAAGAGTTCCGAGCTTCCCGTATCTTCTGACCCCGGCTCTTATGCCGAAATTCTGATAAGCCTGGGACTCCGGCACACCGCCCTTCATTTCCCTTACGGTGATAAGCATTTCCTCAAAAGCAAATCTCTTTTCTTTTTTGCCGGCTCTCCTCTGCTTCTCATAATCCGACGCTATCCTTTCAAAGGCTCCTCTTATGGTCATTCCCGCAAAGAAAAACAGATTCAACCTGCTGACAATGTCCGGATAATCAAGAAGCATTTCCTTTTCTCTTTCCTTTATCCTGTTATCCAGATCCCTGTCCCTGCCATACCAGATAATAACTGCCGAGATCACAGTCACCGCAAGGATCAGACCTCCTGTTTTTTCCGTAAGAACCCTGTAGCTGATCTCGTTATCCCCTATGGATCGCGGCAGGATCAGGTTTTCCGACGATACCGTAAGAGCGTCATACCTGTCTATCTTGCTTATGACCATATCCCTTATACGTCCCGCTGCCTCCTTGTGTCTCGGAAATACCAGCACCGGAAAGGAATAATCCGCATATCTACCCATATAGCTTATGTTTGCGGTGAGCACCACGGCCGTCCCCTTCACATCCTTTACTTCCTCCTGAATGATCCCGCTGCTGTTCAGCACATCATAATTATCAACGCTCCATTCGATATTTACGGGATATTCTTCAACTGTGTCCATAAGCTCCAGATCATATTCCACCTTTTCCAGGGAACTGTTCTCACCCAGTATCCTCTGTGGCAGGCTCTCTCCGATCTCATCAAAGATCCTTTCTGTCTCCTCATCGCTATACTGTCTCTCTCCCACTGTCAGGGCGATCGGCTGTTCAAGCTCCCTGTCACCGACTCTTGCGATGAGCTCCACGGTCCGGTCTCCCTTCCCGTAGCCGTTTCTCTCTATTTTCAGACAGTCTTCGTCCGCTGACTTTATAAGCGTGCTTACGGTGATGACTGCCGCCAGTACTCCTCCGACAAGGATCACGGTAAGCACTTCACTGAGCTTATCGACCCTGAATTTCTCCGCTTCCTTCCTGCCTCCTGCCGCCGGGTTAAGGAGCATCTGCTTCTTTATGATCTCCGCATTCCCGGAGAGCTTGAATTTTTTCAGGATACTTACTGCAAAACGTCTGATGATCTTCATTTCTCCCTCATATTCTGTGCCGTTCCCTATACCTTTTCCGCTTCTCCCGTTATCCTCTCCGCTATAATGAAAGCGGCAAGATACAGACAAAGGCAGACCGTCATAATAACGCAGCCCGTAATATTGTGATAAAGTGCCTCCAGAAATCCGGCGGAGGTCAGATTCAGATATACGATTATCCCGAAAGGAACGGCCTCCATTATCCGGGTCTCATAACGTCTGGAGCTTATTGCGGTCTTTATCTCTCTCCGGACATCCATTTTGTCCCCTATGGATTCTGCGGCCTTCCTGATGATCCTCGTAAAATCCCCTCCGCTTCTCTTAGCAGCGGCGAAAACATTGGCAAAGTCCTCTATATCCTCGATCCCGCTCCTGTCGGAAATATCAAGAAGTATTTTTTCCAGTGTCTCATTGGATCTTAAGCGGCGGGTGAGTACCCTGAACTCATCCCTTATGGGACTTTCCCCGTACATACTTTCCATTACCCTTCCTGCTTCGATAAAAGCATTCTCAACCGAATAGCCTGCGTTTAATGATGACTGGACCGCCATTATGGCCTCCCTGAATTCCAGGGAAAGCTCGTACTTTCTTTTTTCTATCAGGCTTTTTTTCACAAATTTGAAAAACACGGTTTCAACGGGTATAAGAAAGATGAGAAAGGCTACGGGGCTTTTGTAGAATGTCCAGGATATCAGCCCATCCGCTGCAGCTCCCAGAAGAAAATAGATCAGCTTCTCACCGGCAGAAAATCTGTATTTATCATAGTTCAAATAAATCCTCCCCTTTCCAGCTTGTCTGTGGCGGTTAATTCACCCTCTTTCTTCAGCTTCCTTCCGTCAAAGCCGTAAAGACTTTTATATGTGATCTCCCCATCCTCATAGCCTGTGATCTCCACGATCTCCAGGACCTTCCGGCTCTTATCCCTAAGCCTCCCGAGATGCACGATAATGTCAACCGCTGAAGCGATCTGGCGTCTTATGGCCTGCAGAGGGAGCTCCATTCCGGCCATCAGAACCATCGTTTCCAGTCTTGACAGCATGTCCTTTGCAGAATTGGCGTGTCCTGTTGAGAGGCTTCCGTCATGTCCCGTATTTGCAGCCTGCAGAAAATCAAAGGCTGCTCCGTCCCTGATCTCGCCGACTATGATACGGTCAGGCCGCATGCGGAGGGAGGATTTGATAAGATCCCTCATGGTGATGCTCTTACAGCCCTCCACATTTGCGTTTCTGGTTTCCAGGGTTACAAGGTTCGGTATTCCCTGGATCTGAAGCTCCGCAGAATCCTCAATGGTTATTACCCTTGTTTCTTCCGGAATGAAGGATGAGAGTGCGTTTAAGAAGGTGGTCTTTCCGCTTCCGGTGCCGCCGGAAACAAAAATATTGTATCCGCTTATGACGAGCTTCCGCAGGAATTCCACAACCTCAGGCGTAATGGAACCGAATTTTATCAGATCCTCCATCCTTATCGGCTTCTCGGGAAAACGCCGTATCGTTATCACGGGACCGTTCAATGCCACGGGATTCATAACTATATTTACACGGGAGCCGTTTTCCAGTCTTGCATCGACTATCGGGGACGCCTCGTTCACTACCCTGTTTGATCCCGCTGCTATCTGCTGTATCACGTCGTTCAGGGTTTCCTTTGATTCGAAGCGCTTGTCCCAAAGAAACAATGCCCCGTCCCGCTCAACAAAGATATTCTCGGTACCGTTTACCATTATCTCTGTCACCCTCGGGTCGTCTATAAGGCTCTGTATCACGCCCTTTTTCCTTATGGAATCAAAGAGCTCCCGCATAAGCCTCCGCTTGTCCTCCAGGCTCAGGTACTCCTTTTTTCCTGCAGAGATAACAGCCCTGTTTATGATCTCCTCAATTTCTTCATCGCTGACCTCCCTCGACAGATCTATTTCCCTTAAGATAGCGTCGTGGAGCTCCTGTCTTATCTCCGATAGCTCCTTCATAGTCTTCTCACAAACTCTCCCATAGGCGAATCTGCCAGCGAGTACAGATTCCCGTTGAGCTCGCTCATAAACGGTATCCTTATCTCACGGGTCTTTTCCAGGATCCCTCCCCTCTCCATTATCCTGAGCATTGCCTCATACTGCTCAAGCTTTGCCTTTGACACGGTATCCTCCCTGACCGGCATATAGATGATATTTGCCGCCTCTAAAATATCCAGAAATCCGCTCACGGAATCGGACAGGTCCACAATGATCTTTGAGTAATCACAGCAGCAGAGCTCATTGAAGAGTATTACCCAGGCTTCACGGTTTACGGAGAGAATATCCAGAGGCGATATTACCGGCGGTATATAGTCCAGAAGCCCTGCCTTTTCCACCATACTTGCCAGCTTGCAGGGGAAATTTCTCTTTTTCTGGTCTATGTAAAACAACAGATCCGAAAGATCACTCATATAGTTTTTCTGCAGAAGCTGGTTGAATCCGGAGAACTCCTCGAGGCTTACGAAAAGCGTCTTTTCTCTTTCCGAAAGTACCTCTCCGAGAGTGAAGGCGAAGGAAGTACGAAAGCTCCTCCTTATGGGGGAATAAACAGCTATTATCTCAGTATTTATGCTGTTTATGGTGCCTGCCTCGGCAAAGGGCTGCTCGGCGTAATAGCACATGACCTCCCGCATTATGTTTTCGGATGACTGGTATTTGCAGATGGACTTATGTCCCCGGCTGTCCTTTGCAATGTCATTCTCTGAAAGTACCATCATTTCCCCGGTATCACAGGCCTCTATATCGTCATCCACGTCGTCCTCCGGGATCAGCAGGATATCAACGCTGTTTACCCTGATAAAATCCTTCAGAAGATCCTTGTCCGTAAATCCCTGGATCTCCAAAGGCACCGACCGGCTGTCGCTCATATAGCTCATAAGCTTTGTAACGTACTCTTCATCCGGGTCAAATACCGCAAGTGTGTTTTTTTTCATATTTCCCCTTTCTGTAAGATCCTTCGCTTCGCTCAGGAAGACAATTAATTTAGATCCGTCGCTTCGCTCAGGAAGACAATTTATTTAGATCCTTCGCTTTGATACTCTTAATTCAAGCTGAGGATGATCCCCATACTGACCGGCAGTGACATCGGGATACTCACACCCTTCAGCCTGCCGCTCTTTAGCGCATAATACGCAAGTATTACAAGGCCGAAAACCGTTGTCGGGATCAGTGATCTACTTATCACCTCGTGTCCCGCGTATACAGCCGCTGCCATTATGAATTTGATGTCCCCGGCTCCCAGATATCCTCCCGCGTAAAAGGTAAACAACAGGATAAATACCGCGAAGGCCGTAAGTATTCCGTCCGCCGCTCCTCTGACCCCTCTTTCCAGAAAGGCAGAGGCAAGACCAAGTAAAAATCCGAAAATAATATGGAAATTGTCAATGTAACGTGCTTTCAGATCTGTTAAGGATGCGGCGACGAGGAAAAGGAAAAGAACGGGTCTTCCCATTTCGTCCTCCGTAAAACAGATATTTGTAAAAAAGAATTTCTGCCGAAACGGCAATTACGAACTTAAGATAAATCGAAAAACTGAAATTTAAGAACGTGAAATGGATAATACACTAATCGGGCCGGTTTGTCCAGCCCGAATTTTGTATTTTTCCCAGAACAATCCCGGGCACCATAACAGTTAACCCTCGTCATCCTGATTTCCCGATCGGTGAGAAGAATAAGATTCTTCGGACTTCGCCCTCAGAATGACAAAGTCGAAGGAAGCTGCCGGTATTTTCTCAGCTGCTGAACATATAGGCAACCGTTATCTTACCGTCCTCTACATGACTTGCGATGCCTATCCTCGTGAACTGATCAAATACCATATTGTCGTAATGATCCGGTGACTCCACAAGATTATTAAACATTATCTTCGCAGCCTCCGACACATCCTCTGTATCGGTAATATTGGACAGGTTTTCACCCCTCCATCTGTCAGCGGGGATCATCTCAACTCCCTGCTCCCCGTTGGGTCTGGTGTGGCTCCACTCGTCGGACGCCTCATCGGAACGGATATTTGCAATGGATATCAGGCTGCTGTCTATCTTCAAAGCCTGCAGCCCCAGGGATTCCCTCAGATCATTGATATTTTGGAGCATATTATTATTAAGCGCATTCGTGTCCACCGCAGCAAACACATTTACGCAGGAAAGCATGGAAAAAACCGAAGCCAAGATTATTATTCTTTTGGTGAAAAAAACCAGACTTTTCACAGCTCCCATCAAAAGACCCCTATATATCCTCCGAAGGTACCAAAGTATGCGAAATCCGGGATTTCGCTTACTGTAATTTTACCGCAATCCGCAGGAATTACAATAGGGGTTTTTCGGTTTCAGACCGTAAAACCGCGGTTTTCCATAGAGACATTATCCTGTACTCCGGCCCTTCCGTAGGTCAGTCCGGAATAGATCGTTTCCGCGTTCCGCATCACGGGCTCCGACGTGTCGCTGTCGGCTATCCGGTCGAAAGCATCATGAAGCTTTTTTATAAGCTGCTCAGCCTCATCAAGGATACCCGCATTATGTCTGATAATGGCCTTGTCCAGTAAAAGTGAGATGTAATTATAGATCCTGTATAGATACAGGGCTATCTCCTGAGAATAGTCAAGCACGCTGCGGAGCTGATCGGTACAGCATTTTGCATGCTGGATGCCACAAACAAAATCCTCATATCCTTCAGCGTTTTTGGCTTCCTCGAGATAGGTCAGCGCAAGCTCGTATGTCAGCACCACTATCCTTGTCCTGTTGGCCTGTGTTATCTTTAAGGTGAATTCCTTTTTCTTCTCGTCCGTCATCTATTGTCTCCTTACTGTATAAGCTGCAGTGCCTGCTGCGGCGCCTGATTCGCCTGGGCGAGCATCGATGTGGCCGCCTGAACAAGGATCTGCTGGCTTGCATAATTTGTCATTTCCTCGGCCATATCCGTGTCCTGTATGCGGCTCATGGCGCTGCTTAAGTTTTCATTCGAGGCTGCTAGATAGCTTATGCTGTGCTCCACACGATTGGTATAGGCACCGATCTGAGCTCTGGAGGCGGACACGTACTTCAGTGCGTAAGACACCCGGTCTATACTCTGCTGGGCACTGGCCTTTGTGGTCATCCGGAGATTGTCGATATCCAGTCTCTCCAGTGAGATTCTCGGAAGGGAGCACTCCACTACCTCTTCTTCGTTTGCACCGATATGCAGATCCATGGCCCCCTGGCCTGTAAGGGTAATATCCAGCTTCAGTCCGCTTATGTTTTCAAACTCCTTATATCTGTATCCATCGGCATCCTTGGGGATCCCTGCTGATGTTTTTTCTGTAAGCCTTTTATCAAGCCTTAAATTTATCTCTTCTCCGTTATCGCCTCTTAAGGTCAGGTACTGGGTTCCGTCGCTGCAGATCTTTACGAATCCGTCCTGCTTTTTGTCCTCGCCGTCTCTTCCGTATGCTCCCTCGGAGACCCAGGTTCCGTTGTAATTCTCGGCGGGATCCGTACTGTCTCCGTAGCTAAGCTCGGAATCAAGATACTTGGGGTAGGACATCTTTTCGAGGTTCACGTCCATTATCGTCTGGGCAGGTGATGTGTCGGTCTCAACCTTTGCCTTTACCGTCAGACTGTGATTCACCGGATCAAAGGTCTCATCAAGGGTGACCTTATATTTTCCGGCCTTCATCTTGTCGTTATACTCTTCCACCTGTACATTTTTGTTATCCTCGCAGTACCCATGGTTCTCGAGATGCCCGTCGAGAAGCTTCTGACCGTTAAGCTCTATCTGCTCGGATATCCTCTGCACCTCCGCTGTCAGCTGATCAACCTCCTGCTGTATATCCGCACGGTCACTGGCAGACATGGTGCCGTTACTTGCTTTTATTGCAAGCTCATTTAATCTCTGCAGCATATCATTTACTTCGTTTAATGCGCCGTCTGCGGTTTCCAGAACAGATTTACCAGTCGTTGCGTTTACGTCGGCTCTTTCAAGCGCCGCAAGCTGCTGACGCATCCTGCCTGATATGGCGTAGCCCGTGGGATCGTCTCCCGCGGTATTTATCTTGTAGCCTGATGACAGCTTTCCCGTAGATAACGAAAATGCGGATTCATTTCTTAAGAGAACATTATTGGTGATGATGGATGTGAGATTACTGTTGATGTGCATAGAATACCTCCGTTATAAATATCTTCGCTGTCCTGTATAAAACAGCGGGGCTATTTCCGGCATCCATGCTCTCTGACCCGCCTGATACTCCGTCTGTCCCTGACGGAGCCTGATTTCTGTTTCTTATGGAATTTATATCGGCAGTTTCCGGGATTCTGTTAATATCCCGGGACAAAGACTTTTCAAAAAATATCCCTTCCCTCTTTATCCCCGCATCATCCAGCGCCTTGAAAAATCCCTCTGAAACCGCTTGTAAACGCGCACTTCCTTCATCATCAAAAGAAGACACGATTCCCTTTACCGCACCTGCCGAAAGAGTGAATTCCGCATAAACCTGCCCAAGTTCCTCTGTGTCAAAGGATACGGCAGCCTTTGATTCACCTGTGCCTCTTACTATCTTTAAGTTTACTGATATCATCCGTCCATCCGCTTCCACGGGGATCTCGTAATTCTCTTCCCCGGACAGAGCCTTTGCAACAGTAAGCCTCCGGTTAAGACTCTGAAGGCTCCTAAGATCCACATACTTTTCCGCGTTGAAGGAAGCATCCCTTATAAGCGTCTCCATCTCCTCCGTCATCTCGCCGTATGCCTCTTTAACAGCTTCCCCGGTATCTCCGGTCTCTTCGCTGTCATCGTCCATCTTTTCAAGAAGCTTCTCAGAACGGCTCTTCAGGCTCTCCCTTATGTTCCCGCCAAGCATGGCCATAAGCCCGGAAAAGAACGCTCCCCTGTTATTCATCAGCGAATCCATTGCGAGCACGTTTTCGGGGGTTATCTCCTGTCCGTAACGTAGAAGCATTTCATAGACCTTATCATCCTTTTCCGCAGCGGCCCTTATTTCCTCCGCTTCAAGAGCAGTGAGTTCTTCCTCCGGAGTAAAACTGTTCCCTGCAGCAGCATTTTCCTCCTTATGATCTTTTTCAGATGATCCGCCGCTTCTCACCATATCCAGAATATCCTCGAGGGTCGTATTTTCATCCGTCATCGGAATACCTTTAAGCTTTTCCGGTGACAGGCTGTCATAAAGCTCGTGAGCCAGGTTTTCCTGATACTGTTTTTCCTGTCTCTCGTCCCCCTCATTACGGAAGGCGGTTTCTATCTGGGCGTCGATCTTCAGATTCCGGGATGCATCCTCGGAAGCTGTAAGCCCTCCGAACTCATCATTTACGCTGAAATCCATATGACCCCTGCTCCTTGTACGAAGCTCTGTCAGAAGATTCCTAAGTGACATCTCCTTCCCGCTCTGTACAAGGGATCCGATAACCGCCCCGTCACTGTTCTCGATCTGCCGTAAAAGCCTGAAGATCCCGATATAGGACTCAGCTTCATCATCGGAGATCTCATTATTTCTCTCGAGCTTAAACAGATACTCGCTGAATTTCTCATTTTCCCCGTCAAGCCCCTGCATATCGGAGATCCTGTTAATAAGCTCCTGCATATCGGTCTTTAAGGGATTGATACCTTCTCTTATCAGGGAAACTGCAGCTGCTCCGGTGAGACGGTTTATTAAAGTCCTTACGGTCTGATCGGCATTCTTCACATCCGCGATATTTCCTTCCGTGATCTCCATGCTGTTGTAGCCGAGGATCCTTACTGCCCTTAGGTTTTCTTCCGTTTCCTTTATGCCGAGCTCATGCAGCAGCTCTCCCGCATTTCTGAAGGCATTGTCTATGCGGTCTCCGAGATCCGCCCTCACTTCCGTGCCTACTGCCTCGTAGGTCTGACCCGCCGCTTCATACTTCAGCTTAAGCCGGTTTCCGGCTTCGTAAACATCATTAACGGTGAAGGCTTCCGCTGAGGAAAAGCCGCCGATTACCGCAGCCGGCATATTCCGTATCTCGGCGGTCTTGAAGAGGGTTTCCTCCGCGAGGCTTATACTCTCCTCTACCGTCAGCTTATCATTCCCGCCATCCTTCATAAACAGGGCACGGTAGAATGCACGCTCCTTTACTTTAAGCTCATCCACCTTCTCCAAAAGCTCTTCCGTATCAAGAGTAAAACCGTTATCGGCTTCAAGGGCTCTGTTTGCCTCGGTATTCATCCTGAGCCTTGTCTCATTTAAGACCCTCTCATTCTTTATCCTGTTATAGCCCTTTATAAGATACGCATTTCCGGCGCTCTCTCCCCGGGCAAAGGCTCCGCTTATCTCCTGCATCAGATCCCCGGCCTTAAGGGGGAAGGAGAGACTCTTAAGATCCTCATACAGATTAAGGGTTTCGCTGTTTAAGGCAAAGCCCGACTTTATCAGATATTCTGCATCCTCCTTTATTGAGGCATCTGCCGGGAGGCCGGACTCCTCAATAATGCTGTCTATGCTGCCGGAGAGTGCCTTCAGATCTTCACTTTCTGCGATCTCTGCCATATAGCCGGTGCCCTCGTTATCGAAGTAGCCCTTCGCTCCCCCGGAACCCTCTCCCGAACCGGAGTGCTCTGCCATATACACATTCTCCACCGTGGGCTCTGCTCCGTTTGAAAGCAGGTATTCCATACTCCCCTGATCCGGCATTTCCGTCTTTGCCACCGTATTAAAGGCATTCAGTGCATCCTTTATGTTAGTATCGGTCACGGGCAGATCCGCATTTTCAAGTCCCGCTGCGATGAACTCCTTTAACGCTTCTTCATCCTTTATAAGCTCGCTGCTGACAGGTGTACTGTCCGTAATGGCATTTGCCGCCGCCACGCTGCCGGTGATCTTTGCCGCCGTCTCCCTGTCAACGGTATCCGTAAAGCCCGCCACATTAACGCCGGACTGCGCCAGTATCACCTTGATCCTGTCAAGGCCGGTGACAGCTTCTTCCCCGCTCATACGTCCGGGATGATAGCCCTCCTCTTTCAAGGCCTGGAAATCCTTATCCGACATGGTATTTGACATAACAGCCATATAATTATGCGCGTTCTTCGCATCAAAGGAATTTATATCATCTGCCAGGTTATTCTTCCCGGCCTTTATACCCTTCTGATTCCCTACACCTTTGAAGCCGTGGGCTGCATTCTTTCCTTCTCCGATATCCATTACGATACCGGAACCCGGCACCATACCGGCATCATCTGTTCCGTATGCTTTCAACATACGGGAATTCTGTGCGATCCTGTTATTATCCTTTGCAGTGGGTTGGGTCTCTGTCTGAAAGTTGATATGCATGTGTTTTTTGATGCGTCCCTGCACCTTCTGTACCTGCGGCGAGATCCCTTCGCCGCCCGGGTATTTCACCCGTGAATACTGTTTCACTCGTTATTTCGGTTGTTTCCCGGATTTTCTGAAGTGAAACAGTGAAAAAATAGCTGCCGTTCATCCTTGTCATCCTGAGCGAAGCGAAGGATCTTTCCCTTTTGCTTACAAAGATTCTTCGGGCTGCGCCCTCAGAATTACATAGAAGAAGGATAGTAACTATTCAGAACAGTCACTTGCGGAATCGCAAGTGACATATGAAAACCAAGGCATTAGGGTAAAAAAAGAACCGCCACCTTTGTGACGGTTCCCAATGATCCATATTTTTTTGCTCAAAGCCTGATGTCTTCCTGCTCCGGAGCTTCGGGCAGCTGTCCCCTGATCCTGCCGTCCTCGGTAATAACGACCTTTGATGGAGCCGCTTTCTTTTCCGCAAGCTGCTCTGTAAATGCACTTTCCGCAGGCAGATCCTGCATATCCTTAAGGATATTCGGAAGCTTGTCAAGGAGCTTTCCCGCCATCCTCTCAAAGGCAAAGGAGTTGTCGGTGACCATAGCCTTCTGGAATGAATTCTCGGGAGAAACCCGGGTCTGTACCACTCCGCGGTTTTCCTTCTGAAGCTCTTCGATCTCATGCTGCCTGGTCAGGGAGCTGATACCCTTTGCTTCCTCTACGGGATTAACCTTCTCTACGCGATTTACTCTCAGATTCCGATCGGGATCATTGACCCTGCCGGCGTCATAAAAGCTAGGTACCGAAGAATTAATTCTCATAGACATATGACCGCCTCCTTTCCTCTCATAGTAACGGTAAATGACTGAAATCTCTCCATTTATCCTAAGACGCAAAAAAACACACGCTGCGTCTCTCACTTTTTATATCGGCTGTTTTTTAAAAATCCTTAATCCCTGTCTGAAAACTAATCAAATCTGTATATTACCGCTCCGAAGGGCGGAAGGGTGAAGCCTATGGAATAGGGCTGGTTATCCCACTCTGTTTTCTCAGCCTTTACCGTCTTCTTTACCTTTGCTCCCGTGCCGCCGAAGCGTATCTCGTCACTGTTCAGCACCAGTGTGCACTTTGCCTCCTTCGGAAGACCCATACGGTAATCATCTCTTTCTATGGGTGTGAAATTGACCACCACGGCAAGATTATTCTTCCCGGTGGAATTCATGCGGATGAAGGAATACAGGCTTTTTTCCGTGTCGTCTGCATTTATCCACAGGAAACCCCTGCTGTCATTATCAAACTCCCAAAGAGCACTGTACTCCCTGTATATCTTCAGAAGCTCCTTCGAGTATTCCTGCAGTGCTGCGTGGTTCGCATCATCCAGAAGGAACCAGTCGATCTCCCTTTCCTCGCTCCACTCTCTTTCCTGTCCGAATTCCTGTCCCATAAACAGAAGCTTCTTTCCACTGTGGGTCATCATAAAAGCATAGCCTGCCCTTAGGTTTGCGAATTTTTCCTGGGGACTTCCCGGCATTTTATTAAACATAGAGCACTTAAGGTGCACTACCTCGTCATGAGAGAGCACCAGAATATAATTCTCTGCGGAATTATAGCTCATGGCAAAGGTCATTTTGTAATGGTTGTTCCTTCTGAAATAGGGATCCAGCTTCATATAGTCGCAAAAGTCATGCATCCATCCCATGTTCCATTTGAAGGAAAATCCGAGACCGTCATCCTCCGGCCGTGCGGTTACCTTCGGCCAGGCCGTGGATTCCTCAGCGATCATCATTACGCCCTTATTGGCACCGAGTATCACCGAATTAAGATGCTTGAAAAACTCAATTGCCTCCAGGTTCTTATTTCCGCCGTACTTATTTGCGACCCATTCACCGTCGCGCTTTCCGTAATCAAGATAAAGCATTGATGCAACCGCATCAACCCTCAGGCCGTCAATATGGAATTCCTCTACCCAGTAAACCGCATTGGCAATGAGGAAATTACTGACCTCATTCTTTCCGTAATTAAATATCTTTGTACCCCAGTCGGGATGCTCTCCCTTTCTCGGATCGGAATACTCGAACAGAGGCTCACCGTCAAAATTCGCAAGTCCGTGTTCATCCCTCGGGAAATGAGCCGGAACCCAGTCAAGAATGACTCCCACATTGTTTTTGTGGAGCTTGTCCACAAGATATCTGAAGTCATCGGGATCTCCGTAACGGGAGGTGGGGGCATAGTAGCCGGTCACCTGATATCCCCAGGAGCCGTCAAAGGGATGCTCTGCGATCCCCATAAGCTCCACGTGGGTATACTTCATTTCCTTCAGATATGCCGTCAGTCTGTCGGCAAACTCCCTGTAGCTGTAGAATCCGTCGTTCTCCTCTACGGGATGCCTCATCCAGGAACCCATATGGCACTCGTAGATCGCCATAGGCTCGCGGTTCATGTCCTTTTTTTCCCTCTCCTTCAGCCATTTGCTGTCTCCCCACTTATAGGGCTTTCCGTTTTTTCCGGAAATAAAGGTCTTTGAGGCTGTTCCGGGTCTCAGCTCCGCATAGGAAGCAAAGGGATCTGCCTTATAGATAGTACTCCCGTTGGCCTTTTCTATGAAAAACTTATAGAGCCGGCCGCTTTCCACACCGGGTATAAATTTCTGCCATATCCCGACACCCTCCAGTCTCTCCATAGGATCTGCATTTATATCCCAGTTATTGAATTCGCCAACAACGTGTACAGCCCTTGCATGAGGAGCCCACACCGCAAAGTAAAACCCGTCCTGTCCGTTCTCCCTGCTGGGATGTGCCCCGAGCTTTGAATATATCCTATAGTGAGTGCCGTTGCCGAAAAGGTACTGATCATCCTCTGAAATAAATACTTTTTCCCTCATATGAAATCCTTCTCCCTTAAGATTATCATGTCGTCGTCATCGTAACGCTTACCCACAACCACATCAAGAAAATGTCCGGGGGTCTTTCTGTTTACATGCCTTATTGCATCATCAACGATCTCTTCCACCTCATCAATGGTGACAAAGTGATCCGCAGTCTGCCGTTCATCTATCTTTGTATAAAGTGCGAGAACCCCCAGATCGTCTATCGTATACTCCTGTTCCCTGGCATATTCCCTGCCATGGAATACCAGATCGTCGTTGGTATAGGTCGGTATCTCTATCTTCACGTCAAAAACATCGTCAAACCAGTCCTTCTTCCGGTTACGTTCCAGCATCCGGTATGAGGACTTTGTCTCCTCCAATATGAGCAGTATGGAGGTTTCCGGCCTTGTAAGCACCTCATGGATATTTTCAAGAGAGGCATCATTAAGATCTGCCGCATGCTCGATCACAAGAGCACAGCCGTCCAGCGCCTGCAGCACATCGGGAACATTCTTTGTATTGAAAAGGTCTGCCGGTATTTTCGCAACCTTACCTACAAACTCCTCGGGATGCTCATGCATATAGCCCCTGGCAAGTGCATTTGCGAGATTGATCCTGGCACTCTGCTCATTTCCGGTGATGAAGACATTTCCGTTCTGCCCGTTCAGCCTCATGCGGTTAAGGGCATCCCTGATTATATCCGGGAGATCATGCATTGGCAGGAATTGTGCAAAAATATCCTTCTCATCTTCATCAAAGCCCTTCACCGGCTGGGGTTCCGGAGCCACATACTTTTTCTTTCTTTCCTCCGGCTCTTTCCGAACCCTCTTCCTTTCCTCAGGGATCTTATCCTCCGGAATATCCTCCCCGGGGATCTCATCCTCCGGCTCCTTATGCTTCACCCTTTCAGCTGTTCTCTCAGGAACTCTCTCCGGTTCCGGACGCCTTTTCTCCGGCTCGGCCTCTTCCCTGCTCCTTAAGCGGGAATTTACTTTTTCCCTGTGCTCCCGCAAAAGTCCCGTAAGGTCGCTTGTGATGGCGAGAGTCTCTCTCTTCATTCCCTCCTTAGGACTTTCGGGAGATACTGCCTCTGTTTCCTCTTCCGGCTCTGCCTTTGGTTCCTCAGGTACCGGCTCCTCAGTTTCTATCTTTATGCTGATACCATCCTCCGGAAGCACCGGTTTTTCCGAAGTTCCGGACGTACCGGGAACCCAGGAAAGCTCCTTTGCCATTTCACCGGTCTGCTCTAAGGATTTCCTCTTTACTTCTTCGAGCCGCTTCTTGTCATGCTGCTCCTTCTGACGGCTCCATCCGCTTAAGATGTCATCTATGTTTATCTGACCCGTTATCTGCTTTTCAGCAGCCTCGGGACTGTCGGGGATATTTAAGCTCAGCTGTCCGTCATAATCCTCGGAAAGGATACGGGCAAATTCCCTCTCCACATTATTTGTTCTGTGGTTCCCGATATTGAGAGGCTTCCTGTTTACAAAAACATCATCATCCTCAGCATTTATTCTGGCCGCCGGAGGCTCTTCCTTCGGGATAAATGCTTCTGCACCCGTCTCTTCCGCAGTGATCTCATTGACATCCGTATCCGCCTTCATCGGAGCGATGTCCTCCATCGGAGGCAGAGCGAGCTCCTTTTCCCTTAACGGCTCTCCGGTCTTCTTCTCCAGATCCGTCATGTTCTTTTTCAGCTCTGCCTGGAGATTCATGGTGCTGTATTTATCCAGATTTACGGAGGGCTCTTTTATCTCGTCCACGCCCAGCCTTTCATTCACTTCCCTATCGGGAATACGGTTCGTGGGCTGATTTGAAGGCTGAATATTGGTTATCTCTATGGAAAGAGGCTCTGATGGTCTTTCCTCCTCCGTTTCTTCGCTCTTTCCTTCCGAGATATCCTCCGCAGCAGCCAGTACCTCTATTCCGTCTCTGTGATCAAACTTATGCTGCTGCTCGGGTGTCAGATCTTCATACTGCATTTTCAGCTTCATGGCCTCGGTAACATATCTGCCATGTCCGAACCACAGTATCAGCCTGTCACATTCCGCGACGCATTTTTCCCTGTCGCCGGCTTCCGAATAAAGCCTTGCAAGCTCAAATCCCCATCTTTCCTGATAGTCTACGTTTTTTAGCTGCTCCAGTATCTCTATCCTCTGACTGATACCAACCTTTGTGAAGTCATAAAATTTGTACTGCAGCACAAAGGTGCTGGGATCCTGTGGAGCCAGCTGCATATATTCTTTCAGGTATCCGACGGAATTCGTCAGATCCCCCATTTTTATGGAGAGTTCACAAAGAGCATAGATAATAGATCTGGCGTTGGGACACCTGGCATCCGCCATAAGCAGAATATCCCTTGCCTCTTCGTACCGTCTGTTTACCTTGTATATTTCACTGATCAGGCTTAGTGTCCTTACGCTCCTGACCTTTCTCCAATCAATGGCATCGGCTTTCAGAAGAGCCTCATGAAATTCGTGGTTCTGTGCCAGCGACCTTATCTGCTCCAGCCGCACATTATATTCGTAACGATCCAAATTTTTATTCTCCAGAAAAGACAAAAATAAGCTCTACGGTCGTCTTCCCTCCGTATGAACATAATCCTTGTAAGGATAACACAGCCCCTTTACAGTGTCAAAACCGGCGGACACATTAAGCGTTTTCATTAAGCGTATTTATTTTACCCATTTATTTTGCCCTGTTGGAATCCAGTATCCTGTGCGCAACATTTATGAGCATATGTGTAACGATGCCGCGATCCCTGTTCAGTGTCTGGGGAAGGGTCGGCACACGGTCATAAAGAACCTGCAGATACTCATATTTCGAATCCAGGAAGTCTGTGATCACCGCTGTAAATACCGGTGAACCGCCGGATCTCGGGATATGCTCATCATTTAATACTCCGAGTACCTCTACCTTGTAAGGATCCTTTTCTATACAGATCTTTACCCTGTTCCCAAGCTCCAGCCCCTCCGGCTCATCTAAAAAGAGCTTCACAATATTCTCCGTCATAAGGGTGGTGACTCCGTAAGACACAGGTGCATCCTTAGCCTCATCCAGACCCTCTATGGAAACGGGCTCCGCGTCAACAACCTTTACATTTCCGCTCTCGCCGTCACGACCGTCCACAAGGAAAAGAGCCATTATCAGGAAGTATATATTCCTTGTGAGCCAGAAAAGCAGAACTATTATTCCGAAGGCCTTTGTTACGACAAGGATATATACGGAGCGGATTATACCGATAACTGACAGGGCTATAAACACGTAGAAGGGTATGTTGAAATTCGCATCCCCCTTGCTCTTTACCCTTCTTCCGGATTTATCGGTCACTTCAAAGACAGATGCGGAAATACCGAAGGTCTCCCTGATAAGCGGTATAACGAGATGAGGCATAACACTCATTTCATATATGCCGCTCCATTTAAGGGATACCGCATTGCCGCTGAATACTCTCAGGGTCAGATCCTGCAGGATATACATGGGCAGCCAGTATATCAAAAGATCCAGCCATCCGCACTTGAATACGGGGATCATAAATACCGCAAAGAGTAACGGCGTGACGAGGTACAATGCGCATTTCAAGGGTGAATACCAATAAATGACAGAGCTTAAATAGCTCAGCTTCTGCGTGAAGGAAAGACCCTTCTGCCCGAAAAGCTTCAGTTTTTTCGCGGTACCGATAACACCTCTTCCCCAGCGTCTTCTCTGCTGTATATGCTCCTTATAGGTATTGGGGGTGGTCCCGCTTGCCATAGGTTCGGGCAGCGCGAGGCTGATATAACCCGCTGCCTCAATAAGCATTCCCGTTGCAAAGTCCTCTGTTATGGACTCTGTATAAAAGCCTCCCACGGCATCAAGGGCTTCTCTTGCAAGAACGGTATTGGAACCTCCGTAGATAACGCTGTTTGAAGTGGTCTTTGCAACCTCCACGGTCCGGTAGAAGAAATCCTGCTCATTTGGAGCATTCTTTTCGGAATAAAGCGCATACTGGAAAATGTCCGGCTCATAGAAGCACTGCGGTGTCTGTAAAAGTCCCAGTCCCTTCTTATCACCTCTCTGTTTCTTCGAATCCACAAAATACGGAATGGTTTTCAGAAGAAAATGGCTCATGGGTATCATATCGGCATCAATAGTAACGACATAGGGCGAACTTGTATGTGCCATTGCGTTATTTAAGTTTCCGGCCTTTGCACCCTTATTATCAGGTCTGTCAAAATAGCCGATACCCATTTCCTCCGCAAGCTTCCTCATCTCCGGTCTTCTGTTGTCATCGCAGAGCCAGATGTGGACCTTTGACTTATCGGGGTAAAGAAGATGATTGCATCCGTTTATGGTTTTTCTAAGGAGCTCCACCGGTTCATTGTAGGTTGCAATGAAGACATCCACATCCGGGAATTCTTCATCTTTAATAACAGGCACAGGATACTCCTTCATGCCCATCAGATTCCTGTATAGGACCATTGACTCGATAAAGCCCAGTATTTCCACTATAAGAAGCAGGATATTGGCACTCACCGGAAGGATCCCCATCCCCAGAGGAACAGAGAAAAGAATACGCCAGACAAGATACAGAATGGTGAAAAACATACTGAAAATAAGAGCTGCCATACGAATAACGGCCCTCGTCTTTTCTTTTTCTGTTACCTTTCTGTTTTTCCCGCCAATATCATCATAGCAGGCATGATTCTTTTTTTCATACCTGGAATTAAGAATCCAGATGATAAAGAAAATGATAAGTCCGATCCCCACGTACACGGCATTCTTTGGCCAGGCAGCGACTGCGTTCAGAACCTCCTGATCCGAATTAACTATAAAGAAGTTCAGAAAATCGTTCTTTGTGGGTTTATACGTCGGCTCGGGGATCATCCCGGGATCTTCTCCCTGCACCAGTAAACGCACCCACTGGCCGTATCCTGTAAGATCTTTTTGTTCAATTGGATGTACCGGTTTATAATCCGGCTTCAGCATGGCTGAGCTTTCATTTTTATTTGAAAAGCTCCACACGGCAAAGCTTATATTATGCTCCCGGAGATATGAAAACCATTCGGCTGCCGAAGCATAATCTATCTTGCCGTCACCCGTTTCTTCAGATAAGCCGCATTCGGAAATAAATACCGGAAGACCACTCTCAACAGCCATTTGTAGCTCCGACCTCAGCTCTTCTTTGTGAGTTGCGGCATAAAAGTGAAGGACATACATCACATTATCATCATCCAGCGGCGACATCATTGAAGGGGTAAGCATTCTGTCATAAACAGGTGTTCCTACAACAATTACAGAAGACGGACTTTTTTCCCTTATCAAAGGGATCACGTCTTCCGCATATCCCTTTACGTCCTGCCAGGTAGCGGAACCATTGGGCTCATTACATATTTCGTAAAGTATATTCGGGCAGTCGGGATAGGCAGAGGTAATTTCGTCAAAAAACTCCTTAGCATATTCTTTATTGACATTGGGATTCTGTTCCTCCAGGACGTGCCAGTCCACCAGAACGTACATATCGGCTGCGATTGCCGCATCCACACCCTTTTTTACAAGCGCCAGAGTATCCTCCCTATGACCTTTCGCATATTCATGGGAGTATGCGGCAAGCCTTATTAAGTTACAGTTCCAGTCCGTGGAAAGATAGTTAAATTTCTCCTCGCTGACAAAATCGGGATACCAGGTGAGTCCATGGGTACTCACTCCTCTAAGCACAACAGTATTTCCGTCTTTGTCCTTCAGCTCTGTCCCCTCTACGTGAATTGCACCGTTTACCGAAGGCCTCGCGGTCTCTGTCATTTTCGCGCTCTTACCCTCCGCTGCAAATACGGAAACCGAAAAACAGATAAGCAAAACCGAAGTAATGAAAAAAACCGGCAGGTTTTTTAGCAATGCCGTTTAGTTTAGGAAATTTGAGTTCGAAACGGACGTTAAATTCCAAAAC
>CAMVGV010000034.1 GCA_947167135.1 uncultured Lachnospiraceae bacterium
GCTGCCCTCCTTGGCGGCACGGGTGCAGTGATACTTATAATGTCCCTTTACTCCCGCCTTGTTTCCGTAAATATCTATAAGATTCCCCGTAGCCACGAGGGATGCGGCCACATAATTCGTGGCATCGGCAGAGGAACACACACCCTTGACATTCAGGCTGTACTCCTTCTCCACCACATTCCCCGAAACACCCTTCACGGAAACCGCCCTGGCTTTAACAGTCTGCTTTCCGAGAGACATCGGGATTATATGCTCGTAAAGATGGGACTCCTCCGTAGGCTCGCTGCCGTCAAGGGTATAGTAGACCCTGGAGGCATCGCCTTCGGGCATTTTGATACTTATATACTTCGGCTGGGAAAAGCTGCCGGAGTCGGGATCCAGCACCGGATCCGGAGGAAGCTCGAATTTAACGGTGTATTTCATGCTTACCTCGGGGCTTATCATATCATAGCCGTTAATGCAGACCGCTGTCACAACCGTGTCCCCCTCCCCTATATGAAGGGGCTCCATATAGAGCTCCGATGAGGAATCGGGGGAACTCCCGTCCAGTGTGTAATAGATATCACCGTCAAATTCCGAGGACAGGGAAAGGTCGAATTCCTCGTCATAGCTTCCGCCCGCAACGTCAAAATCGGGAGGAACCGTCATATAACCCTTGAATCTGGAGTAAACACTGTCGTCCACTGCTCCGGCGATAAGCTTATTTATATCATCATATTTGCCCTGATCCTTATAAATACCGATCAGCTCCTCATAGGCCAGAAAGTTTTCGGGATCAAGGTCTATGATCCCTCTTAATACCGATTCCGCATCATCACTCCTGCCTGTTTTGTTCAGTGCATCGGCAAGGGATATCTGATCATTTATCTCAATAAGGCTGTCATCCTCCTTTGCCCTGATCAGTGCCCTCTCAAAGCATTCAACGGCATTCGGGTAATCTCCCTCCTCATATGAGCTCCTTGCTTCCTCCAGGATATGCGAAAGACTGTTACTGCCGGAACGTACTATGAAAACGGCTGCCAGCACCAGTATTACAAGCAGGATAGCAAATGAGGTTATGGCCGCAGCACGGCGGAACATGCTGACCTCTCCCTTTATGGCGGGAAGGCGCACGGTATCATCGCTTAAGCGTCTGTTTCCCTCAGAATCGATAAGCTTATCGAGAGCTTCCTTTACCTCGTCGGAGGATACGGCTATGCCCTCATCTATATTCACATCAAAATCGGGAACCATCTGGACTGCCCTGCCGCATTCCGGGCAGAACATAAGCCCTGAGGGTATCTCGTTTCCGCATCTGTCACATTTCATGAATAGTATGTTTACCTGCCGTCCTGCATATCAAAAGCCAAAAGCGTATTCTTCATAAGCATGGCTATGGTCATCGGACCCACGCCTCCGGGAACCGGCGTGATAAGGGAAGCCTTGTCGTAGACAGAATCAAAATCCACATCTCCACAGAGCTTCCGGCCTTCGTTTTCCCCGGGATCAAGCCGGTGGATGCCGACATCGATGATAACGGCTCCGTCCTTAATATAGCTTTCATCTATCATCCGGGGTTTTCCAACCGCGACGATCAGAATGTCGGCTTTCCCGGTGATCTCTTTTATTTCCCTTGTTTTCGTATGTGTTACCGTAACTGTCCCGTTTTCACGGAGTAATAGCATTGCCGCCGGCTTGCCGACAATATTGCTCCTCCCCATTACAACGCAGTTTTTACCGCTTATTTCCACATCATAGCTATGGAGAAGCTCTATTATCCCTGCAGGTGTACAGGGCACGAAACCCTTCTTCCCGACTGAAAGTGCTCCCACTGACTGGGTTGAGAAGCCGTCCACATCCTTAAGAGGACTTATGGCCTCAATGACCTTATCCGGATCAATATGCTCCGGAACCGGAAGCTGTACCAGTATACCGTTAATATTCTTATCCTTATTCAGCCTGTCAATAAGGGAAAGAAGCTCCTCCTCCGTGGTGTCGGATGGGAGCTCATAGGACCTTGATTCTATACCGCAGAATTCGCAGGCCTTTTTCTTATTATTCACATATACTGCCGAAGCCGGATCGTCTCCTACAAGGATCACGGCGAGAGCCGGTTTTATCCCCCTCTCACGGATCTTATTTTTTATTTCTTCCTTTATTCTTCCGGCAACCGCCTTGCCGTCGATTATCCTGTCCATATCCGTCATTGGATGAGTACTCCTGTAAAAAGATTCTTCGCTTCGCTCAGAATGACAATACCGCTCAGAATGACTTTTGCCGCTCAGAACAGCCCCACAATGTTGCCGTCGTCGTCCACATCAATATCAAAGGCCGCAGGCCGTTTGGAAAGCCCGGGCATGATCATGATCTCACCTGTCAGCGCAACCACAAAGCCTGCACCCGCGGAAACAAATACATCCCGCACATTCAGTGTGAAGCCTTCCGGACGCCCGAGAAGTGAAGGATCATCCGACAGTGAATACTGTGTTTTTGCCATACATACCGGGGTTTTATCAAAGCCCAGACGGGTAAGCTCTTCGATACTCTTCTCCGCTGTCTTTGAATAAGAGACTGCACCGGCTCCGTATATCTCCTTCGCGATCGTCTCTATTTTCTCACGTATCGGAAGCTTTTCGTCATAGAGTGGCTTAAAATCCGATTCTCCGGAATCCGCAGCCTTTATCACCTTTTCCGCAAGGTCGATTCCGCCCTCTCCTCCCTTTGCCCAGACCTCGGCATAGGAATATTCACAGCCCTTGGAACGTACAAACTCCTCAACATATTCTATTTCCGCCTCCGTATCACTCACGAAGGAATTAAGGGCGACCACCACGGGAACCCTGTATTTCTTCAGATTCTCAATATGCTTTCCGAGGTTTACTATCCCGGCTCTTAAGGCATCAAGATTTTCCTCTCCGAGCTCATCCTTCGGAACTCCCCCGTTATACTTAAGTGCACGTATCGTGGCGACGAGAACCACTGCATCCGGCTTTAACCCGGCCATACGGCACTTGATATCAAAGAACTTCTCCGCTCCGAGATCTGCTCCGAAGCCTGCCTCGGTAATGCAGTAATCCGCGATCCCGAGGGCGGTTTCCGTGGCACGGATGGAATTACAGCCGTGGGCAATATTGGCAAAGGGTCCGCCATGGACGATTGCCGGTGTATGCTCCAGAGTCTGTATAAGGTTCGGCTTCAGCGCATCCTTAAGTAAAGCAGCCATGGAGCCTACAGCCTTTATATCCTCCGCGGTCACCGGCTTCCCGTCCAGGTCATATGCCACTATCATACGGGAAAGCCGTTTTTTCAGATCCTTTATGTCCTTTGAAAGACAGAATACCGCCATTACCTCGCTTGCAACGGTTATGGTAAAATGATCCTCCCTTGTGAAGCCGTCAGCCTTTGCACCGAGCCCAACGATCACATTTCTCAGCACCCTGTCATTTAAGTCAAGGCAGCGCTTCAGCGCTATCCTCCTCGTATCTATCCTTAGTTCATTCCCCTGTTGAATATGATTGTCAAGAAGCGCACAGCAGAGATTATTTGCGGTGGTGATGGCATGGAAGTCCCCGGTAAAATGAAGATTGAGCTCATCCATCGGAAGCACCTGCGCCCTGCCCCCGCCCGCGGCTCCGCCCTTTATGCCGAAGCAGGGTCCGAGGGAAGGTTCACGAAGGGCAATGACCGATCTCTTCCCAAGCTTCCCGAAGGCCTCCCCGAGACCCACGGTGATGGTGGTCTTGCCCTCCCCGGCAGGAGTGGGATTTATGGCAGTTACCAGGATAAGTCTTCCCTTTTTATTGTCCGCCGCCTTTTTTATGAACGACTCGGAAAGCTTGGCCTTGTATTTCCCGTAAGGTTCAAGCTCATCTTCTCCTATGCCTAGCTTTGATGCAACCTCGCCAATGGGGCTCAAAACTGCTTCCTTTGCGATCTCGATATCAGTCTTCATCCTCTGCCTCGCTTTCCTTTGATTCGTTTGATAGTAACGCTTCAAATTCTTCCTTTGTCATAAGCACCTGTCTCGGTTTGGTTCCATCCTCACCGCTTACAACCCCTGCCTCCGCAAGCTGGTCCATTATACGCGCCGCCCTGTTAAAGCCTATCCTGAACATTCTCTGCAGAACCCCGATCGTGGCCTTTCCCTTTTCGGTCACGAATCTCCCGGCATCCGCGAAATAGGAATCCCGTCCGTCATCAATGTCCTGAGGATTCACGGCCTCATCTCCACCGTCCCTGTCGGATCCGGAATTTGCCGCCGCGGCCTCTATTTCCGCGGAAATATCCTTGTCCTCAGCCTTCGGGGCGGTCTCTGCCCTTATAAAGTCGGTGACAGCCTGAACCTCTTCGTCAGAAACAAAGGCTCCCTGCAGTCTTTCCGGCTTCGGATATTTCTGTGGGTAAAACAGCATATCCCCGTTTCCGAGAAGCTTTTCCGCACCGGCCGAGTCAAGTATGGTTCTGGAATCCACGTTTGAAGATACCGCAAAGGCCACACGGCTCGGCATATTTGCCTTTATTAGACCGGTGATAACATCAACTGACGGTCTCTGTGTTGCGATTATAAGGTGTATCCCCGCAGCTCTTGCAAGCTGGGCCAGACGGCATATTGACGCCTCCACATCCTTTTTCTGGACCATCATAAGATCCGCAAGCTCATCGACTATTATAACAATCTGGGGCAGGATCTCATAGGGGCTGCCGTCAATAAGTGTTTCACCGGCTTTATTAAGCTCAGGCACCTTTTCATTGTAGCCCTCCATATTCCGGACATGGGCACGGGCAAAGAGCTGGTATCTCTTCATCATTTCCTGCACACCCCAGTTCAGGGCTCCCGCGGCCTTCACGGGATCCGTGACCACAGGGGTAAGGAGATGCGGGATACCGTTATATATGGAAAGCTCCACCACCTTCGGATCTATCATAATGAGCTTCACCTCATCCGGCTTTGCCCTGTAAAGAAGGCTCATTATCAGGGTGTTTATGCAGACCGATTTCCCCGATCCCGTAGCGCCGGCGATCAAAAGATGCGGCATCTTATCAATATCATAGACCACGGCCTCCCCGCCGATATCCTTTCCGACGGCAATGGTGATCTTTGACTTTGCATTCCTGAAGGCCTCACTTTCAATAAGCTCCCTCAGCATTACGGGGGAATTCTTCTTATTTGGTATCTCTATCCCCACCGCGGCCTTCCCGGGGATAGGAGCCTCTATCCTTATATCCCTGGCCGCAAGGTTCATCTGTATGTCATTTGCAAGGTTCAGGATGGTGTTTACCTTTACTCCCTGTTCCGGCTGCATCTCGAAGCGGGTCACGGTCGGTCCCTGTATAAAGTTTAGCATCCTTACCTTCACGCCGAAGCTCGCAAGTATTCCCTGCAGCTTTGCCGCAGTTTCACGTAAGCTGCCCTCAGACTCCTTCGTACCCGCTGCTCCTCTTTTCAGAAGGTCGACAGGCGGAAGCTCGTATGGTTTCTCCGGCTCTTTTTTGGCAGGGAACGGATCTTCCTCTGCCTTCATTTCTTCAATATCGGAAAGTTCCTCAGTATCGGTTAGTTCCTCAATATCCGGCAGCTTCTCTTCCGTCATTTCCCCGAAGCCCGAAAGCTCCTCATTATCAATAAACTCCCCGGCATCGGTTGATTCTTCAATATCCGGCAGCTTCTCTTCCGTCATTTCCCCGAAGCCCGAAAGCTCCCCATTATCAATAAACTCCCCGGCATCGGTTGATTCTTCAATATCCGGAAGCTTCTCTTCCGTCATTTCCCCGAAGCCCGTAAACTCCTCATTATCAATAAACTCCCCGGCATCGGTTGATTCTTCAATATCCGGAAGCCTCTCCTCCGTCATTTCTTTGAAAACCGTAAATTCCCCGGTATGGGAAATCCCGGAAAAGGCTTCACCACCGGCCATATCGTCATCAAAGGTTATCTCATGCATATCGCTGCTCTCAGCCTCATGTGAATGCATAAGCTCCTCGTAGAATCTCTCTTCCTTCCTGAAGTCAAGCCCGGGCTCAGACCCGTATTCAGTCTCTGGCTCAGACCCGTATTCAGTCCCTGGCTCAGACCCGGATTCAGTCCCTGGCTCAGACCCGGATTCTGACACCTGCGCCTTTTCCCGTAATCTTATTTCCGGTATAGGCTCCGGCTCGGATCTCTTATCGAAATCCTTGGGCTTTATCATATGTGCGGGATCCATTGCAAAAGGCGAGTAGCCCTGGGACTCCGTCACCTTTTTCTCCTCAGGCTCCGCAGCCTCTCTCTCATGCTCATAGGAATAAACATCATTCTGCAGATAGGAGTTTTCCTCCGATCCCGGTTTTTTATCGTCTCCGACAGTCAGAAAAACAAAGCTTCTGTCCTTCTTTTTCTTTGAATTCTCCCTGTATCTCCTTCTTTTTTCCTCTCTCTCCTCTGCTCTCTTCCTGGAACGCTCCTCCCTTTCCTCGGCTCTTATTTTCTCCCTTTCCTCACGGATAGCTTCCCTGTCCTTTTCCCTTTCACTGCGGCTTTCCTTTGCCCTGTCAGCGATCTCGCTTCCGGAGTAGGATAAAAGCCTGATAAGGGAATTCCCGGTGATGGCAAGGATACAGATAAGAAGAATGATAACCATTATTATTACGGTTGCCGGACGTCCGATATTCTTCTGCAGTATCTCAAAAAGTCCTCCGGAAAGCACGCCTCCCCCGGAGCGGTTTGACATGGAGTAATCATATGTGCCGCTGTAGCCCCCGAGATTATAGTCATCGCTAACGAAGAGCTGCAGGAACATCCCTGCATCAAAGAAAAGAATACAGGCACTGATAAGCTTTATCACTGCCCGGAGGTTATCCTTATTTACGAGATAAAAGCAGACAAAGGCGAAGAGACAGAAGGGAAAGAGATACTCCATCCCTCCGAAAAGGCCGAAAAACAGTGAGTTGAAAACATCCCCGAATCTCAGGGTAAGACCGAAGTTTCCGAGGATCAGTATGATGCAGAATGCCAGCAAAAATAAAATCCCTATTTCAGTAAAAAGAGCATCAGGGATCTCATTTTCCTCTACGGGTCTTTTTGTTCCTTTTCTCCGGGTGGAAACGGCCTTTGAACCGCTCTTCCTCCGCGCAGTCTTCTTTTCCTTCGACCCGCCAGTATTTGATTTTCCGACCCTGCTTCCTGCCATTATTTAACGAAAAAAGAACCGACAACCGCCACAGCACCGGCTATGAAGCAATATACCGAAAAGAAAATGTAGCGCTTATTCTTTACCACATTCAGCATGATCTTTATTGCGGCATAGCCCACCACGGCAGCGACAATCATACCTATTATATAGGACAGCTCGAATTGCGCCCCTTCTTCAACAACATCCTTTATTTCAAGCACCGCAGCTCCCATAACCGCAGGTATTGACATGATAAAGGAATACTTGACCGCAAAGCGTTTTTCGAAGCCGCAGAGAAGTGCCATTGTAATGGTTGTTCCGGATCTGGATATTCCGGGCAGGGTGGCTATTCCCTGGGATGTGCCGATAATGACCGCGTCTCTGTAAAGTGCATCCTTCGGGGTCTTGCTGCCCTCCGCTGCCCTGTCTGCAATAAACAGGATGCAGGCGGTGATGATAAGAAAGATTCCCGGCATTATCAGGGTTTTCGAGCATTCCTCCACGAGATCCTTTAACAGCACGCCTATGATGCCCGTGGGAATGGTTGAAACAATGACCAGCATCACAAATTTCCTGTAGCCCGTCCGGATAACCTTCCTCCATTTCCTGCCTCTTAAAAGACCGAAGAGACTCTTAAAGAAATCAATGATTATCCCGATGCCCTCTTTTATAAGCTTGAAGATATCCTTATAAAATACGACAAAGATGGCGATCAATGTCCCTATATGCAGAAGTATGTCAAAAAGAAAGAGATCATCGACATTGTTCCCTATATGAAAAAGGTTCTGGAATATTGCAAGATGTCCTGATGACGACACCGGAAGAAATTCCGTCAGCCCCTGCAATATTCCCATCAGTACCGCTTCTATGATGCTCAAATTAATATCCTCCCGAATACAAAAACTGCTTTCCCTGATGATTGGTTTTTCCCTGCCTGTACGACCCCAATCAAAAAGACCATACACGATATTCTACCACATATGGTCTTTAATTACAAAATATTGTGTTCTCCGGTTTAGCGTCCGGTCTTCCTTTCACGTTTGTTTTCGTACAATCCCCGCCGGCAGGAATCTGCTCATCCTCCCCGGCGATATCGGGGAGCCGGATACGGATTCTTTTTAACCGGTCGATCAG
The DNA here is from genome assembly GCA_947167135.1 of uncultured Lachnospiraceae bacterium. GTDB lineage: Bacteria > Bacillota > Clostridia > Lachnospirales > Lachnospiraceae > NK4A144. The sequence goes on from CAMVGV010000034.1 coordinate 8,262, forward strand.
CCCCTCCCGCTGATCGTATGAAAGGAACAGTAAAAAGGCTCTGCCTGAGTCTTGACGGTTTCACTGTCCGCTAATTCCAGTTTTCGTATTCGCGCAGCGCAATATATCCCGTATTGCCAAGCAGCGTTCCTTCCGTCCTGCAGGAAATGCCGTTTTCCTTACATACCTCGCAGAAAGCATCCGCGTAAGCAGTCGTCTCGCCGCTCTGATTCATGCAGATGCAGAACGCGTCGGGAAGCGCAGCCATCTCAAGCACGTTCTGCGCCGCCGTCGACGGATACATGATATAGACCCCGTCCAAAAGCGAAAGGTAATCCGTCTGCGGCAAACGGTACGCATAAGAAGCATTGAAGGAAAAAATCGGACCTCCGCTTAAATTCGCGAACATAGCGAAAGCCTCCTTGAAGGGGAGCAAGGGCATCTGTCCCATCATATCGGCAAATGCCTTTACCGCCATGACCTCTGCCGGCTTTGATGTTCTTTGATCCATCACGCCCTGTATCGCCGCAGCGATCTGTTCGATTGGACCGTTCGCAAGCTCGGGCGAAAGCTCGATCATGACCGGCGGCATCGCGCAGTTGCGGAAGGTATGCGGTATTTCCAGGGCATCCCGGAAGTCTACAGGAACCGCGATCTTCATTTTCCTGTCCGTATCCCCCATCACCCGAAGAACCGCCTTCGCATAGAGGCTGACAAGCACCGCAACGGGACGTACGCCAAGCTTCTTCGCAAAGCTCATATAATCCGTCGCGTCCGCCCTAAGCATGATGTGCGCCGGGTTACTTTTTTCATCTTCAAAGCCGCTCGGGATCAGGAAGGGCTCCTTGTCCATGAAACCCTTGCCGTCCTTCGGGATCGGCGGCAGCTCGAGCTTCTCATACATCTGAGCGGCGGCCTCGAAGGGCTCGGCATTGATATCAGGATGCCCGATGACCCTGGCTACATAGCTTTCTCCGCGTTTGTTCGCAGCATAGGCGCTTAATACCTCGTCAGCAAAGGAAATGAGCCCTTTGCCGTCGGTTAGCCCATGGAAGGCCGCAAAGGTGATCGTACGATCCTTAAAGAATACAGCGGCAAGATGTCCGTCCATATCCTTCCCTCCCATCTCCGGCAGCTCCTCCCAGTCATATTCGTATACCGGAAGGCTGTTTGTCAGCTCGTTATGGTAATAGAAGGAGCCGTCCTGCTCATAGATCCCGTAGGTGATCCATGGATGCGCCGGGAGTGCCTGATCGACGGCGCTCTGCAGAAGCTCTTTATCCACCGCGTCCTTTAAGATGTACCGGATGCCGGTCGTCCGATAGGAGGATTCCGAATACATAAAAGTTTTCCCGGAGAGAATGGGGCCTCCCACTGCCCGGCCGCCGCCGGACTTATCAAGACCTACCGCAAATTTGTATTCTTTTTCAAATCTTCCCTTGTTAAAGGAGCGGACAACATCCCAGCCGTTGCACTGGCCGGAGCAAATAAAGGCATCGCACTGTGCTAAGATATAAAGCGCGTAAAAATAATTGACGGTCGTATCCTCTAAGGCGTCCTCATACGCCTTCCCGTCGTTTAACTCCCGTTCGAATTCATAGATCAGTGTGGAATTCTTCTCCCTCATTTCCGAAACGGAATGCCGCTCCTGCGCGATCACGACCACCTGTCCGGGGAATTCCGCAAGCATCGCGTCATAGATGTCCTTATCCTCCGTCGCAAGGAAGATCTTCTCATAACCGCCTTCCTTCATCCATTCCCTTATTACAGGGATCATATGCGCCGGCTTCGCGTGGACGCGGTCGTCCCCGAGGTTGGTCGTCACATAATCGGTTCCTCTCGCAAGGACACCGAGGGTCTTTTTGCCGCCGAGGATCGCCTCAGCGTATTCTCTCATCTCCGCCGCAAAACCCTCGTCTAATATACTTTCGTCGAAGTTGGCGGGAAATTGGCAGGAAAACCATGTTATGGTGATAATGGCAAGGTCATCCACAAAGATGGTATTCTCCTCCGTCGCGTCCTCGGGCTTCGGATCGATGTGGAAATACCGGCATAGCAGTGCCTCCGGATACCGGGTGCAGTCCGGCTTCAGATACGCGCGGTAGCCCATTCGCTGAGCCACCCTTGACTGTATCGACATATTGGATAATACCCCGCCGATGCCCGTAATCTGCGACAGCGCGATCTCGACATAGGAAAACGGTCCCTTCTTATCGCCGATAAAATGCTGCCAGAAAAAGACATTCTGGAAGGCGGCAACTGAGCCGAGCACCGAAAAGTCGCGCTTGGTATAGCCAATGTCAAAGACGCTCGGCGACACGCGAAGCGCGGACGGATCTTGCTCCTCTGGAAGCATATCAACAAGGTGCAGCCGGTCACTGTCCTCAAAAAACCACAGAAAGCGCTCATCCGTAAAAAACAATGGAAGATCCGTATGCAAAAGCGCCATGCGGGCAAAGACGATGCTGTATTCATCCGCGTTTTCAAGCTCAATCTTCTTATACTGGCGAATGAAGTCCAGACAAAGCGTATCCACATTCTCCTCGTCATAGGAAAGGTAGCTCCCAAATATGGGGCCGCCGTTGGTCATCTTTAAGATCACTCTGCGCACTTGCTCGGGAAAAAGAAGCATATTCGCGGTGTACACAAGATCATAATCCGGCACCCGGCCGGTTTCATCCGTAACATGAAAGCGCGTTTCCCCCTCCCTGACGTGGGAAAGCGCCTCATGAAAGACACCTGTCCCATGACGTAAGGTAATAAGATCTTCCGGGCTTTTTTCTGTGATATTAAGCATTTGACCCTCCTTTGTTATTTAAGTTCCTTCCTTACTCCATCCGCTCGATGCAAAGCCCCTTTATGCCCATCCCGGCCAGCACATCCCGCATCGCGCGGACATACTTCGCGTCCGTAAGTCCCTGGGACCAGTTCAGATAAAAGGTACCGCCCACCTCGCAGGACTGCAGCATGATCCCGTTTTCCCGCATTGCGCGGAAGACCGTCATGCGGATGCGGCTTCCGTATACGCCTGTACGGAGTTTGCCGATATAGCTCGACATCACGCCGGCGCCCGCCTTCTCTCGCTGCGGCATGGTGATGGAATCCAATACATTCGCGGAGTAAGCCTTTGCATAGCCCTCGTTGATGCCGCGGAATACCCCCATCAGCATCCTTACACTGTCGTCCTGAAGGAAGCCCTTCATATATGCCCGAAGCGCCGCGTTCAGTTCTTTGTCATCCTTTTTTGCAAGATCCTCCGGCGCAAAGCCATACTGCGCCATAATACCCTGGGGCAGGATAGAGTTTTCGGTACCGACGGTCTTTCTGCCGCTCACGGGAATCATCATTTTTAGCGGCAGGGTATTTTCCGGATGTACCCGCTGTAATGCTTTCGCCATGGCAACGGAGATCAGCGAAAACGGGCTCGCTCCGATCTCCTTTGCCCGTGAAAGCAATTCCTCTCCCGGCACGGACAGGCAGTACGCCCTGCATACGGACGTATCGCTTAAGAAGCCTCCCCCGGGGCACTCGGGGACAGTAAACGCTGCCTCTCCCGCAAAATCGCCCAGCTTCGATGGATCGACGGCGTCCACCGAAAGGTATCCGTCAGTATCATGCCCCGAAACAGCGCCGTCCCCGGCTGTAAATACACCCTCCGGCACCGGATATTCCTCATTGTCCAGCAGGCAGTAGTAATGATAGAAAAGGGTCTCAAACAACGCGCGGCACCCTGCGCCGTCCGTCGCCACATGATCCACATAGATCCATAAGGTATGTCCCAGGTACCCGAAAGTCACCATATGGAAATTCCCCGCCCGGTCAAAGGGCGCTATTGTCTCGCCGGTCTCTTCGATCACGAAGGGAAGCGGATTCTCGGTGAAAATAAGCCGCTGCTGTCTCGTAAGGATGGCTCTTCCCATATAGGGGTAGGCGATCAGCGTTTGCTCCCATGCGCGTCTTAACACCTCCGGATCCACCGGCTCAGCCAGATCGAAGCGGAAGGTCATAAAGAACGCCTTCTCCGACGGATACGTGCCGCGCGAGAACATGCCGGCGGTGACCGGACCCAATTCCTTCCAGTCCTCCGTCAGAGGATCGCCGTTGACTCCGACAGCGAACTTATAGCATTCATGGAAACGACCCTGATTCAAAGCCCGTACCGTATCCCAGCCGTTGCACTGTCCCGAGCACATGAAGCTGTCGCAGCGGGAAAGGAGGTACAGCGCATAGAAATAATTGACAGTGGTATCCGTGAGCTTCCCAAGGTAATCATCCCCGCCGTGCTCCTTCTCGTAGTCGGACAGGATCTGTCCGCTCTTAAGATCAGACACGCCGATCCGCTCCTGGGAAAGGGCAGAAAGCATGCTTCCGAATTCGGCATGCATTTTCCTCAGGATGTTCTTATCCTCCGTTGCAAGGAAGATCTTCTCGAAGCCGTAAGCATCGATCCACTGATGGATCTTCGGGATCATCTGTTCGGGCGTCGCCATTTTCCGAACCCCGGAAAGACCGGTCGCGATATAGTCCGTCCCACGGATTAAGATGCCAAGGGTCTTTTTGCCGCCGAATACCGCCTCATAGTATTCGTCCATTTCTTTTTTGAATGCGTCCGAAATGATGGAGGCATCGACTGAATCCTCCCTGTCCTGGTAGATCTTTGTCTTTACGAAAAGCACCAGGTTGGGGATCATTAAGGTGTTGCTCTCATTCGCCTCAGGATCCCAGATGTCCACGGCAAAGTATTTTTCCACGAAGTCCCTCGGGTATTTTCCGAAACGGTCCTTATCCGGCGCGGCAAATTTTTTCCCGAACTCCGCGAAGATACTCTGATTGCGCTTGTAGCCTGTCAGAAGCGCGCCGATGCCGCCGGTCGCGTCGATCGGCACCGTCATGAACTTATAGTCCGACAGCTTCCGGCCGCCCAGCGCCCATTGCAGGACAAAGACGTTGTGGAAAGCGTAGGTGCTCGAAAGGCGGTCAAAATTATTATCCTCCAGGCCGCAGCGAAACGCCTCCTGAATATAAAAGGTCGTCCCCGTAAACCGCTGCTCGGGCGCAAGCTCCGATATATGAAGCCGCGGATGCTCAGGAACAAACCAGAGAATCCTTTCATCCTTGCACCATACCTGAAGGTCGGTAAAGGAAAGCACGACCTTCGTAAGAACGATGGTGTACTCATTCAGCTCCTCAAAGGCCATGTCCTTTTTGCCTTCAAAAAACTTTATGTATAAGGACTCCTGATCCGTCTCGTCGTACACGTCGTACTTTGCCATATATGGCGGCTTGACGTATTTCGGATATGTCGCAAACGGCTCAAGGTCGTCACTGTTGTCCCAGTAGACGATGTCGAAATCCTCTCCCTTATCATTTTTTACATGAAAACGCTCCATGCTCGCAGGCTCATATGACAGGGCATTATGGAACAGCTCGTCATTAAGTGTCAGTGTTACGCCTTCTTCTTCGGGAAGGAATTGATCCAGTTTAAACATTTACCTCTCCTTTTTTCGCTTTAGGAGTTGCTTAATTCCTCTATTACATAATGCAAAAACAGTGCCACAGCAAGCTCTGCCGGCCCTTTAACTGCTCTTTGGCCGTCTTGCGTAGATTTTTCCGCTTTTGAAAAATAACGCTTGCACAGCCGGAAAAAACGCATAAAATGATTAAAGCGCCAACATAAAACACGCTGAAATAGAAATGCATAACGCAAAAAACCGCTTTTACCGCGAAACGGGGATGAAACGGAGAGGAATAACACAGTAGACTTTAAGGGTCAGGAATTGATATAACCCACCAGACCGTTTGAATTAATTATCTTCTGCATAAATTCGGGGAAGGGTTCCGCATTGAAGCTCCTGCCTGTGGTGATGTCTGTGATGACTCCGGTATCGAAGTCCACCTCCACCTCGTCCCCGGCACTTATAAACTCAGCGGCGTCGGGGCATTCGAGAATGGGAAGCCCGATATTGATTGCATTTCTGAAGAATATCCGTGCAAAGGTATCTGCAATGACACAGCTTATTCCCGATTCCTTTATTACCATCGGTGCATGCTCACGGGATGAACCACAGCCGAAATTCCTGCGGGCAACCATTATATCCCCTTTTTCAACATTACGGACAAAATCCTTATCAATATCCTCCATGGCATGGGATGAAAGCTCCTTTTTGTCCTGTATATTTAAATATCTCGCGGGTATTATCACATCCGTATCAACGTTGTCGCCGTATTTAAAAACTCTTCCCTTTGCTTTCATTTCATACCTCCGGTGCTGTTATAAATCCTGCAACCGCTGATGCAGCCGCAACTGCAGGGCTTGCAAGATAGACCTCTGACTCCGTATCTCCCATTCTTCCCACAAAATTCCTGTTTGTAGTGGAGATACATCTTTCACCCTTTGCGAGGATCCCCATATAGCCGCCGAGGCAGGGTCCGCAGGTTGGCGTGGAAACTATTGCTCCTGCTTCTATAAAGTCCTTGATAAGTCCTTCCTCAAGAGCCCTTAGGTATATCTTCTGAGTGGCCGGGATAACGATACAACGCACATTGTCCGCGATCCTTTTCCCTCTTATGACCTCCGCTGCTATCCTCAGATCACTTATACGCCCGTTGGTACAGGATCCGATGACCGCCTGGTCCACCGTGATCCTTTCCTTGATGTCATCAACCGTTTTTGTGTTTTCCGGAAGATGGGGGAAGGCCACCACCGGCTTTAATTCTGAAAGATCTATGGTATATTCCTCGTCATAAACCGCATCACTGTCGGCTTCATAAATCTTGTAGGGTCTGTTCCCATGAGACTTCATATACTCTATGGCTATATCGTCAACCGGGAATATCCCGTTCTTTCCTCCTGCTTCAATGGCCATATTGGCAATGGTGAAGCGGTCGTCGATCGAGAGATTCTTTATACCGTCGCCCGTAAATTCCATGGAGCGGTACAATGCCCCGTCAACCCCTATCATTCCGATGATATGGAGTATTACATCCTTTCCGGAAACCCACTTTGAGGGTTTGCCGGTGAGATTAAACCTTATGGCGGAAGGAACCTTGAACCAGGCCTTTCCGGTAGCCATTCCCGCAGCCATGTCCGTGGAACCCACTCCCGTGGAAAAAGCTCCCAGGGCTCCGTAGGTACAGGTATGCGAATCAGCTCCGATTATGCAGTCTCCGGCAACGGTGAGTCCGCTTTCCGGTAAAAGAGCGTGCTCTATACCCATCTTTCCCACATCAAAGTAATTGGTGATCTCATGCTTTAATGCAAACTCGCGGCAGCACTTGCAGTTTTCTGCGGACTTTATATCCTTATTCGGGATAAAATGATCCATTACAAGAGCTATCTTCTCCCTGTCAAATACCGTATCCTTCTTTATCCCCTTCATAACATCTATGGCAACGGGAGTCGTGATATCATTACCGAGAACGAGATCAAGCTCTGCCTCAATAAGCTGCCCTGCCTTCACACTATCAAGTCCCGCATGGGCTGCCAGGATCTTCTGTGTCATTGTCATTCCCATATTACCTGTCCTCCATTGATTCCGGCTCTCCGTATACGCCGTCCATATATTCACGTACCATGGTCATAAGATCAGCCTCATCCTTTCTGTTGACCGCCTTTGCATGCTTTAAATATGCTCTAACGATCTTCTAAAGATAGGCCTGTCCGATGATGTCGGATCCTGTCAGGACCGAAAAGAGCTCTCTGTTGTTCATTTCGGTAAGCTTTTTCATGCATCCCCTCCGCTTCCGAGATATGCGGACTTCACCTTCTCATCCTCCAGAAGCTCCTTACCTGTTCCGGAAAGGGTGATTTTTCCGTTCTCTATGACATAGGCCCTGTCCGCAACATGTAGTGCCATATTTGCGTTCTGCTCTATAAGGAGCACGGTGGCACCGGATGAATGTATCTCGTTTATTATATCAAATATTCCCTGGACAACTATGGGTGCAAGCCCCAGCGAGAGCTCATCCATCATAAGGAGCTTCGGCTTTCCCATAAGAGCCCGTCCGACAGCCAGCATCTGCTGCTCTCCGCCGGATAAGGTTCCTCCCGCCTGCCAGGAACGCTCCTTAAGCCTCGGAAAATAATGAAAGACCATTTCCAGATCCTCCGACAGATCGTCGTTCCTAAGGTAGGCTCCCACCTTCAGGTTTTCAAGCACCGTAAGATTCGGGAATATACGGCGTCCCTCAGGCACCATCATGAGTCCCTTTGACACGATCTCCGTGGAATCCTTCCCCGTTATGTCCTCACCCATAAAGGTAACGCGGCCGCCCACAGCCTTGACAAGTCCCGAAATGGTACGGAGAGTTGAGCTCTTTCCTGCACCGTTTGCACCGATAAGTGTAACTATCTCACCCTGATTTACCTCGAAGCTGATGCCCCGGACCGCCTGGATACCGCCGTAGCTAACCTTTAAATCCTCTATTTTCAGCACGCATTCCTGCATATTTTCAACCTTTCAAACCAATTCCTTTTCCTGTCCCGCTCTCCATTACATCCTGTCATCCTGAGCGATTTCATAATGTCATCCTGAGCTATTTCACAATATCATCCTGAGCGATTTCACAATGTCATCCTGAGCACTTTCACAATGTCATCCTGAGCGGAGCGAAGGATCTTATTTTATCCTTCTTCTTCACCGACTCCAAGGTACGCCTCAATGACCTTCTGGTTTGACTGTACCTCATCCGGCTTTCCCCTTGCTATCTCGCTTCCGAAGTCGATCACATAGATATAATCCGATATATTCATAACAAGATCCATATGATGCTCGATAAGAAATACCGTAAGATCATATTTCTCCCTGATCTCCTGCACGAAATCAGCAAGCTCCAGTGTTTCCTGCGGGTTCATTCCCGCAGCAGGCTCGTCTAAGAGTAAGAGCTTCGGATCCGTGGCAAGAGCTCTTGCTATCTCGAGCCGCCGCTGCAGTCCGTAGGGAAGACTGGTGGCATTCTCGTCCTTGTAGGCATCGAGCCCCTGCTCTTTTAAGAGCTCCATGGTCTCCTCCCTCATGCGCTTTTCCTCTGAGCGGTTCCCCCTGAATATCGCGGAAAACACGTTCTGCTTTGCTCTCATATGCTTGGCCGTAAGAACGTTTTCAAAAACCGTCATACTGTTCCAGAGCCTTATATTCTGGAAGGTACGGGCTATCCCAAGCTTCGTTATCTCGTCCGGCGTAGGATTCAGAACACTTTTTCCCCTGTACTTATCTGCGTTTTCGCCCTTATAGTTCTTCCTGTCCTTGCCGGAGGGATAGCTCCTGACCATTGGAGTACCCATAAACTCAATAAGTCCGTTGGTGGGCTTATAAACACCTGTGATACAGTTGAAGGCCGTGGTCTTTCCCGCACCGTTCGGACCGATAAGTGCGATGATGTCGTGCTCCGGAACATCGATGGAAAGGTTATTTACACTGACCACTCCACCGAACTGCATTGTAACGTTTTCAATATGTAAAGCGTTCTTTTTCGCTTTGTTATCCATAAATCAATTCCTGTTCTGTTAGCTTTAAGCTCTGTTATTTCCCCTGTGACCCTGATCTTCTTTTCTTTCCCGTGAAAATGGCATTTAGATCTATCTCCCTGTTCCCCATGATTCCCTGTGAGAAGAAAAGTACTATTATCATGATGACAACGGAGAATACCACCATCCTGAAGCCGTTCCTTAAAAGCGGAACCTTGAAGGATCCGATATACTGCTCGCTGTCTAGGAATCTGAGCCACCACTCTGAACAAGCCACGTACAGGAATGTAGCGAGAACCGATCCGGATACCGAGCCGATCCCTCCTATAACAACAATAAGCAGTATCTCGTATGTCATAGTAGAGGTAAATGCCTTTGCCTGGGCATTTGCAACATACATCGCAAACATAGCCCCGCCTACACCCGCAAAGAAGCTTGATATCACAAAGGAAAGCATCTTATGTGAGAAAAGCCTTATCCCCATGGCCTCTGCAGCTATCTCGTCATCCCTTATGGACTTAAAGGCTCTTCCATAGGAGGAATTGATGAGAAGCACGATAATTGCAATACAGACCGTCGTGATAAGGAAAGGCACAAAGGTCGAAAGCCTTAATACCACCTGGCCGCCGGCTCCCGTGATATTAAAGCTCGTGAAGGTCGGAAAGCCCTTTATCATATTGGCTCCGTTTGTCACGGGTCCAAGAGTCTGCCACTGGAAGATCGCACGGAGTATCTCCGCGAAGCCGAGGGTCGCGATAGCGAGATAATCACTCTTTAAGCGCAGCACCGGAAAGCCTATGAGAAATGCAAAAAATCCTGCAACCACTCCCGCAAGGATTATGGCTATAAGGCAGGAAAGTATAAGTCCGACCGCATATCCGGCACCTGCCGAACCGAAGATTCCCTGAAAAAAGTCCACAAGGGAAAACTGGAAGGCACAGCCTCCGAAAAGATAGTAAACCTGATCCTTCATAGCCGATGGCACCGTAAGGATCGCATAGGTATAAGCTCCGAGAAGCATAAAGCCTGCCTGCCCCAGAGAGAAAAGACCGGTAAAGCCGTTTAGGAGATTCATAGAAACAGCCACAAGGGAGTACACCGCAGCCTTCTTCAATACAGTAAATAAGGGGCTCATCGGATCAAAGATCATCGGAAGTCCCGGTATAAAGCTCCTTATATTCTCAAGAAGTATGATAAACAAAAACAATATGACTATGCCGATAAGTGCCGGCAGATTACTCTTTTTTTCACTCATAATACACTCCTGTGATCAGACCTTATCCGTCGCCGCTTCGCCGAAAAGCCCCTGGGGCTTAAATACCAGTATCAGGATAAGAAGGGCAAAGGTAAAGGCATCGGAAAAGACCGAAACATCCCAGGATGAGGGAAGCCCCTTTATTATGGTCTCGCAGATACCTATTATAAAGGCCCCGATAACGGCTCCGGGTATGGAGCCGATCCCGCCGAATACCGCAGCAACAAAGGCTTTCAGTCCCGGCATTGCCCCGGCCATTGGTGTGATCGCCGGGTAATTCGTGAAAAAGAGTACCGATCCCACGGCTGCGAGAGCCGAGCCTATGATAAAGGTAACCGAGATCACGCTATTTATCCTTATTCCCATCAGGCGGCTCGTTTCAAAGTCCTTTGAAACCGCACGCATTGCCATTCCCACTTTTGTACGGTTGATGAGAAGTGAAAGAAGTACCACAAGGGTAAGGACGAGTATGGGGGTAAGTATAACCACCCACTTTGTCTGTGTTCCCGCCACATTCACCGTACCCGAAAGGAAGGGGATAGTGGGATAGGTCATGGGCTGTCCGCCGGTTACATAGGTCGCCGTATTCTGTAAGAGGTAGCTCACACCGATGGCGGAGATCATTACAGACATTCTGGGGGCGTCACGGAGAGGCTTGTATGCCACACGCTCTATGGTAAAGCCCAGAAGCACCGTGAGAATGATGACCAGAGGCAGCGAAAGGGATATGGGCAGCACCGCCGTGAAATAGATCCCCATAAGACCTGCCACCATGAACACATCTCCATGTGCAAAGTTGATGAGACGTAAGATTCCGTATACAAGTGTATATCCTATTGCTATAAGGGCGTACTGCCCTCCGACAGAAATGCCGGAAAGCAGCACAGATATTGCATATTCCATAATAAATATTCCCTGAGATTATTTACCCGAGCCAGTCTGTACTTTTTCAAATGCCCAGGTACCTGTTGAAGTGTCAGCGGTCTTTATATAAGCCGTGTCACGTACGGCATCGCCAACCTCGTCAAAGGCGATGGAACCCGAAACGCCGTCCCACTTTACGGAAGGGATAGCTCCCTTTATTTGAGCCTTGTCGCCGCTTCCCGCAGCCTTAATGGCCTCAAGTGCAACATAGTATGCGTCATAGCCCATGGCTGTAACAGCAGAGATCGTATCGTTTCCGCCGTTTGCGGTAAGAGCGTCCGAATTGTTATTTATATAGTCCTTTATGCCCTTATCGAAGGTCTCGGAACCACCCTCCTGATAGAAGGTTGATACGAAGAGCTGAAGATTGGTATCCTTTGTGGCTTCCAGAACCATATTGTCGTCAAGTGTATCGGAGCCAAGGAAGGGGATCCCTATGTCAAGGGATGCGGCCTGCTCCATTATCTGCTTCGCATATGCGATGGATACGGGAGTGAATATTACGTCAGCACCCTCGCTCTTTGCCTTATTAAGATATGAGGTAAAGTCTGAATTGTTTGTAGGGAAGGAATCGGAAATGACCTCTCCGCCCGCAGCTTCAAATACCTGGGTAAAGAAAGCAACAAGACCCTGATCATACTCGTTTCCGTTCTCTCCGAGGCAGTATGCCTTCTTTGCGGAGAACTTCTCAATGGCGAAGTTTGCAAGAACGTCAGCCTGGAAGTTATCAAGGAAGCAGATCCTGAAATAGTAGTCATTTCCAGCGGTAACATTGGGGTTTGTACAGGTAACACCGATAGCTGCGAGCCCTGCCTCTTCAAATTTGGGACCGCCTGCCATTGAAACACCTGAACCGTAGGAACCGAGAACAAGGGAAACATCCTTTCCGACAAGCTCGGATGCAGCTGAAGGTGCCTTGTCGGCAGAGGAACCGTTGTCGGCATAAACCAGCTCCACCTTATATGTCTTTCCGCCCGCTTCAACGGTGGGTGTCTCGGAGTTCGCATACTGCATACCGAGTATCTCCTTCTTTCCTCCCGAAGCAGAATCACCTGTAGACGGCTCAAATACTCCGATACGGATCACATCTCCTCCGGATGAAGCACCACCCCCTGCTGAAGCTGCACTTCCTGCAGAGGAGCAGGCCGCAAGACTTAATGTCATAATGCCCGTAAGCATAACAGCAATAATTCTTTTCATAACTAATTCCTCCTTGATAATAAAAGACGCCAGTGCACTCTGCACTGACGCCCTTGTCTTACATGCCATACATTATGCACGAAACCACTTCATTTTAAGTTAAGCGTCTCTATATGTCAATAAAAACTTTAATACTCTACCATGCTAAACAGACGGCAAATCGAAGAACAACGTCAACCCGGGCGAAGCGAAGAACAACGTCATTCTGAGCGAAGCGAAGAACAACATCATCCCGGGCGAATCGAAGAACAACGTCATTCTGAGCGAAGCGAAGAATCTTTTATTTCACCGCATAATCCAGCCTCACAGTGATGGTAGCGGTCTTATATCGTGAGCTGGTATCAAAGGCTCCGTCATAGGTATAGGATGAGGTGCCGGAATTTCTGGGCGTTATCTGTATGACCCCGAGTTCCGAATTCTTCAGCCTCCCGACCCCTGCTCCGGTGCCTGCCGCCATTATGTCTATCCTTTCCCTGGCATTTTCGGTGGCACGTCCGATAAGCTCCATCTTTACGTCGTCGAGATCGGTCTTATAGTACTCCGGAGACCAGGATTCGAATTCCACCCCGGACTCCAGAAGAGTCGAGATGTTTCTCGATATCTCCTCCACCGCATCGATCTTTTCCGAGGTAACGGTTATGGACTGGGTGAGCTTGTAGCCCGTGTAATACGATCCTATGAAATTACCTTCCTCATTATACCTGTCCTCTGTGGTTCTGGTGACATCCACAGAGCTGAAAACTATTTCACCTTCCGATAGCCCCTGCTTACGGAGATAGTCCTTTACGATATCCGCATCGTTCTTTATCTTTTCATAGGCGATCCTTGAGGTGGTGGCTTCCTGGGAGAAATTGCCTCTCCAGACAATTAAGTCCGACTCGAAATCCACACTGGCGGAGCCCGTGGCCTTTATGTCATTGTCCCCGCTTGTCTTGTAGTAAACAAAGCCGTAAGAGAGTATACCGCTGCTTATGATAACGGCAAGGGCGATAAATATCGCCGCTATCGATGAAGAAGATCCTCCCCTTCTGCTGTCCGCAGCACCAACGCTGTCCTTATTATTCTCTTCCATAATTTCCTCCCTGAATAATATTTATAGATTCTTGTTTTTCATCGGAAAAACAAGAATCGTAATTGACTAGCTCCCGCCGAAGACGGGAGCGTACTCCGCGGAACGCGGAGTTTTTGCGGACAGTTTCCGATTTCGTCCGCAAAAAGTCATACTTTTCAAACACGATACTACATCGTGATAAGCTCATAATCCCTGCTGCCGAGACCTATTTTCTCTCCATGCTCCAGAGTCTCCTTCCAGCGGATATTGGGGTTACTGTCAAGGAAATGATCATGGTGATGATGCCAGTCCGGACGTGCCAGATTATCCCCGAGCTGGCTGTTCCTTACGGGAGTCGCCTTCTGGCAGAGGTCTGCCGCCGCCTGGTCTATGGCTACGGGATCAAAGCTTGCCAGCATTCCGATATTCGGAAGGATCGGAGCGTCATTCTCACCATGGCAGTCACAGTTCGGAGACACGTCCATAATAAGACTTATATGGAAAGAGGGCTTATTATTCAGTATCGCCGCAGTATACTCTGCCATCATCGAGCAGAGAGATTCCAATGCCGTGTCCTCCACTGCCCTTATGGCATCAAAGGCACAGGCTCCTATGCAGCGTCCGCAGCCCTTGCAGAGCTCCTGGTCGATGACCGCCTTTCCGCTTTCATAGCTGATGGCATCGGAACCGCATTCGGATGCGCACTTTTTACAGTTTCTGCAGAGATCGGGATTCACCTTCGGCTTGCCGTCACAGTGCTGCTGCATCTTTCCCGCACGGCTTCCGCCGCCCATTCCTATATTCTTTATCGCGCCTCCGAAGCCCGTCATCTCATGCCCCTTAAAGTGACTTAAGGAAATGATGATATCCGCATCGTAGAGCGCCCTTCCGATATATGCCTCCTTGCAGTATTCGCCGTTCGGAACCGGAACGGTGGCCTCATCCGTGCCCTTAAGCCCGTCGGCGATTATTGTATAGCAGCCGGTAGTCATACTGTTAAAGCCGTTGACCTCGGCATTATAAAGATGATCTACTGCATTTTTGCGGCTTCCGGGATAAAGGGTGTTGCAGTCCGTGATGAACGGCTTACCCCCGTATTCCTTTATAAGATCCGCCACCGCCTTCACGTAATTCGGTCTCAGATACGAGAGATTCCCAAGCTCTCCGAAATGCATTTTGATGGCCGCGAAACGTCCGTCAAAATCTATGTCTCCCATTCCGGCCTTTCTGCATAGCTTCTGCAGCTTAACCGTAAGGCTTGTTCCTATTCCTGTCCTGAAATCCGTAAAATATACCTTTGATTTTGCCATTTCATTCCTCCTGCCTTTTCCCCTCTATTGCGATTATACTATATCTTTGCCCTGTTTAACAGAAAATTGTTGCAGCCCCGACGGGTCAGCATTTACATCATAATGATTTTTTGCTATGATTGTTGCCATGAATGACGCGGGATTTAACAATATATTTGATATCATCGAGACTCTTGCCGGTGCATACATCATTTACTCCGGGATAAGGATGAGAAGCACAGGTATCCTCCCCTCACAGCTTGTGGGGAAGGATATCGACATTTATTCCTCCAGGGATCCGAAAAGCTTTATAAAAGCCATGTTCCCGGTGTATATGCTGTGCGGCGGATTATTCCTGGGTTTTGGGGCGGCATCCCTTTATATGGACAATTATGCCGAAGTACCCCTCTGGGTAAATCTCTCCATTACCGGCATACTTCTGCTTACCTGCATAGTCTTTGCGGTATTGACAAGGAAGAATGAAAGGAAATATCTGAGGTAATCACCTTTCACCCATGGGAATATACCTGCTTATAGGCGATACGGGCTTGTAGGCAGGTCTTATTATCTTTCCGTTATTACTCAGCTCCTCTATCCTGTGGGCACCCCAGCCGGCAATACGCGCACAGGCAAAGATCGGGGTGAAGAGCTCCTCCGGAAGACCCAGCATCTTATATACAAAGCCTGAGTAAAAGTCCACGTTACAGCAGACGCCCTTGTACATCTGCCTCTCCTCCGCTATGACCTCCGGTGCCATTCTTTCAATGAGGGCATAAAGATTGAATTCAGAGGAATAGCCCTTTTCATCTGCCAGTCTTTCCACAAAGGAACGGAAAATCTTTTCCCTCGGATCGGAGATCGAATAAACGGCATGCCCCATTCCATAGATAAGTCCGCTTTTGTCAAAGGCCTCCTTATGAAGGAGCTTCCTAAGATACTCCCTTACCTCGTCCTCATCTGTGACATCCTGCACATTTTTCTTCAGGTCATCCATCATACGTATCACCTTGATATTGGCTCCGCCATGACGGGGTCCCTTAAGAGAGCCCAGTGACGCAGCAATGACGGAATAGGTGTCAGTTCCCGTTGAAGATACAACATGTGTCGTGAAAGTCGAGTTATTACCACCGCCGTGGTCCATATGGAGAACCAGCGCCACATCAAGTATTCTCGCTTCCAGCTCTGTGTATTCCGAATCGGCACGGAGGATCCGGAGAAGATTCTCGGCAGTTGAAAGCTCCTTATCCGGCTGGTGTATTATAAGGCTCTCCCCGTTCTGGTAATGTGCATATGCGTGAAAGCCGTATACGCAGAGCATGGGGAAAAGCGCGATAAGCTGTATCACCTGCCGGAGAACATTGGGAATGGAGATGTCATCTGCCGCATCATCATAGGTGTAAAGGGTAAGAACGCTCCGCGCCAGACTGTTCATCATATCGTGGCTCGGTGCCTTCATTATGATATCCCGGACAAAGCTCGTTGGCAGGGATCTGTAGAACCCCAGGAGATTGGTAAAACCTGAAAGCTCTTCCTCATTTGGCAGATGTCCGAATAAAAGAAGATAGGTTATCTCTTCAAAACCAAAACGCCTTTCTTTTGTGAAGCCCCTTACCAGATCTTCTATGTCGTAGCCCCTGTAATAAAGATGTCCTTCTGTAGGTATCTCATGTCCGTCCACCACCTTCTTTGCCTGGATGTCGGAAATATGGGTAAGCCCCGCAAGGACTCCCTTTCCGTTCAGGTCGCGGAGACCTCTTTTCACATCATAGTGCCTGTATAGCTCCGAATCTATAACCGTTGAACGTGCTGCCTCATCCGCCAGTACCCTTATTTCGGGAGTTATTTCAGAATAATTTACATCATTATCTGCCATCTGCTGCTTCCTTTCAATGATTCTTTATTTTGCTATTGGGGTACATTGTATCAAAAACCGGACAATTCTTCAAACCTGACCTTGTGGGCATACTGCAACCACCGGGATAAACGCTTGAAAACCTTTCTCCGTGTACCTTCATCTGTTATAATGTCCTTATTATGGGTTAAAGGAGCGCTCCTTATGTTTGGAAAAAACTTCGTTCTTAATGAGAACACAATGACCATAATAGAAGAAATCGGGCGGCATATGCCCGGCGGTTTCTTTATCTACAGGGCTGAAGGCGCTGAAGAGCTGATTTACGCCAATGATGCGACCATCAGTCTTTTTGGCTGCAAAAACCTGGATGAATTTAAGGAACTGACCGGCTACAGCTTTAAGGGAATGCTCCATCCCGACGACTATTCGGCGGTTTCCGATTCCGTAAACAACCAGATACGCTTAAGCACCGAAAACAATGACCATGTGGAGTACCGCATTATCAGAAAAGACGGATCTGTACGATGGATAGATGATTACGGACATTATACGGAAACCGATAATTACGGCGGAATTTACTATGTATTCATTGCCGATATCACCGAGCAGCATAATCTTGATGAACGTAATGACCTGAAGGAACGCCTGATAAGCGAACAGGTACGGAGGGAGCAGCAGGATAAGATGATAACCGCTCTCGCCTCCGATTACCGGAGCGTCTATCATATAGATCTTGACCGTAACGAGGGAGTCTGCTACCGTGCAGACCCTGATGATAAGGAGCAGACCGGTGTCGGCATACCCTTCCCCTACCAGGAGCGCTTCAGCTGGTATGCGGAAAATTCCGTTGATGAGGCATACCGCGAAAGCTTCCTCTCCTTTATCGATCCCGGGAATGTGAGAAAGGGACTTGCTGAAAAGCCGATAATCGCCTTCCGCTATCTGGTGCACAGAAACGGAAGGGACTACTATGAGATGATCCGTATGGCCGGGGTAAGACAAGCTGAGGACAGAGATGACCATATTGTGCATGCCGTAGGTCTGGGACTTACCAATATCGATGCGGAAATGCGGGACGAAATGGCAAAAAGCCGGGCATTGGCAGAAGCCCTTGAAACGGCAGAGGAGGCAAACAAGGCAAAAACCGCATTTTTGTCAAGCATGAGCCACGAAATAAGGACTCCGATGAATGCGATCATCGGGCTTGACAGTCTGGCTCTGCGGAATGAAAACCTGGACAGCGAGACAAGGGAATACCTGGAAAAGATCGGCGGCAGCGCTAGGCATTTGCTCGGGCTTATCAATGATATTCTCGATATGAGCCGGATAGAATCGGGGCGTATCGTTCTGAGAAAGGAAGAATTCTCCTTCCGTTCCATGCTTGAACAGATCAATACAATGGTCATGTCCCAGTGCAGTGAAAAGGGGCTTAAGTACGAGTGCCGGGTTACCGGCGGTGTTGCTGATTACTATATCGGCGATGATATGAAGCTGAAGCAGGTCCTTATCAACATACTCAGTAATGCGATCAAATTCACCGAGACGCCCGGAGAGATCACTTTTGATATAGAGAGGACCAATGTATTTGACGACCAGAGCACGCTTAAGTTCATAATAAAGGATACCGGAATAGGGATGGACAAATCGTTTATTCCGAGGATCTATGATTCCTTTACGCAGGAGGACGGCAGCCGCTTCAATAAATACGGCAGCACCGGTCTCGGAATGGCTATCGCAAAGAATATCGTTGAACTGATGAACGGTTCCATATCCGTCGAATCGGAAAAGGGAGCCGGTACGGAGTTTACGGTCGTTATCACCTTAAAGAACTGTGAACACTCCTCTTATGACAGCAACTATATAAACTTTAATGATCTGAGGATCCTCGTTGTAGATGATGAGGAGGTGGCTGCAGAGCACGCCAAGCTTTTGCTGGATGAAGCCGGGATTAAATGCCGCATAGCCCTTTCCGGTGCCGAGGCTTTAAGTATGCTTGAGGTGGCACACACGAAGCAGGAGCACTTCAATCTTGTTCTCCTTGACTGGAAGATGCCCGAAATGGACGGACTTGCTGTGGCAAAGGAGATCAGAAAAAGATATGATAATGAAACCACAGTGATCATACTGACCTCATTTAACTGGGATGAGATCATGGATGAGGCACTGCATATCGGAGTCGACAGTTTCCTCTCCAAACCGCTGTTAGCATCAAATGTCATAGATGAATTTGAAAGAATAGCACGTAAGAATAATATGCGCCTGTTTAAGGAAAAGCAGCGTTCGGAGCTTAAAGATAAAAGGATACTTCTCGCCGAGGATATGGAGATAAATGCCGAGATAATGAAGAAGGTTCTGTCAATAAAAGGGGTTCTTACCGAGCACGCTGCAAACGGAAGGATAGCTCTTAATATGTTTAAGGAGCACGATGAATTCTATTATGATGCGGTTCTTATGGATGTTTGTATGCCCGAAATGGACGGTCTCGAAACCACGGAGGCCATAAGGGCACTTGACCGGAGGGATGCCGCGATAGTTCCCATCATTGCACTTACCGCAAATGCATTTGACGAGGATGTCCAGAGATCACTGCAGGTAGGTATGAATGCCCACCTGTCAAAGCCGGTGGAACCGGAAAGGCTGTACCAGTCCCTTGAGGAGCTTATTTTTGAAGCCCATTCCGGGATGGCCTGACGATTCCCCTTTCTTCCCCGGCATTATGTGGAAGCGCTGACTGAATTGCTTATTTTTCTCAGGTATGATAGAATGCAAGAACAATCGTTAAAAAAGAGAGGCTGGTCATGGATATTTCTGAGCTTAAAGTAATGATCTGCGATGATTCACTTCTCGCAAGAAAGAATCTGCGGGACGGTCTTAAAGGACTTGGGTGCAATAATATTCTGGAGGTATTTGACGGCCAGGAAGCTGTTGATACCTATATGTCCGAAAAGCCCGATGTTGTTTTCCTGGACATAGTTATGCCCGTAAAGGACGGAATCACTGCCGCAAGGGAGATCTGCGGAGTTAATCCCGATGCGTACATAGTTATGGTCTCCTCCGTCGGAACCCAGGTACACTTAAGAGAGGCGATAAAAGCAGGAGCCAAGGATTTCCTGCAGAAGCCCACCACTCCTGAGCAGATTAGGAACGCACTTGAACACATTTCCGGAGGTGATGAATAAATGTCCCGCAAGTCAATCTACCTTGCAGAACTTGTTTTCAACCTGAACCGTTTTGTAGACAAGGACATAACCTCCCGCCCCACTGAGATTGTGCAGAAGATACCTGATAATTGCCATATAGCACAGGGCATTACCGGAGATTATACGGCTTTGTCCGCTCTGTATGCAGAGCCACAGGTACTCACGGATTTTGCGGCTATGTATTCAAAGATCGAGCTTGATCACTATGAGGAAATAGTCAATGAGCTTGCCGCAGATTTCCTGAACCTTCATAACGGGCTATTTCTTGTGAATCTTTCCGAATCGGAAAATGTGGAATCCACCCTGACTCCCCCTGTTTCCAATGAAAAGAGCGGCCCCATAGAGCTGTACTCCGACACCTACGTGATGCCGGTGGACTTCACCTTCGGAACCGTCAATTTTATCCTCTCCGAAAAATAGAGAGGCTTTAATGAACCGCCCCCCTCACATTGAACGTCTTCGTGGGGCAAATGCTCTATGAGAGCACAAAATATGACGTACACCAAAAGGCTGCGGTTTCCGCAGCCTTGTATTTTCATCCCGTCATTCAAAGAAAAAGACTATTTATTCAATCGTCAGAATATCCGCAAAGCCTGTAACGTCAAAGATCTCATTTACCTCATCCCTGACATTCCTTACAACCATGCTTCCCTGCTTATTCATTGTTTTCTGTGCAGAGAGAAGAACACGGAGACCCGCACTGGAGATATACTCAAGCTTTGAGAGATCCATAACCAGGCTCTCTACTCCTTCGATAGACTCCTTGATATCACCCTCGAGCTGAGGCGCCGTTGTTGTATCAAGTCTCCCCTCGAGAAAATATGTGCAGGCAGTCCCTTTCTTTTCCTTGTTGATGTTAAGCATTACTCTTTCCTCCTTTATTCTACAAGGTTTTATGAATGGTCAGAATATTCTGTCCATCCTTGTATTCATATTCCACTTTGTCCATTGATTTCTTTACCATGAATATGCCAAGTCCCCCTATGGGACGTTCCTCCAGACTCAGAGTGACATCCGGATCCGCTTTTTTGAGAGGATTATATGGGATACCTCTGTCGGCAAAGGAAATCACAAATTCCGGCGGTTCGCCTGAAACCCCGGCTTCTATCTCCGCGCTTCCGCTTCCCGGGCTATAGGCGTAGTTCGCAATATTAACAAATATTTCCTCTACCGCGATATCAATCTGCATCTGTGTCTTCATCGGGCAGTCATTTGCTTCCAGGATCTCATCCACAAAAGACAATACCTCGGGGAGATTATCTGTTTTTGCTTCTATTGTAATATTCTTCATATTATCTTTACGCAAACCTCTGTCGGAATAATTCATGAAAGAAATCTTTCGACCTCCTCCATCATACCATCAATTTTGCATTCTGTCTTGTGAATTATTTCAGCATTTTTGATTTCCTCGATAGCAGGTGGGATCTTAACCCCTCCGAGAGAAGAAATCTCCTCAGCAAGCTCAAATTCATTTTTTTCTTCAAGGTTCCTGTTAATAGCGCTCATCACGCTCCCGGCGAACTTAAAGGGGCTGGCCGTGGAGGCGATCAGGGTAACGGTATCGTCTCCGGTATCAGACAGATATTTATCATAGGCCGCAGCCGCCACGGCTGTGTGGGTGTCGATAATGTATCCGCTTTCCTCATACAGGCTTCCTATCTTATCCGCTGTTTCCTTCTCGGATGCATAATAGGCTTCAAAGCCTGTCAATCCCTCTTTCATAAAGGGACTGATCTCATATTTCCCGTCCCTTTTAAGGGCGGCCATCAGGGAGGCATTCTTTTCCGGATCATTTCCCGCAATATGATAAATAAGCCGCTCCAGATTGCTGGATATCAGAATATCCATAGAAGGTGAGCTTGTAAGGATAAATTCCCTGTTCCTATCATATTCCCCTGTCCTGAAGAAATCAAATAAAACTTTATTCTCATTTGAGGCACAGATAAGCTTCTTAACCGGAAGGCCCATCATCTTCGCATAGTATGCGGCAAGGATATTGCCGAAATTCCCGGTGGGTACAACAAAATTAACCTTCTCACCGTCAGAAATAACCTTGTCCTTAAGAAGCCTGGAATAAGCATAAACATAATAAACTATCTGCGGTACCAGCCGCCCTATGTTTATGGAATTCGCACTCGAGAACTGATAGCCTTTTTTTCCGAGCCTCAGGGCAAGCTCCTTATCGGAGAAGATCGCCTTTACTCCGGTCTGGCAGTCGTCAAAATTCCCGTCTACACCGATGACCCTGGTATTCTTTCCCTTTTCAGTCACCATCTGCAGCTTCTGTATTGGGCTTACGCCGTCCTTCGGATAGAAAACAAGGATCCTTGTACCCTCCACGTCCGCAAAGCCTGCGAGAGCGGCCTTCCCTGTATCTCCGCTGGTAGCGGTCAGGATAACTATCTCATTTTTTACATTATTCTTCTTTGCAGCGGTGGTCATCAAATGCGGAAGGATGGAAAGTGCCATATCCTTAAATGCAATTGTCTTTCCATGGAAAAGCTCAATATAGAAAGCCCCGCCGGCCTGTCTTAATGGAACTATATCCTTTGTATCGAACTTTTCATCATATGCACGCTCAATACAGCTTCTTAATTCCTCCTCAGTAAAATCCGTCAGAAACTCCTTCATAACGGTGTAGGCACATTCCCTGTAATCCATAGTACATATGTCAATAAGGGAAACAGGGAGCTTAGGCAGCTCCACCGGGACAAAAAGCCCGCCGTCGTCACAGAGTCCTTTCAATATCGCCTCAGAGGCAGTGCAACTTATTCTGTTATCTCTTGTACTTGTATATTTAAGCTCCATAAAAACGTCCTTTTGATATTCTACCACAAAAGGGGCTTGCCCGCAAATGAGCAGCCCCTTTTTAGTCATTACGCATCCCTCTTTTTCTTCTCCGCTATAGCCACACTTTGTATTC
>CAMVGV010000035.1 GCA_947167135.1 uncultured Lachnospiraceae bacterium
AAAACTGATATTGTTCGGGACAGTTAATACTGGATGCAATATCCGAAAACTCCTTTCCTTTTAAGCCTTCCACGAATAATCTGCTGGAGGGATCCTTATTTATTATATCAATGATGTAGCTGTATTCCTTATCCAGGTCTTTTTTTGCTTCTCTGTATGCTTCGGGATTCTTCTTACATAATTCTTTTTCGCTTTTTATTTTTTCGCAGACAGCTTCATCCAGATTAAATTGGTTCAATGCCTTTGAATAATCGGATTCCCTGATCTCTTCAAGGGTCAGCTTGTCTCCTGAAAGATAAAACTTACCGCCTATCCTGTAAAATTCATTTGACAGGTCCTCCCTTATCTTCAGGTACTCTTCTTCGGACAGTTCATCCTTTTTTTCCATGGAATCGATCTTCGCATCGATGTACTCATTTCTGAGGCGGCTTATGGCCTGAAACTGGTCAATAGTGAATTCACGACCCCGCATCAAAGTTGAGAAATTATCTTCAGTGATATTCTGGGCAGCCATATCATTATTATTTTTCAATAAACTGATGATCAGTTCATATTCTTTTTCGCAGCCCTCTTTTGCCTTTTCGTAAGCCTCCTTATCCCTGTTATAATCCCTGATCTCCTTATAGATGATCTTCTGATATATTTGGTCTATCTGATACTGCCGTTTTTCTTTATTGTATTTATCTTTTTCCCTGTTATAGGCGCTGTATTCTTCATTTATCCTCCCTAAACAATCGTCTATAATATCCTTATTTTTCGCTTTTTCCTGATATTCCTTTGTTTCCTTTTCTACAAGATCCTTAAGCGGCTGCTGATCCTCCAGTTCTTTTCTGTCAAAGCGTCTGGAGCGGGTATTCATCTGCAGTTCATTCATAAGCTTTTCTATTCCTAAAGCTGCCTTAAATCTGGACTGGCCATATGAGCTGGAGGGCATATCCTTTTCCGGATCCTTTCCTCTTTCCCTCATCTGTTCCTTCTTGGCATATATATAGTCAGAAGCGAGCCTTCTTAAATCATTCAGTCTTTCTCTTCCTTCATCGGTTTCCAGATCGCAGCCGTTTTCCATATCGCTTAAAAGCTGACGGGCTGAAGAGATTAGTTCCTTATATTCTGTGGAATTATAAGGAGGCAGTATGGTAAAACGTGTCTCACCTGCAGATAACTGGTCAATAAGTGAAGAAAGGGCGGCTTTTGCGGGTGAAATGCTGACAAGGGCTTCTTCCTTGGGCGGCATCTGCCTCGCGGCCGCATTGGAAGCGGCGTCCCAGTTAACATCCTGGGGAAGGGGGCCATTAATGGCCTTTATCCTGTTCATAACATCGGATATCTCGTTTAATACGTTCCTTCTGATATCGGGATGCTGTACATTGCGGTTACAGGCCTTCAGAAGCTCGCCCCGGAGATCTTCATACTGTTTTATGGAATCCTCCTCAAGGGATCCGGCTATTCCGTTTGAGCCCGGCACCATCTGCTCATTTCGCTTAAGCTCATCTATGAATATGATGACCTTACCCACTTCCTGGAATACCTCCAGATCGTCAGGTGAAAAGCCACGCCTCAGGGCATTTGCCTGGATGCCCGCAGAGAGAGCAGCTTTATGCGCGATGCTTACTATCTCCGACCTCTTTTCGTCCTGAATATTGAAATATCCGGCACCGAAGCTGTCCCATACCTGTTCGTCAAGGGCGTTATACGCTATCCTTGAAGCGAGGCGCTCTACCTCGTTCAGCTCATCCAGTAATAGCTGCTTTTCCGAAAAGATCTCCTCGGGAGAGGCGTTTTGGATCTTTAGAGAGAAATTTCTCTTCCTGTCCGCTACGTCTGCCATATATAATGCCAGGTTTTCCATGGGAAATAAAAGATTTCCGTTTTCCATATCATAAGCAAAGATAGTACCCTGAGGAGCAACACTTTTATCATCAAAGCGCTCTGTCACTTTAGGCATATTGCTGTGAGATCCATAGAATCCCGCGGCCTGGTCAAAAAGATCATCAAACAGATTACGGCTGCCGGGATTTTCCACCGGAGCATTTTTTCTGTTTATGATCTTCCTTCTTATCACAAAGATATCCGCTACGGATGAGGAGGTATTATCCTTCGGATACGGCTTATTAATGTGAAGCCGGTTTTCCTCTTCGAGTATAGCGTCTGTTAACTCATCATAATCATTGAATTCGCGGTTAAACAGATTTTCGTATTCACCATAATATGTAACAGGCATATATTTTCCTCCTCTAAAAAGCTGTTTTTCACTACTATGTCATTCTGAGCGAAGCGAAGAATCTTTTTAACCGATTGGAAAAACATCCATATCCCGGTATCAGATACTTCTGATTATATATACAGGTAACACGGAAAAATGAGCCGGGAGAGTCAGCGGGGACGGTTCTAATGCCATTAAATTAAGCATTTTGTCATCCTGAGCGCCATTGGAACCGTCCCCGTTGGTTCCCCTCTTGACTATTTCTCCTAAACGGATTATATTTCATTCTGTAAAAGCAAAGGCGCTTTGGATCATTGTCCGAGGTGCCTTTTTTTATTGCAAGGCCGGCGATATGAAGATGTCAGCAGAGATGACCGCCGGTTCGCAGGCGGGCAGGGAAGCCCGGTAATAGACAGGCAGGAATATTAGCAGAAAAAAGGAAAAGGGTATGAAACTTAAGTTTACAAAAATGCACGGCTGCGGAAATGATTACGTGTATATCAACGGCTTTAATGAAAGGCTTCCGGAAAAAAACAGACCGAAGCTTGTACGCTTTTTAAGTGACAGGCATTTCGGTATAGGATCCGACGGTGTGATCTTCATTAATCCCTCCGAAAAAGCGGATTTCGAGATGGAGATGTACAATGCGGACGGAAGCCGCGCCGAGATGTGCGGGAACGGTATAAGAAGTGTTGCAAAATATGTATTTGATAACGGCCTCACGGATAAAAGAGAGCTTATGATTGAGAGCTTCGGAAAGATAAAGCCTATAAGCATTATAAAGGAGAAAAACGGTAAAGCCCTGCTTATAAGGGTCGATATGGGAGAGCCGGAGCTTATTCCCGAAAGGATACCTGTTATTTCGGATAAGGACAGCTTCATTAATGAGAGTGTGAGAATAGGAGATAAAGATTTCCGGATAACCGCGGTATCAATGGGAAATCCCCACGCAGTGATCTTCCTTGATCCCGACAAAACGGAAATTGAAGCTATAGGTCCTCTTATCGAAAATTCAGATCTTTTCCCAAAACGCACAAACGTTGAATTTGTCCGGGTAATTGACAGAAATAATATAAAAATGCGCGTATGGGAAAGGGGTACCGGAGAAACCTTAGCCTGCGGTACCGGGTGCTGTGCGACCCTGGTGGCGTCGGTTCTTAACGGTATGACGGACAGGAAAGCGACTATCCATGTCCTCGGCGGAGACATAGATTGCGAGTGGAAAGAGGAGGATTCCCACGTATATATGACGGGACCTTCGGAAACAGTATTTACGGGAGAGATAGAGGTCTGAGAAATGGTAAGGATAAATAAAAACTTTCAGAAGCTTCAGGGAAGCTACTTATTTTCAACGATAGCGAAAAAGGTAAATGAATACAGCGAAAAAAATCCGGATAAGAAAATAATACGCTTAGGCATAGGCGACGTGACGCTTCCGCTTCCACCTTCTGTGATAAAGGCTCTGCATACTGCGGTTGATGAGATGTCGGAGCCTCAGAGCTTCAGGGGCTATGCGCCGGACAGAGGCTATGGATTCTTAAGGGAAGCCATAATAGAAAATGACTTCCGGAAAAGAGGGTGCGAAATAGAGGCTGACGAGGTATTCGTGTCTGACGGGGCGAAGTGTGACTGCGGTAATATACAGGAGATCTTTGACACGGGCAGTACGGTCGCGGTCTGTGATCCGGTATATCCCGTGTATGTGGATTCAAATGTCATGGCAGGACGGGCCGGAGAGTTCCTTAGGGAAAAGGGGTGTTACTCGGATATCATCTATATGCCCTGCACTGCAGAAAATGATTTTTCACCGGAGCTTCCGGATAGGGTGCCTGACCTTATCTACCTCTGCTCCCCCAATAATCCCACAGGGTCTGTCATAAAAAAACAGGATTTTCAGAGGTGGGTCGATTACGCAAATGAAAACGGCTCCATTATAATCTATGACGCGGCATACGAAGCTTATATAAGATCTGATGATGTGCCTCACAGTATATATGAGTGTAAGGATGCTTCAAAATGCGCCATAGAGCTTCACTCCTTCTCAAAGAATGCCGGATTCACCGGATTAAGGCTTGGCTACGCGGTTGTCCCGAAGGTACTTATAAGGGACGGGGTAAGCCTTAATGATCTCTGGGCGAGGCGGCACAGCACCAAATATAATGGTGCCCCGTATATTGTCCAGAGAGCCGGTGAGGCAGTCTACTCTGCAGAGGGACAGAAGGAGATCCGTTCTCTTGTGGATTATTATATGGAGAATGCCGCATATATTAAGGATAACCTTAGTAAGGCCGGTTTCTCCGTTTCCGGAGGAACGGATGCACCCTATATCTGGCTAAAGACCCCGGATGATATGACAAGCTGGGAATTTTTTGACCACCTCCTTTTAACAGCGGGAGTGGTCGGTACACCGGGCTCCGGCTTCGGCCCCCACGGAGAGGGCTACTTCAGGCTTACTGCCTTCGGAAGCCACGAAAACACAAAGGAAGCTGTTGACAGGATAGTAAAGGTACAGGGATAAAATATGTGTGCGATAATCGGTTTTGAAGATAAAACAGCGGTAACTTTGGAAAAGGCAAAAGAGTGCCTTGGAAGACTTACCTCCAGGGGACCCGATATGACAAGGATGGAGGAGTGCGGAAATACGCTCCTCGGCTTTAACAGACTGGCGATAATGGGGCTTACGGCATACGGAATGCAGCCTTTTTCATATAAGGACAATAAGGTTGTCTGCAACGGAGAGATATACTGCTGGAGAGAGCAGCGAAAGGAGCTTATCGGAAAAGGACACAGATTCGTGAGTAATTCCGACTGTGAGATAATACTGCCTCTTTTTGAGGAATACGGTGTGTCCCTTTTCGGAAGGCTCGATGCGGAATTTGCCCTTGTAATCTATGACAGTAAGACCGGGAAGCTTGTGGCTGCAAGAGATCCGATCGGTATAAGGCCTCTTTACTACGGATATCTTTCAAACGGTTCCATAGTATTCTGCTCCGAACCGAAGGGAATTGTGGATTTAGTTGAAAAGGTATATCCCTTCCCGCCCGGATATTACTATAAGAACGGTGAATTCATACGCTACCGCGATCCAGCCGGAGTGACACTTGTCAGTGCAGATGACGAGGATAAGGCTTCGGAGAATATAAGAGAGCTTCTCGTAAACGGTGTAAGTAAAAGGCTGGACGCGGACGCACCTTTAGGGTTCCTCCTTTCCGGAGGACTGGATTCCTCCCTTGTATGCGCCATTGCTGCGAGACTGATGCCGAGGACCACCATTCGTACCTTCTCGATAGGGATGGACAGGGATTCCATCGATTCCAAATACGCGAGGGAGGTTGCGGAGTATATCGGAGCAGAGCATACTGATGTGATAATGACAAAGGAGGAGGTTATAGCCGCCCTTCCCGAGGTCATAAAGATACTCGGAACCTTTGATATCACCACCATAAGAGCAAGCATTGGAATGTATCTGGTCTGCAAATATATCCACGAGAATACCGATATCCGTGTTCTTTTGACCGGGGAGATATCGGACGAGATGTTCGGCTATAAATATACGGATTTCGCCCCCAATGCCGAGGCATTCCAGGAGGAATCAGAGAAGAGGATCCGTGAGCTCCATTACTACGATGTTCTGAGGGCTGACAGATGTATTTCCGCAAATTCTCTTGAAGCCAGAGTGCCATTCGGTGATCTGAAGCTAGTGCAGTACGTAATGGGACTGAATCCCGCCATAAAAATGAATATCTACAATAAGGGGAAATACCTTCTGCGTCACGCCTTTGAGGAAAACGGGTGGCTTCCGGAGCCGATACTGCAGCGTGAAAAGGCGGCATTTTCGGATGCCGTGGGTCATTCCATGGTAGACGACCTGAAGGAATATGCAGAGGAAAGGTATAGTGATAATGAGTTTGAAAGCTTAAGAAGGAAATACACCCATGCGGCGCCTTTTACAAAGGAAAGCCTTCTCTATCGTGAGATCTTTGAAGAATACTATCCCGGACAGTCTGAAATGATACCGGACTTCTGGATGCCGAACAGGGACTGGGAGGGCTGCAATGTAAACGACCCGAGCGCAAGAGTCCTTACCAATTACGGAGATAGCGGAGTATGAGGATACTTGAGGAAGGTTCCCGCAAATCAGGACGAAAGATAATAATCGAAGACGGCACGGTTTACAGAGGATACGGATTCGGGAGCAGCTCGGAAAAAAAGCTGGAGCTGGTATTTAATACCTCTATGACAGGCTACCAGGAGATAATATCAGACCCCTCATACACAGGACAGGCCGTGGTAATGACCTATCCGGTAATAGGAAACTACGGGGTAAACAAGGACGACTATGAGACCGATACGCCGTCCATCGGGGCACTTATAGTACGGGACTATACAGATACGCCGTCAAACTATAGATCAAGCCATTCGCTGTCGGAAATAATGGATAAGTATGACATTGCCGGGGTTTACGGGATAGATACACGTGAGCTTACCAGAAGGATAAGGGACTTCGGAAGCTGCAAGGTCCTGATAACTAATGAGGCTACGCCGGATAAGGAGGCTGAGTCAATACTTAGGGAATTCAGCTTCAGCAGGGATCTTGTGAGCCGGGTCAGCACAAAGGAGATATATGAGGTTCCTTCATCAGGAGAGGAGCTTTATTCTGTAGTTGCCATTGACTGCGGGATCAAGAAAAATATCTTAAGGCAGCTCTCACTACTTGGCTGCAGGGTGACCGTGGTTCCATTTGATACTGATGCAGAGCGCATAGAAGCGCTTTCGCCTGACGGACTCTTTATATCAAACGGACCCGGAGACCCGGGGGACGTTAAGCCCACTATAGACACGGTTAAGCGTCTGCATGGCAGATACCCTGCATTCGGGATCTGCTTAGGACACCAGATCCTTTCTCTTTCCTACGGAGCCCGGACGTACAAGCTGAAATTCGGCCACAGGGGAGGAAATCATCCGGTAAGGGATCTGAAAACAGGACGGATAGACATCACATCTCAGAATCATTCCTATGCAGTGGATCCGGACAGCCTGAAGGGTGCCTGTCTTAATGCAACCCACATAAATATCCTTGATAATACTGTTGAAGGGATCGAACACGTATCGGATCCTTCCTTTGGCATACAATATCATCCCGAGAGCGCACCGGGTCCGAATGACAGTATTTATCTCTTTCAGAAATTCCTCGGGCTTATGAAAGGAAGAAAAAGCTGATGCCAAAAAGAGCGGATATAAAAAAGATACTTGTGATAGGCTCGGGACCTATCGTTATAGGACAGGCTGCGGAATTTGACTACGCCGGGACCCAGGCCTGCCTCGCCTTAAAGGAGGAGGGGTATGAGGTAATACTCTGTAATTCAAACCCCGCAACCATTATGACGGATCCTTCGGTTGCGGATAAGGTATATATGGAGCCGTTGACACTGGAGTATCTTGCAAAGATAGTAAGATACGAAAGGCCTGATGCCATACTTCCGGGTATCGGAGGCCAGACCGGGCTCAATCTTGCCATGAAGCTTTCATCCAAGGGGGTACTTGATGAATGCAGGTGTGAACTTCTCGGAACCGGCTTTGACAGTATCGACAGGGCAGAGGACAGGGAGCTTTTTAAGGAGCTTTGCATAAGCTTAAATGAGCCGGTGCTGCCATCAAAGACCGTAGGATCCATAGAAGAGGGCTTAAGCGCCGCAGCAGATATAGGTTACCCTGTGGTTGCCCGCCCGGCCTTTACTCTTGGAGGAACCGGAGGAGGCTTTGCTGATAATGAGGAGGAACTGAAAAAGATACTGAAAACCGCTCTGGAGCTCTCACCTGTGGGGCAGACCCTTATCGAGAAGTCCGTAAAGGGCTATAAGGAGATAGAATATGAGGTTATCCGTGACGGGAATGACACCGCAATAACCGTATGCAATATGGAAAATATCGATCCGGTCGGAGTGCATACCGGGGACTCCATAGTCGTGTGTCCGTCACAGACGCTGACAAATAAGGAGTATCATATGCTCCGTGATTCCGCACTTAAGATCATAAGAGCCTTAAAGATCGAAGGCGGCTGCAATGTACAGTTTGCACTGGATCCAAACTCTTTTTCATATTACCTTATCGAAGTAAATCCACGGGTTTCAAGGTCATCGGCCCTTGCATCCAAGGCCTCCGGCTATCCCATAGCCAGAGTGTCTGCAAAGATCGCTGTCGGATACCGCCTTGATGAGATAGAGCTCGCCAATACACCTGCCTCCTTCGAGCCATCCCTTGATTATGTAGTGACCAAGCTTCCGAGATTTCCCTTTGATAAATTCAGGGACGCAAATAACAGCCTTGGCACCCAGATGAAGGCTACGGGAGAGGTCATGAGCGTTGGCCGCACCATGGAGGAAAGCCTCTTAAAGGGCATCAGATCCCTGGAAACCGGGGTTTACCATCTCTATGACAAGCGTTTTTCCCGGATGGAGACTGATGAGATGCTAAAGTATATCCGGGAAGGACGGGATGACCGTATCTATGCCATTGCGGAGCTTTTAAGGAGGGGGACTGAGATTGATACCATTCACGCTGTCACAGGTATAGACCGCTTATTTATCCGTGTATTTGAGCACATAGTAGAGGCGGAAGGCAGCTTAAAAAAGGCCGGTGGCAGTCCTTCAAGGGAGGCTCTTTACAATGCGAAAAGGATCGGATTCTCGGATAAAGCCATAGGAAAGCTATGGAAAAAGACCCCGAGGGAGATCTATCTTCTTCGTAAGAAGTACGGTATATTTCCCACCTACAAGATGATCGACAGCTGTGCATCGGAATTTGAAAGCTATATTCCTTACTTTTATTCCACCTACGAGTCCGAGAATGAATCCATATCCGATACAAAGGAAAAGGTAATAGTCTTAGGCTCCGGCCCCATAAGGATAGGGCAGGGCGTGGAATTTGACTATTCAACCGTACATGCGGTTAAAACCATTAAGGAAGCGGGCTTCCGGGCCATCATCATAAACAATAATCCGGAGACCGTATCAACAGACTACACAACCTCCGACAAGCTGTATTTTGAACCTCTTTGCATAGAGGATGTGATGAATGTCATTGAGCTTGAGAAGCCGAAGGGTGTGATAGTCACCCTTGGCGGCCAGACCGCCGTAAATCTGGCCGATGCCCTGAAGGAATACGGTGCTCCCGTCATAGGGACTGACTGTGACGCAATAGACCGGGCGGAAAACAGGGATCTCTTTGAAAAGCTCTTATTAAAGCTCGGTATCCCACAGCCTCCCGGGGTCGCGGTAACGGATATAGAGGCCGGGGTAAGGGCCGCGGAAGAGATAGGTTATCCCGTTCTGGTCCGGCCATCATTCGTGCTCGGTGGCAGGGCAATGCAGATAGTATCGGGGGAAGCCGATATGAGGCATTACCTGAAAACCGCCGTGGAAGTGGATATTGATAAGCCGGTGCTGGTAGATAAGTACATTAAGGGACGCGAAGTTGAGGTGGATGCGGTCTGTGACGGCAGGGATGTATTCGTGCCCGGGATCATGGAGCTGGTGGAAAGGACCGGTGTACACTCGGGTGATTCGATAAGCGTGTACCCGCCCTTCAGTATTTCCGACAGGGTTAAGGGAACCATTCTTTCATACGCAAAAAAACTCGGAAAAGGGATCGGTATAGTAGGGCTCTATAACATACAGTTCATAGTTGATGATGATGACAATGTCTATATCATTGAAGTCAATCCGAGATCCTCACGTACCGTACCCTTTTTGTCCAAGGCTACGGGATATCAGCTTTCTGACATCGCAACCCGGGTGATGCTCGGGATCAGCTTAAAGGAGCAGGGGATATTCGATCTCTACCCGGAGGAAAGAAAAATGTGGTTTGTGAAGGCTCCGGCCTTTTCCTTCTCGAAGCTTAAGGGGATGGATTCCTATCTGAGTCCGGAAATGAAGTCTACAGGCGAAGCCATAGGCTATGACGAAAAGCTCCACCGCGCCATGTACAAGGCCCTTATAGCGTCCGGGATAAAGATGCCAAACTACGGAACCGTTCTCTTTACCCTGGCGGATGAGGATAAGGAGGAGGGGGTTCCACTTGCAAGGAGATTTCTGGATCTTGGATTTAATATAGAGGCCACCACGGTAACGGCGCAGTACTTTAAGGAAAGAGGCATAAAGACCAGGCTTCTCCATAAGCTCTCTGAAGGGTCGGATGAGATGCTCGCCTCCATCCGTTCGGGGTATGTGAGCTATGTGGTGAATACCCGTGCGATTCTTTCCGGCGTGCACTATGAGGACGGGAGCGCCTTAAGGAGCTGTGCCATCGAAAACGGGGTCACACTCTTTACCTCACTTGATACCGTACGGATCCTCCTTGATGTTCTGGAGGAGCTCACCATCAAGGTGGCGACAATATTCTGAGACAACACATTGTCATTCTGAGACAACACATTGTCATTCTTAGACTACACATTGTCATTCTGAGACTACACATTGTCATTCTGAGCGAAGCGAAGAATCTTTTATAGCTGTAGGAAAGATCCTTCGCTGACGATCAGGATGACAGGGGCGCTGACGCTCAGGGTGACAGGGGGCGCTGACGCTCAGGATGACAGGGGCGCTGACGCTCAGGGTGACAGGGGCGCTGACGCTCAGGATGACAGTGCATCAAAGCGCTTTACTTTTTTGGGGCTTATCCTGAGAGTGCTGTCTCTGTTTCTTCTTCGCATCGGCCCTTTTCATCTTTTTAATCTCGATATCGAGACCTTTTCTGCCGCGCTCACTGCGTTCCGTGAGCTGACTCAGAGTGGTCCTCTTAACTTTGCCTTTGGAAGCCTTGGTTTCAAAGCTCTCATTCATACTTACTGCACTGATCCCCGGTTCAAGCTTGAAAGAAACAAGTGCATTTGCAAACCCTAGTCTGTCGGCACCCTGTCCAGTCCAATGTGCCGATATTCCTTTTCCACCCTTCTGCTTTTCTTTGGCTTCAATATAGCGATGAGCCTTTTTGGACATATCATCTTTCAAGCTCCGGAGGCGTTCTATATCTTCTTTGGATAACCTGTCCGGATTCTTACGGGGAATACCGTAAATATCATTTCCGGTCGTAAGGTCGTTATAGGCCTCGGCAAATTTTTGATAAGCCTGTTTCATTTCATCGTATTCTTTCGAATTAAATAAACTGATCGTATGACTTCTCATCGAGTTGAACTTATCTTCAAGTATGTTCATGCCGTCTTTCATCTCTACAAGCGACTGATAATTTGATCTCTCAATTTCATTGACTGCATCCGACAGGGCTTTATCATAGTCTTTACTCTTGTACGAAGGATTTTTCTCCTTAAACTCCGCCATCTTAATATCAACAGCACCATCAGGATAGAGGAAAGTCCTGGTTTCTTCAGGCTGTTTGCGTAACCATTCAATAGCCTCAGGCGCATCGTACTCTTTTTTCAGAGAATAAGGTGCAGGATCAAACACTTCTCTTTTCGCTCTTTTAGGGTCAATTGATTTCTTTTTTTCATATTTTTCCTGCTCAGTACCGTATTCTGGATTCCAGTACTCGTTATATAATTTAGGGAAAAGCTTCTGCTTTTCTTCAGTAGAATATAACTGAATGTAAGACAATAATTCTTTTCCGGGCACTGTTTCAATTGTCTTAAATTCATCGTGCCCTACTCCCCTATAAGAATTAAAGCTAGCCAGTTCCTTTTCGCCGTACCCTTTTTCCTTAAAATATTCAAAGGCTTTATCCTCCCCGAGAATATTATAGATCGCCTTGACATCCCTTTCAGTTTTAGCCGTTTTCAATTGAAATTCAGTATATTCTTTGTCAAATTCAAGCTTTGCCTCATAAGTTGTCAGCTTTTCCCATTCTTCATCATGCTGCCTTTCTTTCTTCGCGTTTTCAGCAGCTTTCATTCGTGATTTAGTATATTCTTCGTCAAATTCAAGCTTTGCCTCATAAGTTGGCAGCTTTTCCCATTCTTCACTAAACAGTTTTTCATTAAAATGCCTTTGATATTTTCTGTCATTTTCGAAATAGTCAAAGATATCTCTGATGATCTCAGGATGTTCCTGATAGTCTATACCTATTTGAGTAAAGGTATATTTTTTATCACGAAAATATTTATAAGCTCTTTCTTTATCCAGTTTTATCTTCTCAAGGTCGTTCGAATTTTCCCATAATTTCTCATCTATTTCATTAAAATGCTTTAGATATTCTTCGTCATTTTTGAAATAATTACGGATATCCTTAATGAATTCATAATGATCCAGACAGTTTAAACCTATTTCGTAATAGGAATAGTTATTCTCACGAAAATAATTGTAAGCTCTTTCTTTATCCAGTTTTATTTTCAAAAGGCCTGGCGAATTTTCCCAAACTTTCGGTTCTATTTCATTAAAACGCTTTAGGTATTTTTCGTCATCTTTGAAATAATTACGGATATCGCTAATGATCTCAGGATAATCCACATTGTTTAAACCTATTTGAACAAAGGTATAATTATTCTCACGAAAATAATTATAAGCTCTTTCTTTATCCAGTTTTATCTTCTCAAGGCTTGTCGAATTTTCCCAAACTTCCGGTTCTATTTCATTAAAACGACTTAGGTATTTTTCGTCATCTTTGAAATAATCACGGATATCATTAATAATTTCAGAATGATCCTGATTGTTTAAACCAATTTGAACAAAGGTATAATTCTTATCACGAAAATATTTATAAGCTCTTTCTTTATCCAGCTTTATCTTCTCAAGGTTTGTCAGTTTTTCCCATTCTTCCGCTTTTATTTCTTTTGGCATATCGCAGTCCTTTCTGATGCGCCTGAGGGCGCAAATCCAATTCCCTGAACCCGGGAGTCACATTATATCTATATATACATCCTTTGAAGAAAAATGAGCCTACTGAATTTTACCACTTTTTTATCACCTGAACCAGCTGCATCATATAGCGCTTTCTGTTTTCGGATAGCGGACTTTTATGTAGGAGCTGCGCCATCGAAAACGGTGTAACCCTCTTTACCTCCCTTGATACCGTGCGGATCCTCCTTGATGTCCTGGAGGAGCTCACCATAAAGGTGGCTACTATATTTTGAAGTTGAGTTATGGTCGATATAAAGAATAACTATAACCAACAATAAATAATAAGAATTAGACATAATAAGAACGCTGTGCCATATTAAAGAGGCAGGTAATATATCCGCCGCCGATCAGGAAGAGTATCTTTTTGAAGGCAGTGACGGATAAAAAAGATCAAAGGAGTGAAGAAAAATGGCAGAGTACAAATTATGGGACGCATTAAAAACAGCTGGGAAATACAGATTCGTGGAGCTTTCACATTCACTTAATAATGACAGTCCCTACTGGTCAGGGATCCCGGAGGGGTCGGTGGAGCTTGCCAAAACAGTATGGGACTGGGGAAAACCCGAGCTTGAATGCCTGATCCAGACGTTTAAGTTTCCCGGACAGTTTGGCACTCATATTGATTTCCCGGGACATTTTGCCAGAGGAAAGGCTCTCTCGGAAAAATATGATGTGAATGATCTCATTTTCCCTCTTGTTGTAATTGATATATCTGAAAAAGCAAAGCAGAATGCGAGATATGCGGTCACGGTGGATGATATAAAGGCATATGAGGAAAAATACGGACAGATACCGGATGGAGCATTTGTGGCTTTGAGAAGTGACTGGTACAAGAAGTGGCCGGATATTGACGTGGTATCCGGTATAGACTCCGAGGGAAGAGAAAATGCGCCGGGATGGTCCCTGGAGGCTCTGGAGTATATCTATAAGGTGCGGAATGCTTCTGCCAACGGGCACGAGACACTGGATACGGATTCCTCTCAGGTTGCAGAAGATCACGAGGATCTTATCTGCGAGAGATATGTTCTGGAGAACGAAAAGCTTCAGGTCGAATTACTTGCAAATCTCGACAAGGTGGCTCCTGCCGGAGCGGTAATAATCGTTTCTTACCCGAGGATCGAGGGTGCAACCGGGCTTCCAGCCAGAGTCTGGGCTATTACTGAGTAAGGGACGGCATATAAAAATCAAAATTAATCAAAAGACCGGTTTCCGTTTTCGGATACCGGTCTTTTGTGTTAAAATAGCAGAGTCAGGAGGTGTTTCGATGAATAATGTAGAACGTAAAATCAAGGGTTTACCTTATCGCTATGATGATCCTGCCCTGCTCGGAGATCAGCACAGCTATCAGGATAAGATGATCGAGTACAACAGGACGTTTGCCACAGAAACGAAGAAGCGGCAGGAGCTGATGAGGGAGATATTTGCGGAGGTTGGAGACGGCTGCATTGTGGAAACGCCGATAAATGCCAACTGGGGCTGTAAGCATGTACATCTCGGGAAGGGTATCTATATAAACAGCAATGTTACCTTCGTAGATGATGAACATATTTATATCGGGGATTATTCAATGATCTCGCCAAGTGTTGTTTTCGCAACGGCAGGTCATCCGATCCTGCCGGTCTTAAGGGAGCATTTCTATATTTATACTCTCCCGATCCATATAGGACGTAATGTGTGGATAGGGACACATGTAAGTATTATGCCGGGAGTCACCATAGGAGACAATACCGTGGTAGGTGCCGGCAGCGTAGTAACTAATGATCTGCCTGCAAACGTGGTGGCATTTGGTGTGCCCTGCCGGGTTGTACGGGAGATCGGCGATAAGGACAGAGAGTTTTATTATAAGGACAGAAAGCTCGATGTCTGGGAGTGAAAGACTCCCTTCAGACGGACTTTATATGATCGATGATGAGGCAGCCAGACCCCTTTAAGCTGAATGATGATGAGTTGTACAGCCGGTATCTTTCGGGTGAGACAAAAGCCGGGGATGAGCTGATGCTGCGCTATGCGGATCAGCTTACTGCCTATCTTTGTTCGATCCTGAATAATCCCCAGGATGCCGAGGACCTTATGCTTGAGAGTTTTTCCGTGATCCTGGTGGATAAGCCCGGGATCAGGGAAGGGTGTTTTAAAGCCTGGCTCTTTAAGACCGCCCGCAATAAAGCCATCTCACTGTGGAGACGCATACTTCAGCGTAACGAGTTCAGCCTGTCGGAGGAGCTCGCAGATACCTTAAACGGACTGACCGGATTGACGGCCGTGAAAGAGATCCGTCCGGAGGAAAAGGTCCTTGAAGGTGAGAGAAATATAGGTTTGCATAATGCTATGAGCCGGATCGCGCCCCAGTACAGAGAGGCACTGTGGCTGGTTTACGCTATGCAGTTCAGCTATGATGAGGCTGCCGGGATACTGGGCTGCGGCAGGAAAAGGATCAATAATCTGCTGGTAAAGGGGAAAAAGGCCCTGCGGTCAGAGCTTGAGAAGGAAGGGATTACATATGCCGGTATTTAAGGAACTCATCACCATTATCCTTGCGTTTGCCCTGGGTGTTACCTTTACGCTTTTCTGCATGAGGCTCAGAAACAGCATGGGCGGAAGGAAGAAAGAAGATGGATGCGATCATTGAAAGTCTGGAAAACGCTCTGCAGATCGCCGTTCTCGGTATCTGCGGTATTTTTTCCCTTGTCAGGATGCATTCGGTCCGGGAGAAAAACTATCTCCTGCTCTTTGCTTTTTACGGCAGCTTCCTTCTGGGAGATCTTTACTGGCAGGTCTGTCTGCTTTGTCTCGGAGACATACCCCGGATTTCCATCGTTTCGGATCTGAGCTGGTACGCGGCATTTCTGTTCCTGTATCTGCTGCTCCGTGCCGCAGGAGAGGCAGAGGTCTCTGATGGCGCTGCCGCCGCGTTTTCCGTAAATAAGGGTCTGCCCTGGCTGGCTCCGGTGTTCACCGCAGCAATGGCGGTTTTCTTTATCCAAAACGGGAAGATCGTAAGCAACATTGTTTATGCGGTCCTTATGGGGATATTGCTCTATACGGCGATGAAAGGGCTTTTGCGGACGGAGACCGTGAAAGGCGGCTTCCGGCTGCTGTATCTGACCGTCTTTATTTATTGCCTCCTGGAATACGCCTTGTGGACGGTTTCCTGCTTCTGGGAACGGGTGGCCTTCCGGTATGTCTATTTCTGTATCGATATTATGATCACCTTAAGCTTTCCCTTCTATCTTAAGATCATAAAAAGGGAGGTGCGGCCATGACCTATGTGGAGAATACCTTTATCTGTCTCGCCGCCCCGTTATTGCTTGCTGTCCTCTGTCTGAAAAAAGACTGGCGCAGGGCGCTGATCTTCCTGCTCTCCGGGATGACCAGCTGTCTTCTGTCCGCTTATGTCAGCAGTTACTTCACCATGGTCTTTAAGCTCGATCCCGTCACCGCGTCCCATGAGATCGTTCCGGCGGTGGAGGAGATCATCAAAATCCTGCCGGTGCTGTTCTATCTTCTTGTATTCGAACCCTTAAAGAAGCATTCGATCAGCGGGATACTGATGGTGGCTGTCGGCTTTGCCACCTTTGAAAACGTCTGCTTTATGACTTCCAACGGAACCGGGGAGCTTTTTGATCTTCTTATCCGCGGGTTCGGAACCGGAGCGATGCACGTTGTATGCGGTGCGATGGTGGCTGTGGGGCTGTTCTTTTTATGGGACCGTGCCTGGCTTCGGGCCACAGGCCTCTTTGCGGTTCTGTGTACCGTCATCACCTTTCACGCTGTCTTCAATGTCCTGGTCAGCCGGCCGGGCATCATTTCCTGGATCGGAAGTGCCGTTCCTCTCACCATTCTCCTTGCAGGGCTCATTCTGCTGCAGGGAAAGATGGATTTTTCTTGATCGGTTTCCACAAAACCTCCGGGTCGTTTTTGTCTGTTTTTCACAAAGATGGAAAATTACCGGAAAATTATTAATATCAGGGTAGTACTTTTTCGTTTTTAAGCGACTATATAGTAAAAGGCGGATTTACCGGCGATGTCAGATCTGGCTGACATGACCGTTTTTAATGAAGCGCCTCACAAATCACAGGGGGAAAGCAATGACAAAGGAAGAACGGGTTCTTAAGCTGCACGAAAAAATGGCAGTCAGAAAACAGAAAAAGGAAAATGCCCGTACATGGGCTGCGGGAGCGGGCAGTCTCGCTTTATTTGCGTGTCTTATCGCTCTTATAGGGAGTTCGGGCCCTGCACATCTGGGAGCCACCGCGGGTCTTTACAGCGGCGCAACCCTGCTTTTTGAAGGCACGGGGGGCTATGTGCTGGCGGCGCTCATAGCCTTTATGGCGGGAGTCGTGATCACGATCGTACTTAAGATGAGACACGGAAACCGGACCGGGGATGTATCTGAAAATGACTTGGGAGGTAAATAAGAGATGTTAAAAAAGTGTATGTGTCTGATCCTTTCAGCGGTGCTTACGATGACACTTGTCGTGCAGGTTTGGGCGGATGAAGAGGTGCAAGTGACCAGTGGAGAGCATGAGAATCACGAGAGTATTTCCACTGATAAGGATAAAGGGGCCGATGTTGATGCTGATGGAGGTGATTCATCTCTGGATGTTGAAGGAGATGCGGATGAAGAGGTGCAAGTGACCAGTGGAGAGCATGAGAATCACGAGAGTATTTCCACTGATAAGGATAAAGGGGCCGATGTTGATGCTGATGGAGGTGATTCATCTCTGGATGTTAAAGGAGATGAAGAGGTGCACTCTTCCGGCGATAACTCGACTCCTGACACCGGCATTGAAGTCAGCGCGGAGAATAGCGGCAGCACCGTGGATGAAGAGGTACAAGTGACCAGTGGAGAGCATGAGAATCACGAGAGTATTTCCACTGATAAGGATAAAGGGGCCGATGTTGATGCTGATGGAGGTGATTCATCTCTGGATGTTAAAGGAGATGAAGAGGTGCACTCTTCCGGCGATAACTCGACTCCTGACACCGGCATCGAAGTCAGCGCGGAGAATAGCGGCAGCACCGTGGTAACAGTGGGCGGCGATGTGGAGGTAGAATCAGGTGGATCCGATACAGTCACAGGTGTTGATGCACAAGCAACGACCGGAGGCACTATAGATCTCAGTGCCGGCGGGATCGACGCGAAGTCAAATACCGGCTACGCCAGGGGTATTGAGACCGTCGCATCAGGCGGGTCTTCTGAAAGCTTTATTATAGGATCCGACGGAATAAAGGCTTCCGGCGCAGGTGCGGAAGGTATCAATATAGACTCTGAGGGAAGCGCTGTTACGGTTGATGTAAAAGGCGGCATCAGCGCGGCAGGGACAGACGGTGTTTCCGATGTTACCGGCATAAAGGCAGTAGTT
The DNA here is from genome assembly GCA_947167135.1 of uncultured Lachnospiraceae bacterium. Lineage (GTDB taxonomy): Bacteria > Bacillota > Clostridia > Lachnospirales > Lachnospiraceae > NK4A144. The sequence continues at coordinate 18,414 of CAMVGV010000035.1, forward strand.
GATGGCGGATCCCTTAAGGCTGCTATCGGCGGGGATGTCAGCTTAACAGGAGTGGATGCCACAGGTATTGACGTCAAAGCTTCAGGTCAGTCGTCTGTAAATGTCAATGTCGGCGGCGGTATCAATACGGAAAACAAAGACAGCACAAAGGATCCGAGCGGACTCCAGCTGGAAGCCTCCGGGGACGGTACGAAGGTAAGCGCCAGAGTTGCCGGGGATGTTAAAGGCAGCGGAATGGATTCTTCTGTTGAGATAAAGACGGAAAACGGTGCAAAGGTCGACGTGGTGGCCGAGGGCACCCTGTCCGCGGGAAAGGAAGCAGCTGTAGTTTTCGCAGGCAGCCCCGACAACGTATCTCTTATCATTTGGAAGGCGGAGGCCGGCACGGATGGCAGTATCGTAAAAGAAGTAATTGATAATAACGGTAATGAAACCCTTGAGAAAACCGCAGCCGCTGAAACGCTGGAAAGCTCCATCCATTACATCATCAGAGTTGATACCTCCCAGAGCATAGACCTTGGGAATACCAAAGAAATGTCATACACAGCTCCTGACGGCAGTGTGATAAATTACAATACCGCGAAGGAGGGGGAAAAGGTGGCTGTAAAGCTGAATGTCCCCTCCGGCTATGTTCTGAAGGGCGTATTCAGTGATGAAGCCAGGCAGTGCAGCCTTCAAGAGGAGGGCGGAGAATATTACCTGATCGTACCTAAGGGCGGCGGCGTATTTGTCAATATGTGGCTGGAAGCAAAATCAGATTCTTCTAAGAATGACGGTAGTGCTAAAGAGCCTGCGGGTAAGAAGTCCGGGGGTGAAAACAAGGATAAGGATCATGAGACCACCTATGAAGGCAGTGAAGGGAACCCTGTGACTGCTCCAAATGAGGCTGGGGCTTATACGATGGGAATAACGGAAAAGAAGCTGGAAATGAGTATGACAGGCAGCAACCTCCTTAATATTTCATTTCCGGCCGGGACTGACAGATTCACACTGAATCTGGCGGACATTCAGCAGTATATTGAAGCGGGGATGAGACAATTTGTCATAGAAAACCCTTACGGATGGTTAAACATCCCTGTTAATGATCTGCAGCCATACCTGCAGGCGGGGAACCCTATTACCTTCATTCTGAATAACGGTCACCTCGAGGTTCTTGTGAACGGATCAGTGATATGTCGGTACACGTCCACTCAGCGCAGAAAATATAGTGTTACGGAGGGGGCAAAGAATGTGTCAGTTAACGAGGGCAAGGTGACCATTCAGGCGGGCCTTCCACCTAAATTAGAGGCCCTTCAGCAGCAGGCGGCAAAGCTGCAGCAGGCCAAGCAGGCCCAGCAGGCCGAGGTAGAGACCCTTCAGCAGGAGGCAGAGCAGCAGCAGGCTGAGGCAGAGCAGCAGGCTGAGGCAGAGACCCTTCAGCAGGCGGCAGAGCAGCAGCAGACCCCGCAGGGCGTGGAGGCCCTTCAGCAGGTGGCAGAGCAGCAGCAGACCCAGCAGGCTGAGGCAGAGACCCTTCAGCAGGCGGCAGAGCAGCAGCAGACCCCGCAGGGCGTGGAGGCCCTTCAGCAGGTGGCAGAGCAGCAGCAGACCCAGCAGGCTGAGGCAGAGACCCTTCAGCAGGTGGCAGTGCAGCAGCAGGCTGAGGCAGAGGCCCTTCAGCAGGTGGCAGTGCAGCAGCAGGCTGAGGCAGGGGACCTTCAGCAGGCGATAGAGCAGCAGCAGACCCAGCAGGCTGAGGCAGGGACCCTTCAGCAGGCGGCAGAGCAGCAGCAGGCCGTGTGGGCCGCTCCAACTGAAACATCTTATACTGCAGCCATGAAATATAACCCCAAAAAGAATTCTTTTATAACAACGATGGCGGAACAAGAAGCCAAAGTCCAGCAGGCTGTGGCAGAGGCCCTTCAGCAGGCGGCAGTGCAGCCTCTTTATGCTGGTGTTGAGAATTCTAATCATTTTACTCCGAATCTTAATAAAACCGGGAACGGACCGGTGCTGTCAGAGGATGGTTCCCTTAGTCTGAAATTGGGTGATGATCAGATAAAAGGCAGCGATAATCAGTATAAGCAGCAGGTCAGGCAGGCCGTTCAGGCTCAGCAGGAAGCAGAAAATGCTCAGAAGGCAGCAGAGAAGGCTCTGAAAGAGGCGGCAGAGCAGCAGCAGACCCCGCAGGCTGAGGCAGAGGCCCTTCAGCAGGCGGCAGAGCAGTTTCAGGCCCGACCAGAAACACTTTACCGATGGTTTCCAGCATTACGAGGTTTTCAGCTGACGGCAGAGCAGCAGGCTGAGGCAGAGGACCTTCAGCAGGCGGCAGAGCAGCAGCAGACCCAGCAGGCTGAGGCAGAGGCCATTCAGCGGGATGCAGAGCTGGAGCAGCCGCCGGATGCCGTGCCAGAGGCCTATCACCCTCAGCAGGCGGCAGTGCATCATCGGGCCCAGCGGGCCCAGCAGGCCCAGCAGGACCAGCAGGACCAGCAGGCCCGACTAGAGGATAGAATGTCGTACCGCTGAGGTTAAGGTAGACGTAGTCTTTAGCAAAGGCAAAAAAAGTGAGGAAATCATTAGTTATTTAAATAAGCATAGCGGCAGCCACCCCTCGATGTCTGGGAGTGACAGACTCCCTTGACAAACGGAGCGGACTGGGGTAAAATCCCAATTCATAAAGACAAAGGCGTCTCTTAAGATCATAGAGGCGCCTTTTATTTTTGCTTTTTAGAGGCTTTTCGGCAGTGCAAAGGAGCATTGATATGCTTTTTGTACTGCTTTATTTTTTGGAGGATCAACAGTTTCATTAAAAGGAGGAAAAATATGATCAATGCAGCAAAGCTTACGGAAGAATACGGATGTCTCGTCTTTAATGACAGGATAATGAGGGAAAGACTGCCGAAGGATATTTACAGGGCGGTTAAAAAGACTATTGAGCGGGGCACCCACCTGGAGCTCGATGTCGCAAACTGTGTGGCAGCCGTCATGAAGGAGTGGGCGATAGAAAACGGTGCAACCCATTTCACACACTGGTTCCAGCCGATGACGGGTCTTACGGCGGAGAAGCATGACAGCTTTATCTCCCCCACAGACGACGGAAGCATAATAATGGAGTTTTCGGGGAAGGAGCTCGTGAAGGGAGAGCCGGATGCATCAAGCTTTCCTTCAGGAGGCCTAAGGGCAACCTTTGAAGCAAGGGGCTATACGGCCTGGGATCCCTCTTCCCCGGCATTCATAAAGGACGGGTCACTCTATATCCCTACGGCATTCTGCTCATACGGCGGAGAGGCACTGGACAAGAAGACCCCGCTCCTTCGCTCTATGGAGGCACTTTCAAATGAAGCAATGAAGGTCTTAAAGCTTCTCGGAATAGATGATGTGAAGAGAGTAAATACCACCATCGGGTCCGAACAGGAATACTTCCTTATCGACAAGAGCTACTACAAGATGAGAAAGGACCTCCTTTTCACGGGACGTACACTTATAGGTGCTCCCGCCACAAAGGGACAGGAAATGGAGGATCATTATTTCGGGGTAATAAAGCCGAAGGTGTCGGCCTACATGCATGACCTTGATGAAGAACTCTGGAAGCTCGGTATCCCGGTAAAGACCAAGCATAATGAGGTGGCTCCTTCACAGCACGAGCTCGCTCCGGTCTTTGAGACCGCGAATGTGGCAGTGGATCATAATCAGCTCACCATGGAGGTTATGAAGAAGGTCGCTGAAAAGCATAATTATGCCTGCCTCCTTCACGAAAAGCCCTTTGAAGGGATAAACGGCTCCGGTAAGCACAATAACTGGTCTGTCTGCACCGATACGGGTATCAATCTCCTGGATCCCGGAAAGCATCCCGGAGAAAACCTGCCCTTCCTTATTTTCCTTATAGCAGTCATAGCAGCCGTGGACGAATATGCGCCGATACTAAGGCTTTCCGTGGCATCTGCCGGGAACGACCACAGGCTCGGAGGGAATGAAGCGCCTCCCGCAATTATTTCCATCTTTGTAGGTGACGAGCTTGCAGAGGTACTAAAAGGAGTTGAGGAAGGATCAGCATATCAGGGCTCCGGAAAGGTACAGATGGGAATGGGAGCGCAGGTACTGCCCCATATCACAAAGGACAATACCGACAGGAACAGGACCTCTCCCTTTGCCTTTACCGGAAATAAGTTTGAATTCAGGATGCCAGGGTCCTCAGTATCCGTTGCTAATGCAAATATAGTCCTTAATACCGCAGTGGCTGAGGAGCTTTCAAAGATTTATGAAGAGCTTTCAAAATTCAGCGGAGAAGAGCTTACGGATAAGATCCCGGTAGTATTAAAGGAAATGCTCTTAAAGCATAAGAGGGTTCTCTTCAACGGAAACGGATACACGGATGAATGGGTAACAGAGGCTGAAAAACGCGGACTCCCGAATCTTAAGTCGCTGCCGGACGCTATGCCTGCCTGGATATCCGGGGCTTCCATCGAGCTTTTCACAAAGCACGGTATTTTTACCGAAGAGGAGATACGTTCAAGATATGATATCCTCCTTGAAAACTACTCGAAATCCGTTCATATCGAGGCTCTTACCATGCAGGAGATGGTAAGGAAGGATCTGATGGAGGGCATCATATCCTATGAAAAGGACGTGACAAAGGAAATGCTTCAGAAGAAGGAGCTCTTACCCGATGCGGAGTGCCTTATGGAAAAGAATATCCTTAAGGTGCTGGATGAGGCGACATCGGGCATGAGCCGGATGCTTATAAAATTAAAAGAGGATACAAAAAAAGCGGAGGAAATGGAGGAGGATCTTCTTTCTCAGGCGGTATTTTACAAGGATACCATCCTTTCCGATATGGAGGAGCTGCGGAAATATGCGGACAGCGCCGAGGCTATGGTGCCGGATAAGTACCTCTGCTACCCGACCTATGGACAGATGCTGTTTTCGCTGAGGTAATACGGAGTAAGAGGAAGGACTGAACACATATGAAAAAGATTCTTCGCTTCGCTCAGAATGACAGATTCACCCCCTGTCATTCTGAGGGCGGAGCCCGAAGAATCTTTTGTACGGAAAAAAGGCAGATATTATGGAAAACTGGAAAGCAGAGCACGATGCCTGCGGCATCGGGGCAGTGGTTAATATAAACGGAATGGCGGATCACAAGGTACTGGATGATGCTCTTTCAATAGTTGAAAAGCTGGAGCACCGCGCCGGAAAGGACGCCAGCGGAAAAGTCGGGGACGGTGTGGGGATACTTACCCAGATCTGTCATAGCTTCTTTAAGGCTGCTGCGGAAAAATGCGGCATAAGCCTTAAAAGTAAAGGAGACTACGGGATAGGTATGTTCTTCCTGCCCCAGAACCCGATGAAGCGGATGTTTGCAAAAAGGATGCTGGAGGTCATTGCCGAAAAGGAAGGCTTGAATGTGCTGGGCTGGAGAGATGCGGATATTCATCCGGAGATCCTCGGGGAAGCAGCCAGAAGCTGTATGCCCCATATCAGCCAGTGCTTTATAGAAAGACCTGAAGATGTGGAGAAGGGGCTTCCCTTTGACAGAAAGCTCTACTGCCTAAGGCGGGAATATGAAAAATCCTCAGACGACAGCTACATCTGTTCCTTTTCCTCAAGGACCATTGTTTATAAGGGAATGTTCCTCGTGGGACAGTTAAGGAAGTTCTACGGGGATCTTCTCTCCCCGGACTATACGACTGCGATCGCAATGGTACACAGCCGCTTTTCCACCAATACCACTCCCTCCTGGCAGAGAGCGCATCCCTACAGGATGATAGCCCATAACGGTGAGATAAATACCATAAAAGGCAATGCGGACAGGATGCTTGCGAGAGAGGAGACCATGTCATCCGAAGAGATGAAGGAGGATCTTTCAAAGGTGTATCCGGTCATCGCAGCCTCCGGATCGGACTCCGCTATGCTTGATAATACTCTGGAATTCCTGTATATGAACGGCTTAGAGCTGCCTCTTGCCATGATGATCACCATTCCGGAGCCCTGGAAGCATAATGAATTCATGCATCAGAAGAAAAAGGACTTTTATCACTACTACGCTACGATGATGGAGCCCTGGGACGGACCTGCGGCGGTGATGTTTACAGACGGAGAGCTTTTCGGTGCGACACTTGACAGAAACGGCCTCCGTCCATCCAGATATTATGTGACAAAGGACGGGAGGCTGATCCTTTCTTCGGAGGTGGGAGTCCTTGATATCGATGAGAAGATCATTGAAAAGAAATCGAGGCTTTCTCCCGGCTGCATGCTTTTAATCGACACGAAGGAAGGGCGGATCATTAAGGATGAGGAGTGTAAGGAAAAGTACGCCTCTGCCTGCCCCTACGGAGAGTGGCTGGATGGGAATCTGCTTCACTTAAATAAGCTTAAGATACCGAATAAGAAAATAATCACCCACTCCCAGGAGATAAGGAACAGACTTTATAAGGTATTCGGATACACTCATGAGGACATCGTAAAGCAGATAATCCCCATGGCGGAAAACGCAGCAGAACCAACGGTTTCGATGGGAACGGATATTCCGCTCGCCATGCTGTCAAAGCATCATCAGCCTCTTTTCTGTTATTTTAAGCAGCTGTTTGCCCAGGTCACAAACCCTCCCATTGATTCTCTGAGGGAAAAAATAGTTACGGATACGACAGTCTACATCGGGTCTGACGGAAATCTCCTTAAAGAGGGAAGCAGAAACTGCCGGGTTCTGGAGGTAAATAACCCAATCCTTACCGGAGTTGATCTTCTGAAGATAGCAGCTCTCGATGAGCCGGGCTTTAAGACAGAAAAAGTCTCACTTTTATATTACAAGAACACATCTTTGGAAAAGGCGCTGGAGCAGCTGAATATTACCGTTGACCGTGCTGTTTCAGGAGGAGCGAATATCATAATCCTGACAGACAGGGGAGTGGACGAAAACCATATGCCGGTTCCTTCACTTCTCGCAGTATCCTCAGTGGAGCAGCATCTCGTAAGAACCAGGAAACGGACGAGGGTCTCGCTGATCCTTGAAAGTGCTGATCCCAGGGATGTTCATCAGATAGCAACCTTACTGGGCTTCGGGGCAAGAGCGGTAAATCCCTATCTTGCACATGAATGCATTGCGGAGCTCATAGATAAGGGTATTCTTGATAAGGATTATCACACTGCGATAGCTGATTATAATAATGCCATCCTTTCCGGAGTGGTAAAGATCGCTGCCAAAATGGGGATCTCCACCCTTCAGTCCTATCAGTCGGCAAAGATCTTTGAAGCTGTGGGGCTTTCAAAGGAATTTACGGATAAATACTTTACCGGCATAGTGAGCCGTGTCGGCGGGATAGGGATAGAAGAGATAGGAGAGGATGTAGAGCTTCGTCACACGAAGGCCTTTGATCCTCTGGGACTTTCGACCGACATGAGTCCGGACTCCTTTGGTTTCCATTCTTTAAGGAGCGGAGAGGATACGGAGGATCATCTGTACAGCCCGAAGACAATAGTTACGCTTCAGAGAGCGGTCAGGGAAAATGACTACTCCCGCTTTAAGGAGTATACCGCACTTGTGGATGATGAGGATAAGCCTCATACTCTTCGTGCCTTAATGGCCTTCTCTCCCCGTAACAAGAGTGTCCCGCTTGATGAGGTGGAGCCGGAGGAGGAGCTTATGAAGCACTTCCAGACCGGTGCCATGTCTTTCGGGTCTCTTTCAAAGGAAGCGCACGAAACGCTGGCTCTTGCCATGAACAGTATCGGGGGAAAGTCCAATACGGGAGAGGGAGGAGAAAATCCGTCACGCTTCGGTACGAATAAGAACAGCGCGGTTAAGCAGGTGGCATCGGGACGCTTCGGAGTCACAAGCGAATATCTGATGAGTGCTGATGAGATACAGATAAAAATGGCTCAGGGAGCAAAGCCCGGAGAAGGAGGCCATCTTCCGGGGAAAAAGGTATACCCCCATGTTGCGGACATACGTTTCTCAACTCCCGGTGTACCCCTTATCTCACCGCCTCCGCACCACGACATCTATTCCATAGAGGATCTGGCGCAGCTTATATATGACCTTAAAAATGCGAATGAAAAAGCCAGGATTTCCGTAAAGCTCGTGTCCGAAGCCGGTGTCGGCACCATAGCCTCGGGCGTAGCAAAGGCCGGGGCAGGAGTGATATTGATATCCGGTTACGACGGCGGTACCGGGGCGGCTCCATCTTCCTCAGTTCATCATGCGGGGCTGCCCTGGGAGCTCGGTCTTTCGGAAGCGCATCAGTGTCTCCTTGATAATGGTCTTCGGAGCCGCGTGGTTCTGGAAACCGACGGGAAGCTTATGAGCGGAAGGGATGTGGCGATCGCAGCCCTTCTCGGAGCCGAGGAATTCGGCTTTGCCACAGCACCCCTTGTCTGTATGGGCTGTATGATGATGAGGGTCTGCTCAAAGGATACCTGCCCCGCCGGTATAGCAACCCAGAATGAGACATTAAGAAAGCGTTTTTCCGGGAAACCGGAGCATGTGGTCAATTTCTTCCGCTTCATTGCAAGGGAACTCCGGGAGATCATGAGTTCGCTGGGCTTCAGGACGCTTAAGGAGATGGTCGGGAGGACCGACTGTCTTTCAATAAAGAAGATACCGGCGGTAAGAGGCGGCGAGACTGCGGATTTAAAGAATATTCTGTCCTCCGGCTATGCAGGCAGGGAAAAAAGCCACTTTGATCCTTCCGATGTCTATGACTTCGGTCTGGAAAAGACACTGGATAAAAGGATCCTTATCCCTGAGTATGAAAGAGCAAAAAAGAAGGATAAAGGGAAGCTTTTCCCGGAAACAGTGCAGGTCTCAAGTACGGACAGGAGCTTCGGAACGCTCTTCGGGAGCCGTGTGACTATGGACTTTGGGAATACCCTGCCGGATGACAGCTATACGATTGAAGCGAGGGGAGGCGGAGGACAGTCATTTGGGGCCTTTCTTCCGAAGGGCGTCACCATAAGGCTTAAAGGGGATGCCAATGACGGCTTTGGAAAAGGCCTGTCCGGCGGGAAGCTTATCGTAACCCCTCCGGATGATGCACCTTATAAGGCACATGACAATATCATTATCGGAAATGTGGCTCTATACGGGGCAACAGCGGGAAAGGCCTATGTCTGCGGTATCGCAGGAGAGAGATTCTGCGTGAGGAATTCCGGAGCCATAGCCATAGCCGAGGGCTGCGGTGATCACGGGCTTGAATATATGACGGGTGGAAAGGCAGTGATCCTTGGTATGACCGGGAAAAACTTCGCTGCCGGTATGAGCGGGGGAATAGCCTATGTACTCGACAGAGAGCATACACTCTACCTCAGGATGAATAAGGATATGGCTTCGCTTACGGAGCTTAGCGAAAAGTATGATGTGGAGGAATTAAGGGAGCTTATCCGGGACTATGTTAATGAGACTGGTTCGGTATTCGGGAAAGAAATACTTGATGATTTTATGAGCTTCGTCCCGGATTTTAAGAAGATAGTCCCGAATGACTACCAGAGGATGCTGACACTTATAAGCCGCTTTGAAGAGCAGGGCATGGATTACGACCACGCGGTGCGGGAGGCGTTTAAGGAGTCAAATAGAAGATTCTTCGCTCCGCTCAGAATGACATAGTAGTGAGCTTAGAATGACATAGTAGTGAACTCAGAATGACGTAGTAGTGAGCTCAGAATGACATAGTAATGAAAAATAGTTTTAACAGAGGATTGATAAAATGGGTAAGGATGGCGGATTTTTAGAATATGAGAGAAATGATAACAGGGATGTGCCTCCGGAGAAGCGGATAGAAAGCTTTGAAGAGTTTCATTTATTTCTGGCCCCCGAAAAGAGGCAGGAGCAGGCCGCACGCTGTATGGACTGCGGAGTGCCTTTCTGCCAGTCTGCAATGGAGCTGTCCGGAATGGTCACAGGCTGCCCCCTTCATAATCTGATCCCCGAGTGGAATGATGAATTATATAAGGGACATTACCGGGAGGCAGCGGCAAGGCTTACTAAGACCAGTAATTTTCCGGAATTTACCGGACGGGTGTGCCCGGCGCTCTGCGAAAAAGCTTGTATGTGCGGCCAGTACGGAGATGCGGTAACGGTTCATGATAATGAGCTTTTCCTTATAGAAACCGCATTTAAGGAGGGATATATAACTCCGCGGATCCCGGTGATAAGAAGCGGTAAAAGGGTTGCCGTAGTGGGAAGCGGCCCCTCGGGTCTTGCTGCGGCGGATGAACTTAATCACCGTGGACACAGCGTGGAGGTATTTGAAAGAGAGGATGAGATAGGGGGACTTCTTATGTACGGTATCCCCAATATGAAGCTTGATAAGGCTGTCATAAAGCGGAGAAGGGTTCTTATGGAGGATGAGGGGGTGATCTTCCATACATCAACGGACATAGGCAGTCCGGAGAAGTCAGCGGAGCTTTTGGACGGCTTTGATGCAGTGGTTCTATGCTGCGGTTCAAAAAAGCCGAGGGAGATAAAAGGAGCAGATCCCGGGAAGATCAAGGGCATATATAATGCGGTGGATTTTCTTACCCTTACAACAAAAGCCCTTATGAAGGCAGATGACAGAAGTGTGGCTGAATTAATGAAGCAGGGAGGCTTTATCGATGCCAAAGGAAAAAATGTGGTGATAATCGGCGGCGGAGACACTGGAAATGACTGCATAGGTACTGTGATAAGGATGGGGGCAAAAAGCGTCACCGCTATCGAAATGCTGCCGAAGCCGCCGGAAGAAAGGAGCAGCGCGAATCCCTGGCCCGAGTGGCCGAAGGTATTAAAGACGGATTACGGGCACGAGGAGGCGGCATATGTTTTCGGAGCCGATCCCAGAGTCTATGAGACCACCGTAAGATCTGTAAAGACTGATAAGGAAGGCAATATAAAGGAGGTAGAGACAGTCAAGGTCGCTTTTAAGGACGGGGTGCTTACGGAGGTTAAAAACAGTGAAAAGAAGCTAAGCTGCGAGCTACTTCTCATTGCAGCGGGCTTTGTGGGCTGTGAGGATTACACAGCAGAAGCGTTTAAGCTTGAAAGGGGAAAAAGGGGTACGGTCGTCACAGGTGATGGGAGCTTCCGTGTTCCCGGGACAAAGCTTTTCTCAGCCGGAGATATGAGGCGCGGTCAGTCTCTCGTTGTGTGGGCGATCTCCGAGGGCAGGAGCTGCGCGAAGGAGGTTGACGAATTCCTGATGGGGTATACGAATATGTGACAGAGACGGGAGTCAATGGGGGAGTCATCGGGGACGGCTCCAATGCCGTTAAGTTAAGCATTTTGTCATCCTGAGCGCCAGCGACGCATATCCCACATCGGAGATGTGGGATGCCGCCCCGGCGAGGGGTTGCGAAGCAACAGAAAGGATCTTTTCTTCCGTAGAGAAAGATTCTTCGGGCTTCGCCCTCAGAATGACATTGTGTAGTCTCAGAATGACACTAACTTAACGGCATTGGAACCGTCCCCATTGACTCCCTTGCTATAAGTAATAACTATAGCCGACGATAAAAAACATGAATTAGACATAATTAAGGATCTATGCAAAAATCCGGCTATGACGACAGATAAGCTTAGGGAATTATTATATGAAAAGTATTTCGTCCCGACTGAAAAGGACAGTGGCGAGTACATTGGTGTAGAGATAGAGAATCCGGTGATACGTCTTTCCGGAGATGCCACAGATTTTGAGATCTGCAGGAACGTTGCGGATGAATTTCGTGAGCACTATGGCTTCAGAGGTGCAGCTTTTGATTATTATGGGAACTGCTATGGTGCTTTAGACGACGGAACCGGCGACAATCTGTCCTTTGACTGTTCATATAACAATCTGGAGTTATCATTCGGTAAGGAAAAAACGCTTTTTCCGATAAAGAAGCGTTTTGACGAATATATCACATTCTTAAATACAGAGTTTAGAAAAAGCGGTCATATCTTAAGCGGATTTGGCATAAATCCGAATCACCATGTTAACAGAAAGGATTTCATAAGAGCTCCAAGATACCAGATGCTGGAGGGTTATCTACTTCGCGGTAAGGACTGGAAGTTCCCTATGTATCTCCATCCTTTTTATGATTTCGGAACATATGCCAGTGCGTCTCAGGTGCAGCTGGACGTAAAAGGGGAAAATCTGATAGACACGGTTAAGGCCTTTACTTTGGCAGAGCCCGTGAAAACAGTATTATTCTCAAATTCCCATATGGATGAGATGCCGGAGCTTTTATGTGTGAGAGATTTTTTCTGGGAGAATTCCACACATGGCATCAACCCGCATAATATTGGAATCTTTGAACAGATTCCGGGATCAAAGGAAGAGTTTCTGGATTACATACTGGAGACAAGTATTTTCTGCTGTGAAAGAGACGGTCATTACCTGCATTTCAAGCCTCTTCCTATCGTGGAATTTATAAAGAGGGATCATATAGATGCGGAATACTACGAAAACGGAGTGTATTATCCCTACCGCATAAGTCCGGAGGAGGAGGATCTTAAGTATCTTAGGACATATAAATTTGAGGATCTGACCTTCCGCGGAACTATAGAATTCAGAAGCTGCTGTAACCAGCCCTTTAAGGAGGCTCTGTCTGTTGCGGCATTTCATGTGGGGCTTATGGGAAAAACAGGAGAGCTTACCGAGCTTCTGGAGGAGGATCGAAGTATTTATCACCATGGCTATTCTGCAGGAGAACTCAGGAAGATACTGAACAGGAGAAAGTGGCCCGAATTCGTGGACAGGGATGGTTTAAGAAAACTTTGCCTTAAGGTGGTGGAGCTTTCAGCTGAGGGGCTGAGGGAACGTGGAGAAGGAGAGGAGGTTTTTATTTCCGGACTGATGGAAAGGGCGGACAGACTGAGATCACCTGCACTTGACATGGTGGAGGGACTGGAAGCGGGTGACAGCCTGGAGGACTGGATAATAAAATATGCTATAATCTGATTAAAGCGCCAAAAGTAATTGTCACCACACAAGCTTGCTTGTGGTGGGGACA
>CAMVGV010000036.1 GCA_947167135.1 uncultured Lachnospiraceae bacterium
TCTGCAACATCCGAGAGTCCGGTTTATTAAGTTTTGTTGCTGTTTGTTAGGATATGCCCTAAACTTAACGCCTTTTTGCATACAGTCACCTACGGTCTTGTTTTTTGGGTATCAACATACCATTTGATAGTTTCAGAACTTACATTACCTGCTGTACTTACAAAATAGCTACGAGTCCAAAGACTTGGCATTGCTTTAAGTTGTGGAAATTCTTCTCTTAATTGTAGTGAAGTACAACCTTTGATTTGCTTCATTATGTTCGGAATAGACATAGTTGGTAGTACGCTTACGAAGATATGTACATGGTCTATATGACACTCCAGAGCAAGTATTTCAATACCTTGTTTATCACATTCAGCAATAGTAAGCTCTTTAAACCTATCCTCAACACCTTGAATGTTAAATATTTTTCTGCGGTATCGAGGGCAAAACACAAAATGGTAGTTAATCAATGATACAGTTGTCTTTGTATACTTATATTCATTCTTCATGAATATATAGTAGCATATTAGTAGATGTTAGTCAATGAAATATCTACAAAAGTAAAGAGGTGGGCTATCATCCTCACGGTTGAAACCGTGGGTTTTCTCGCCCACATGGGTTATAACAGACGTATTTCTGATGAGGATTATCATCTTTTATCAAAACAATATAGCAAGGCAGAAATCGAATATCATCGTTATTTTTCCCCATAGTGTGTCCTACATTGGGCAATTTCCAGTGTCCCGTCATTTATTCTGAACACGAGACGGTTCTTTTCGTCGATGCGAAGGCTCCAGTATCCAGAAAGGTTGTTAGATAGCGGCTCTGGTTTTCCTTTGCATTTATATCCGTTCCGGTCAACGTCCTTAATTAGGCTGTTGATCTTTTTCAAAGTCTTTTTATCCTGCGTCTGCCAGTAAAGGTAGTCGTCCCAGGCATCGTCAGACCATATCTTTCTCATTTGCCTACCTTGACCAATTCATGTTCCATTCCGTGTCCTTCTTCAAGCTGTTTGATGGAGCGTGCAAGAACTTTCTGATTTTCAATACTATAGAACGGGTCCGCTGATACTTCGAATGGTATCCTCATTTCATTGCCCAACTTCACAAGGTAAAGATTAATTGCGGTCGTCATGGTTAGACCGAGCGCGTCGCAGGCCATTTCGGCCTTTTTCTTAACATTATCATCGATTCTCATACTTAACTGTGCCATAGCTGTACCTCCTTTTGATAATTCTATTGTATTTCAATATATATTCAGTGTCAATACAGGTTTGTTATAATTATTACGGTACAGTTGGAACTATCTCATAAATAGAAAGAAGAACCCTAGCACTTCTTTCTAAAAAACATTAAGCGATTACCCTACTTAAATAGGAATTTGAATTCTCCTCTTGACAAGGAGATACAAAGGGAATACGATGTAGTCATTGATTAAACAAATACTTAATCTTTAAATACAAAACCTGAACGGAAAGGAGCATTGATACGATGAAGAAGAGCTACAAAATAGAAGTGGACTGTGCAGCCTGCGCACAGAAGATGGAGGATGCGGCAAGGGCAACCGAGGGCGTTAGAAATGCAGACGTGAATTTTATGGCATTAAAGATGAAGGTGGAGTTTGATGAGGGTGCCGATCCCTCCGAGGTAATGGGAAGGGTTGAAAAAAACTGCAGGGCGGTAGAGGACGACTGCCGGATATTCTATTAGACTAAACCGGTTCTGCCGGAACAGGGAGGAAGCATGAACAAAAAACAGAAGATAAATCTCCTCAGGATAATACTCGCAGCGGCGCTTCTCTTAATCCTTTCCTGTCTGCGCATAAACGGTGTCCCGAGATTCTGTTTCTATATGATACCCTATCTCATAGTGGGCTATGACGTATTGAAAAAGGCTGTTCACGGCATCGTCCACAGACAGCCCTTTGATGAATGCCTCCTTATGTCGGTAGCCACCATCGGAGCGATAGCTGCCGCTTTTGCAAAAAGCGGGGATTATACCGAGGCTGTGGCTGTCATGCTTTTTTACCAGACAGGGGAGCTCTTCCAGAGCTATGCCGTGGGAAAGAGCAGGAAGAACATTACGGAGCTTATGGATATTTCTCCGGAATATGCAAATATTTATGACGAAAACGGCGGGATAGTTCAGGTGGATCCCGATGATGTTGAATGCGGAAGCCTGATCGTCGTAAGGGCGGGTGAAAAGATCCCCATAGACGGTATCATTAAAAAGGGGAGCTCAAGCCTCGATACATCATCCCTTACCGGAGAATCCCTGCCGAGAGACGTTGGGGCCGGTGATGAGGTCTTAAGCGGCTGCATAAATACCGGCGCTGTCCTTGAGATAGAGACTACCCGGGAATACTCGGATTCCACGGTTTCCAGGGTAATGGAGCTTATAGAGGATGCAAGCTCCAGAAAGTCAAAGTCCGAAAACTTTATCGCAAAGTTTTCAAGGGTCTATACGCCGGCTGTGGTATACGCAGCCATTGCCCTTGCCCTGCTGCCGCCGCTTGTACTTACGGTTATGAGGATCCCCTTCCTCTGGAGTACCTGGATCTACAGGGCTCTTATCTTCCTCGTTATAAGCTGTCCCTGTGCTCTGGTCGTCAGCATACCCTTAAGCTTCTTCGCGGGTATCGGCTTTGCCGGGAAAAAGGGAGTGCTCGTAAAGGGCTCCAATTATCTCGAAGCCCTGAGTGAAGTAAAGACCGTGGTCTTCGATAAGACAGGAACTCTTACCAAGGGTGTTTTTGAGGTGGTATCGGTCCATCCGAATGACATAAGCGCGGATGAGCTGATCCATATCGCTGCCCATGCAGAGAGATATTCAAATCATCCCATAGCCCTGTCTCTTAAAATGGCCTTTGGCAACGAAGCCGACGGCTGCACCGTGGAGAATGCGGAGGAGATCGCGGGCCGGGGAATAAAGGCCGTTATAGAGGGACGAACTGTCTATGCCGGAAATGAAAGCTTGATGAAGGAAGCTGTTTCCGACGGTATCATTCCTGAATGTAAGAGCTGTCACGACCACACCGGAACCATCATACATATCGCGATAGACGGTGTCTATGCGGGGCATGTGCTGATATCCGATGTGATAAAGCCCCACAGTGCGGAAGCGGTGCAGGCTCTTAAAAAGGCCGGAATAAGGGAAACCGTGATACTGACCGGCGACAGAAAGAGTACTGCGGAGCAGGTGGCAGCTGCATTAAAGATCGACAGGGTTTTCAGCGATCTCCTTCCCGGGGACAAGGTCTCGAAAATTGAGGAGCTTATAAATGAGAAGCAGAGAGAAGAAGACCGTGTTGCCTTTGTGGGTGACGGGATAAACGATGCCCCCGTGCTTTCCCGTGCGGATGTCGGGATCGCGATGGGAGCCCTCGGCTCCGACGCTGCGATAGAGGCTGCTGACATTGTCCTTATGGATGACGATCCCTTAAAGATCGCAACAGCCATAGCCATATCGAAAAAGACCCTCCGTATCGTCCGGCAGAATATCTGCTTTGCCATAGGTGTAAAGATAATATGCCTGATACTCGGATCCCTCGGTTTTGCAAATATGTGGACCGCTGTTTTCGCCGATGTCGGAGTGATGGTCCTCGCGGTATTGAACGCGATAAGATGTATGTTATAATGACCTCGATAACATCCTGATCAACCGGAGGAATACTATGTATATATCTTTTATCGGATGCGGAAATATGGGCACTGCAATGATGAAGGGGATCCTGGATTCCGGCATTGCGGACGCTTCTGACCTGACCGGAGCCGACAGATCGGAGGAGCTCCTTAATACGAGAAAAAACGAGCTCCATATCTCGGTAACAACAGATAATAAAGAAGCCGCAAAAAAGGCTGACATCCTCTTCCTGTCGGTAAAGCCCCAGTTTTATGAAGAGGTCATAGCTGAAATAAGGGATTCCGTAAAGGACAGCGCGATCATAATAACCATTGCTCCCGGAAAGACCCTCTCCTGGACTAAAGAAAGCTTCGGAAGGGAGCTTAAGATTATCCGGATGATGCCCAATACTCCGGCTCTTGTAAAGGAGGGAATGATAGGTCTCTGTGCAAATGACGCCGTCACGGATTTGGAGCTTGAAAATGTGCGGAAGCTCTGCAGCGGCTTTGCGAGGACCGAGGTGATCCCCGAAAGCCTTATGGATGTTGTAACGGCGGTCAGCGGTTCCTCTCCGGCTTATGTATTTATGTTCATAGAGGCAATGGCTGATGCGGCCGTAGCGGGAGGGATGCCGAGGGACAAGGCTTATACCTTCGCCGCCCAGGCAGTACTCGGAAGCGCAAAAATGGTACTGGAAACCGGAAAACATCCGGGTGAGCTTAAGGACATGGTCTGCTCACCTGCGGGAACCACCATACAGGCCGTACGGGTTCTGGAGGCAAAGGGCTTCAGAAGTGCGGTCATAGAATGTATGGAAAAATGCCTTGAGATATCACGCAGTCTTTGATATTGACTTTTCCTTTGGACTTTGGTAGGATAGACAAGCGTGACACGCTGGAATGGCTCAGGAGGTAGAGCGCATCATTGGTAGTGATGAGGTCCGCAGTTCGACTCTGCGTTCCAGCAGTTTGTGCTGACCCTCAGGCGAAAAGTCTGGGGGTTTTTCAGATTATAAACCTCCGGAGGGGCATTGCCCGCTCACGGCTTCCGAGCCGAAGGTGCGATCCGGAATAAAGCAGCCTTTCGGAAGCCCGTAAGCTGAAAAGATATGAAGGAGACCGGCTCTTGAAATATGTGATCGATCTAAAGGAAATCAAAGACAGGGAAGGACTTCATGCTGCCTTCTCCACGTCACTTCATCTGCCGGATCATTACGGCAGGAATCTGGATGCCCTTCACGATTGCCTTACAGAGGACAGTAGCCCCTTAAATATCGTTTTTACAAACCTGGAAACTCTTTCCATAGAAATGAAGCAGTATATTGACAGACTTGTCAGGGTTCTCCGTGACGTAAAGGAGGAGCGCCCCCTTTTTTCGTTTTCGGTTTTTGAAGGAAAAGAAAAGCCTATAAGCACCGTGATCTTTGACATAGGAAACGTGCTGATAAGATTTAAGGGCCTTGACTATATTAGGGAAAGATATGGTGAGGAAATGGGCTTACGGATCGCAAATGCCGTGTACGGTGACGGCCGCTGGTCCGAGCTTGACCGTGGTGTGAAAAGCGATGATGAGATACTGCAAAGCTTTATGGACGCCGATCCGGCCATTCCTCCGGAATACATAAGATGGTGCTTTGACCATGTGGCAATGGCGGTATTACGCTGCGGTTACTCGATTCCCTGGCTAAGGGACGTTCGTAAGCTCGGATACCGGATCATGTATCTTTCCAATTATTCAAAGCACGTTATGCATGCTAGACCGGAGGTACTGGATTTCCTCCCCCTTATGGATGGAGGGATCTTCTCCTGCGACGTAAAGCTTATTAAGCCCGACGTGGAAATCTTCAGGCTGTTTACGGACAGATTTATGCTTGACCCTGAAGAGTGCCTTTTTATCGACGACAAAGCCGATAACTGTGAGGGTGCCGGGAAGGCCGGTATGCGGCATTACTGCTTTGGATCCTATGAAAAAGGCAGACCGGAGATCATGAACATACTTGATCCTGATTACAAATGACAAAGACAAGAGAGATACTTGAAAAAGTGAAAAACGGGGAGCTCTCGGTTGATGATGCGGAGCTCTTTTTCCGGACGGAGCCCTTTATGGAGCTTGATTTTGCGAAGCTTGACAGCCACCGTAAGCTAAGGACAGGCTTCCCCGAGGTCGTTTTCTGCGAAGGGAAGAGCTTTGAAAATCTTCTTTCCATATATGAAAAGCTTTTGGAGGAGGATGGCTCGGTATTCGGTACAAGAGCTTCAAAGGAGCAGTATGAATTCGTGAAAAAGGCTCTTCCCGGGGCCGAATACGATCCCGTTTCAAGGATACTGAAGATAGAAGGAGAAGAAAGGGAAAGAACCGGAAACATTGCGGTATGCTGCGCGGGAACGGCAGACATACCGGTCGCCGAGGAAGCGGCTCAGACAGCTGAATTTTTCGGTTCTTACGTGGAGCGGATCTATGATGTGGGAGTAAGCGGTATTCACAGGCTCCTAAGTAAGACCTCTCTCCTCCAGAAGGCAAACTGCGTGGTCGCCGTAGCCGGAATGGAAGGGGCTCTATCAAGCGTTCTCGGAGGGCTTGTGGCAAATCCTGTCATAGCTGTCCCCACCTCGGTCGGATACGGTGCAAGCCTAAAGGGACTGTCGGCACTGCTCACCATGCTCAATTCCTGTGCCAACGGTGTAGCTACGGTAAATATAGATAACGGCTTCGGCGCCGGATATATTGCCACTCAGATAAACCGGCTCTCCACAGGAAGAAAGGAATGAAGGCTTGAATACTCTATATCTTGAATGTAATTCCGGAATAAGCGGAGATATGACCGTTGCGGCGCTTTTGGATCTGGGTGCGGACAGGCAGAAGCTTGAAGCTGCCCTGTCCGGAAT
Source organism: uncultured Lachnospiraceae bacterium (assembly GCA_947167135.1). Lineage (GTDB taxonomy): Bacteria > Bacillota > Clostridia > Lachnospirales > Lachnospiraceae > NK4A144. The sequence continues at coordinate 6,488 of CAMVGV010000036.1, forward strand.
AAAGGATGAAAGCTTCAGGATAGAAATAAGCAGGGTTAAAAAATCCGGTATAGACTGCTGTGATTTCAATGTGATACTGGATAAGTCCATTGAAAACCATGACCATGACATGGAATATCTCTACGGACCCTCCGACCCTGTCAGGGAGGGATCAGGCGAAAAGGATCATCACCATCACCACCATCATCATCATTCACACAGGAATCTTAAGGATATAATTACGATAATAGAATCCCTGGATATCAGTGATAAAGCCCGGGAGCTCGCAATCCGGATCTTTACTATCCTTGCGGAGGCCGAGGCAAAGGCACATAACAGGGCGATAGATGAGGTACACTTCCACGAGGTCGGAGCCATCGACTCGATAGTGGATATAGTGGCCGCCGCGGTCTGCTTTGACGATCTCTCTATTGATGAAGTGATAATACCGAGGATCTGTGAGGGAACCGGAAGCGTCAGGTGTCAGCATGGAATTCTACCGGTGCCTGTACCTGCGGTCCTCAATATTGCGGAAATGTATAAGCTCCCTCTTTCCATCACGGAGCATAAGGGAGAATACGTGACCCCCACCGGTGCCGCCTTTGCCGCAGCGGTAATGACCTCCGCAAAGCTTCCCGAGGTCATCGTTCCGAAAAAAACCGGACTCGGAGCAGGAAAAAGGGAGCACGAGAAACCCGGGATCTTAAGGGCGATACTTCTATGAATAAAAAGCTGCCTCATAAGCATGATCTGAAATCAGATATGATAGTTTCACATTTCCCGGACAGCGAGGTCATAAATTCGGTGTCCGAAGCCCTGAAGCAGCTTGGGGATCCAAGCCGTCTCCGTATCTTCTGGCTCCTCTGCCACACCGAGGAATGTGTCACGAATATAGCGGCCGCGGTAAATATGACAAGCCCTGCCGTATCCCATCATCTGCGACTCCTTAAGGCTGCAGGTCTCATAGTTTCCCACCGTGAGGGAAAGGAAATGCTGTACAAGGCTTCCGACACCGCTCTCACGGAGTCCCTACACCATACCATCGAGCGTGTTGGGGAGATCGCCTGCCCGAGGTAGGATTTTTCAATTTTTCAATGTCCCCTGATCTTTTTTCGTATCCTTGTAAGGGCATTATCCGTGGATTTTTCATCCCGTCCTAAGACCTTCGCGATCTCTCCGTTCTTCATTCCGATAAGCCTTAAGTCCAGTACTTCCTTTTCAAGAGGGCTCAGCTCCTCATCTATTATCCTGTAGAGCTCCTCCGTATTTTCCCTGTCGATAACCAAGCCCTCCGGATCGTGAGCATAGCCCGGGAGTCCGTTTATTTCGCCGTTTTCGGCGGTATTTTCCTCCTCGTCATAAATGGAAACAAAGCTGTTTAAGGGGAGATGCTTCTTCCGTCCCATATTACGGACAGCATTATAGAGATGCCTGGTGACCACCAGGTTACAGAAGGTTGCGAGGGAAGCGTCCCGGCCGGGGTCGTACTCCCTTATGGCTCTTAAGAGACCGATCATTCCCTCCTGAAGAAGATCCTCCTTTTCGCCGCCCAGCGCAAAAACGGAGGAGGCCTTCATTTTCACTATATACTTATATTTTTCCAGCAGAACCTCCACGGCATAATCATCCCCGTCCTTATAAAGGGTGAAGAGCTCGTCGTCCTGCAGGTTTTCATAATCGGGATTTTTCATGACGATTGCCCGGTCTTCTTAGGCTTAAGGCTTCTCTGCCGAACCACCTCAAATGCGATCACTCCCGCTGCAACCGAAGCATTAAGGGAATCTATATCACCTGAGGTCGGTATGGCTATCCGATAGTCACAGTTCTCCTTTATGAGCCTTCCGACACCCTCTCCCTCAGATCCGATGACTATTCCTATGGGTCCGGTCAGATCCTGCTCAAAAAGGGACTCTCCGTCCATATCCGCACAGGCAAACCAGAGGCCCTTTGATTTCAGTTCTTCAATCGTATTCTTAAGATTTGTGACCCTTGCGACCGGAGTATAATTTATGGCTCCGGCGGAGGCCTTTACCACCGATGCCGTAAGGCCCACAGCCCTGTTCTTCGGGATTATCACCCCATGGGCTCCTGCCATATTCGCGGATCTTATGATGGCCCCCAGATTGTGGGGATCCACTATATTGTCAAGAAGAAAGATAAAAGGATCCTCCTGCCTCTCCTCCGCAAGCTTCAAAATGTCCGAAACCTCGGAATATTTATAAGCCGCAGCATAGGCTATGACTCCCTGGTGCTTTCCGGTTACGGAGATCTCGTCAAGCCTCTTTCTGTCCACGAAGTCGATCCTGACCCCCTGCTTGTGTGCTTCCCTCTTCACGGTCTGTATGGGTCCGTCTGCCGCTCCGTCCAGGATAAAAAGCCTGTCTATGGTCTTTCCCGAGCGGAATGCCTCTATTACCTCATTCCTGCCCTCGATTACTGATTCTTCGTATCTCATTCTTCTTCGTCTATCTCTATGGCTCTTTTCAGAAGCTCCCGGACCCTGTCCTCTTTTTCCTGAAGATAAAGCCAGCCAAGCAGGCACTCGAAGCCGGTCGCCCTGTGATATACCGCAGCGCTTGCGTTTTTCGCATGGGTCTCGGTCTGGGCGTTTTCACCCCTTCTGAATATCTCAAGCTCCGCAGAGCTTAAGCCACCCTCTTCTATGATCGCGGATATGGCCTTATCCTGGGCATTTGCTGAAACCAGCCCCACGGTTCTCTTATGGAGCTTATTCACGCTCATATTCCCTTTTCTTACCACATAGTCCCTCATAAACAGGGTACACACCGCATCTCCCAAAAATGCAAGGGTCAGAGGGGAATAGGTCCTCAGTCTTTTCTCTTCCATTTAACGCCCTGTCTCGTATCCTCAAGAATGATGCCCTTCTTAAGGAGCTGATCCCGTATCTCGTCCGCACGGGCAAAGTTCTTACTTTTCCTGGCTTCCTGCCTCTCATTGATAAGAGCCTCAATGTCGGCGTCCAGTAGCTCCTCCTTCTCCTCCACAATGAGACCAAGGACATCCGAAAGGCTTAAAAGCTCCTCCTTAAGTGCTTTGAGATACCCCTTTGAACTATTCTCATCAGCCGTTGTATTTATGAACTTCACAAGCTCAAATACCACCGACACAGCATCTGCGGTATTAAGGTCGTCATCCATTGCCTCGTCGAAACGACGGGTATATTCCTTTATTTCCCTGATCTGTTCTTTGGATGCCTCTCCCTCGGCCGCATCCTTAAGAAGAAAGTCGAGCTTTGAAGAAGCGGTCTTTATCCTTTCAAGCCCCGCCTTTGCGGCCTCCATTAGCTCCGCAGAGAAATTAAGGGGACTCCTGTAATGAGCGGAGAGCATAAAGAAGCGTAAAACCTGCAGATCGTATTTTTCGGATATGTCCCTTACCGTAAAGAAATTATTGAGGGACTTACTCATCTTCTCCCCGTCGATATTTAAAAAACCGTTATGCATCCAGTAGTTGGCAAAGGGAACCCCGTTAGCAGCCTCGGACTGGGCGATCTCGTTTTCATGGTGGGGAAATATGAGATCCTCTCCGCCTGCATGAATATCTATGGTTGCACCCAGATATTTCTTTGCCATTACGCAGCATTCCGTGTGCCAGCCCGGCCGCCCGTCGCACCAGGGTGAGGGCCAGAAGGGTTCTCCCTCCTTCTTCGGCTTCCAGAGTACAAAGTCCAGATAGTCCTCCTTGCCGTCATCACCCTTGACCTTTATTTCCCGTCCGTGGCCGGCCTCCAGATCCTCAATGTTTTTGTGTGAGAGCTTACCGTAATCCTTTGACTTCCTGGTCCTGAAATAAACGGTACCGTCCTCAGCCTTGTAGGCGTAGCCCTTCTCGATAAGGTCCGATATAAGCTCTATCATACCCCCGATCTCCCGGGTCGCCCTGGGATGGACGGTTGCAGGCAGTACATTTAAGCCCTCCATATCCTTTTTACATTCCGCTATATACCTTTCGGATATCTCATCGGAGCTCACGCCCTCTTCATTTGCCTTTGCTATGATCTTGTCATCCACATCGGTGAAGTTGGAAACATAATTCACATCATAACCGCGGTGGGTCATGTAGCGCCTGAAGGTATCAAAGACTATCATGGGTCTTGCATTGCCTATGTGTATAAGGTTATAGACCGTTGGGCCGCAGACATACATAGACAGGACCCCTTCCTTAATGGGCTTAAATTCCTCTTTTCTTCTGGTAAGTGTATTAAATATCCTCATTGGAGCTGTCCTTTATTTTTCCCTTCTCAATTTCCCTTTTAAGTTCCTTTACCGTATCCTTCAGTGAAAGAAGCTGGTTTGTGATCTCAGTATCGGCGTGCTTTAATGTATTGATATCATCCTGTATGGGATCCGGAAGATTTACCTGATCCATGGTCTTTCTCGGCATTTCCGCGTCTCCGCGTTTTACGATCTTTCCGGGAACCCCGACCACGGTACAGTTCGCGGGGATCTCATTTAATACAACAGAGCCGGCTCCGATCTTCGTATTCTCTCCTATGGTGAATGAGCCGAGAACCTTGGCTCCCACGGAAACCATCACATTATCCTTTAATGTCGGATGGCGCTTTCCCTTTTCCTTGCCGGTTCCTCCCAGGGTAACTCCCTGGTACAGGGTAACATTATTTCCAATCACTGTGGTCTCACCAACCACAACACCCGAGCCGTGATCAATGAAGAAGCCCTTTCCGATCTCCGCTCCGGGATGTATCTCTATACCCGTGCGGTTACGCGCTATCTGTGAGATAAGCCTCGCCGTAAAGAAGTGCTTTTTAAGATAAAACCTGTGGGCTATCCTGTACATCAGCACCGCCCAGAAGCTGGAATAGAGAAAAACCTCCCATTTATTGTGTATGGCAGGATCCCTCTCCCGGACGACCCTTATTTCGTCCTCTATATAGTTCTTTATCAGACTAATGTCTTTTTTCACAAGTCGCGCAGCACCCATTATTCATCACCATTTCCGTTGTTCTCATAAGTGTGCAGACCGCTTCGGCGGCAATTCCCTTTCCTTCTCCGGTGAAACCGAGACCTTCCTCTGTTGTGGCCTTGATATTTACCTGGTCCCTGTCAAGCTCCAGGGCTTCAGAGATGATATCGGTCATCCTGTCTATATATGGGCGCATCTTCGGCTTTTCCGCGATGATTATGGCATCTATATTTCCGACAAAATATCTTTCTTCCGCGATAAGCTCTCCCACCCTTTTTAAGAGCTCCACCGAGTCCGCATCCTTGAATTCTTCCGAGGTATCGGGGAAGTGCTTCCCTATGTCTCCAAGGGCCGCAGCACCGAGAAGCGCATCCATTATGGCATGAGTCAGAACATCCGCATCCGAATGTCCGAGAAGACCCTTCTCATAAGGTATCTTCACCCCTCCTATTATCAGGTCTCTGCCCGGAATGAGCCTATGTACGTCATAACCCTTTCCTATCCTCATAAAGTGCCTGCTCCCTGATCCCTGCCGCCGGGAAGCAGAGTTCTTACGTCTACTCCGTTAACCTTGACATGGTCATCCACAGCGATCACTATGCACTGCCTTCCGTCAACGAATCTCGCTTCAACCCTGTCAACAAAGTCTGCATTCACCCGTATGTCTATATCCGGTGTCGAAATATTGAATTTCTTTACTCCCGGAAGGTTCGATACCACGATATCCGCATCATCCCCTGCGATATCATCGAAATGAGTGTCAAAATCCTTTAGCTTCTCACCGGATACCCCGCTTTCCGAAAGTATCTTCTTCACCTCACTCTTTCCGATAATGAGAGGCTCGGGATTATCCTTATTTTCCTCTATCATATCCGTAAGAGAGTCGTGTATATTCTTCATAACCTCCACATCTCCCTCCTCGGCACAGACAGAGGATACCAGCATATTAAAGACATCCTTCTGATCCCCGGCCGTAAGGGGCGGGTCGGCTCCGAACATCGAACCGATGAAGTCCGGCTGCAGCTCCTCACACTTTTTTGAATAATAGAGAACCGAATGGATGTCGGAGGTTCTGTCATTAAAGGAAGGGAAAAGAAACGCCTTGTCGGGGTCATGAAGCACCCATTCCCGCGTAAGCTCACCTATCCTGTTATTCTCCGGATCGTATCCAAGCTCCCCGTCCCGAAGCTCCACCGGACTTACAAGAGTAAGGATAAAGTCATAGACATTGTCGGAAAGATCGTCCATAAGCTCCTCATTCCTGGATTTTCCGGGAATATCATAGACGGCGTGCATAATGATTATGCAGTACTTGTCAGGGGCCTCATAATTTTCGATAACCCTGTCATAAAAACTTTCAAGGACAGCATCATCATCAAGTCTGCTGTCCCGTAGCTTCAGGAGAAGCTCCTGCTTCCCATCCTGCATTTCCTCCGAAAGAGGAAAATCCAGATTTATAAGGTTTTTCCCCACAGTCCCCGATAGCGCTTTCTTGAAGAACTTCAGATACTTATGCATCTCCTCCTCGGGAAGGGAACCGAATGCATCCCGTGTAATGAGCTTCTTTTCCTTTTCACTTCCCACGTAACAGATGCAGATATTATCAATAGTGTATCTGTCTATGGTAAACTGCTTTCTGATTTCTGAGATCTCTAACTTGTTCATCTTTCATCCTGCGTGCTTCAGCCCCTTTGTCATCCTGCGTGCTTCAGCCCCTTTGTCATCCTGCGTGCTTTAGCCCTTTTGTCATCCTGAGGAGCGCAGCGACGAAGGATCTTTAAGATTCTTCCTGTTGCTTCGCAACCCCTCGCCGGGGCGGCATCCCACATCTGCGATGTGGGATAAGCGTCGCTTCGCTCAGAATGACAGACGCTTCGCTCAGAATGACAGGTGTTTCGCTCAGAATGACAGGCGCTTCGCTCAGTACCATTCAATTACGCATGACTTCCTGCGGACGAAATCGGTAATTGTCCGCAGGAATCCGGCTTCGCCGGACACGCCGACCGGCAAGCCGCTCGGCTGGTCAGGTACGATTATTGATTTTCTGATGAAAATCAATAATCTATCATTGCCCGCGATTGATCACAGCACCGCAATTTTGGACACTTCATAGTCCAGTATCTCTACCGTATCTCTGGTCTTTTCCGCTTCCTTCACCACAAGCGCGGACTTCTCCCTGATATTGTCCGTACTCTGTGCGATCATATTCGTACTTTCCGCTCCTGCCTGGGAAGCATCACTGATACCGTCAATGCTGTTTAGTATCCCCATTATCTGCTGATTAAGCTCCGAAGCCGTGTCCGCGAAACCGGAAACAAGGGAATCCATATATTTTACGTCTTTCCCGTACTGCTCCGTGGCAGCACTGAAATCCTCCAGCATCTCCGCAACATCGGTCTCCACGAAATTGAGAAGCTTGCCTGAATCCTCGGACAGATTGCCTACAGATCCCGTAACCGCCTGGGTCACATTCTGAATCTTCACAACCGTTTCCTTGCTCTGTTCCGCAAGGCTCCTTATCTCATCGGCAACAACCGCAAAGCCCCGTCCCGCTTCTCCGGCACTGGCAGCCTCTATGGCAGCATTAAGAGCCAGCAGGTTGGTCTCGTTAGTTATGGCCATTATGGACTCCGTAAGCACATCTATTTCCTTAACGACCTTTGCATCCTCCAGAGCCTTCGAGAGCCTGCCGCTTATCTCATCGCTTAAGGCCTTCACATTTCTCTGTCTCCTGCTTGTTTCCTCAGCGGTCTTTGTGGAACGGTCGGATATTGCCTTTACCTCATTTGCTCCGTCCTCAGCTCTCTTTGCCATATCCTCTGTGGATACCTTAATAAGCTCCGAGGTTTCCTTTATTTCCGATGCCGAGGCTGCCGTTTCATCCATGCCCGACGCAAGGGCGCCTACGGACATTGCCACATCCTCTATGCTCTGATTCAGCTCTCCCACACTTTCATTGATGCTTTCAACAGCCTCCTCAATATCATCGGCCTGTCCCTTTACCGCACCTATAAGTGCTCCGACGGAAAGCTTCATTTCCTTCAGGCTGTCCCCCAGATTTCCGAAATCGTCCTGTCTGTTCTTCAGCTCGTCGGGAAGATCCTGGGTGAAATTCCCTGTAGACATCCTCTCAATATAGTCAATACTTATCTTCATTGCCCTGCCGATATTGGCTGTGATATAGACTGCAACCAGTATCTGAAACAGTATCAGGACAATGCCCGTGGTTATGGAGATCCCGTCGGAAATATTCCCGACATCCATAATGACCAGGGTCAGCGTACTCAACACCCCGATCACACAAAGCAGTATAAGCTTCACACGTATCGAAAGTAACCCCATTTCCTATGCCTCCCGTATAAACTTAGCTCCCCTACTATACCACAAATACGCATCAATAGCTACTTTCTATTTTCTTCACCCTGTCGTAAAGGAATTCATTTGCAGGAACCGGTATTCCCCATTTTACCCCGAGATCCATCACCACTCCCGCAAACATCTCCACCTCCGATTTCTTCCTGTTCAGCCTGTCCTGAGCCATGGACGGGCAGGCATTGGGATCCATATCCTCCAGCAGCCCCAGATAATAAAGGAGGTCATCCTCGGTCAAAATGACCCTTTCGCATCCTGCTACCAGTATCACCTCTCTCATAGCGCTTATCATAACCATCCGGGCTTCACTTCCGTCCCTTAATAAGCCCCCGTATCCCGTTCCGAATACCATTGAGGTCTGGTTTGCACCTACGTTCAGCATAAACTTCCCCCACATTTTGTGGAGTATGTCCTTCTCCGTTCTATAGGGCACCTTTGCTTCACTGAAGAAGTCTGCAACCTTGTTCAGAGCCTCGTTCATATCCCTCCTTGTAACGCCTATTATTATCTCCCCGGGCTTTGTATAATCCACCTTTGATCCGAAGTGCATGGTATCCATTCCCTGGGCAACGGAATATATGATCCTGTCCTCCCCGTATCTCTCCCCTATTATTTCCTCACTGTTTATCCCGTTCATAAGGGAGATTATGGTGCTGTTCTTTCCCACTGAGGTTTCCATAGTATCAAGAGCGGACTGAAGATCATTATACTCTACCGCAACTATTATAAGATCCGCGGTAAAGGCATTCTCCGGAAGAGCGATCCTGAAATTCACTCTTTCCCCGTTGACCCTGTATTCCGCATCCCTGCAGCGCTCATACCTTTCCTTATCCATTATGAAGGTGACCCTGTCATAGCCTATGTGATCCGCTATGATCTTCCCAAAGGTGAGCCCCAGAGCTCCCATGCCGATTATGTTTACGTTTTCTATCTTTTTCATTGATATATCCTTTTTTAGTTTATCATTAAGATTCTTCGCTTCGCTCAGAATGACACTAACTTAACGCCATTAGCGCTCAGAATGACGCTTACTTAACGCCATTAGCGCTCATCAGGCTGACATATAGCATCAAGCCCATTATCTGTGATACAATCCGGGTCAAAGGATCCGTAATGAAATACCCGGATAGCCTATATGATAACACAACCCAAAAGAGGAATAAAACATTGAAAAAACCGGATTTCAGAAGCCTGAAAAACAAAAAGAATGCCCTTCTTTCAAGAGACAGTGCATTAAAGAGGATAATAGAGTCGGAGAAAGAGCTTTCGGAAAATGCCCTTAAGTCCCTTGATGACCTCCGCCGTGAATATTCCCTTGACACCTTAAGGGAAACCCCCGTCAGTGCCATAAACGCAGAGAAACAGGGAATACGTGTTTCTGCCCTTACAAATGCAGGCTTCTCAAATATCGCTGAGCTTATGAATTTAAGTCTTTCCGAGATAGACAGCATAAAGGGAGTCGGAAGCGGCAGCGCGGTCACCATAAAGAAAACCATAGAAAAAATAGCGGAAACTGTAATAAAAAACTCAAAGATCAGGCTTTCCGCAGATAAGAAGAGCCCCGCTGCCCTTAATACCGTATCCTCCCTTTTCAGGTTGATCCATACGGCAGAGATAAGGAAGAACTCGGCAAAACTCTACAGCGATAAGCACCGTCCCATAGAGGAAGCGGCAAAGGAGGCTTCCCTTATCGGCAACAGCTTTTTCTGGCTTTTCTCCGGTAAGGAAAAGAAAAGCAGGGTAATAAGCGGCGAAGAAAGGATCAATGCCCTTCTTTCCGGAAGCTTTCCCGCCGAGGCAGACCGCCTTATCACCGATCATGATACTGTACTGAATGTCATGCCGGAAACGGCCTGGCAGGACTTTTTAAGCCGCTCGGCGTTTTACTATGCGGCCCTTGATGAATTAACGGAAAAAAATGCTGACTTTAAGGAGCTGACAGAGATCCATGACAGGATAAAAAGTGATGTGCCCGAGGAGCTGGCAGAGGAGATCGAAGCATACGAGCTGCACCTCGACGGTTTCAGGACAGCTCTCCGCTCATATCAGACCTTCGGTACGAAATACGCCCTGTTCCAGGAAAAGACACTCCTTGGAGATGAAATGGGGCTCGGGAAGACCGTCCAGGCTCTGGCTGCAATCCAGGATCTTTTTAACCGGGGCGAGGATCACTTTATCGTGATCTGCCCCGCCAGCGTCCTTATAAACTGGGTTCGTGAGATCGGCACCTTTACCTCCCTTAAACCGCTTCTTATCCGTGATGAAGCTGCGGCGGAGAATGCCCTCGAATGGTCATCCAAGGGCGGAATCGCAGTAGTGAATTACGAAGCCCTGCCGAAATTCAGGGATATCCTTCCGGACAGCTTCCTTTCCCATATGACGGTGGTGGACGAAGCTCATTATATCAAAAACCCCGAAGCCAAAAGAACCGTTTCGGCAAGAGAGATACTTACACATTCAGTAAGGATCCTTCTGATGTCCGGCACACCTCTTGAAAACCGTATCGATGAAATGAAGAACCTGATCGGGATGATCAATACTGAAATCCAGAAAAAGATAAGCCTGACGGAGGACAGCTGGTCCGGCGATCTCTTCAGGAAAAAGATTGCTCCCGTGTATCTCAGGCGTACCAGGGAGGATGTATTAAAAGAGCTTCCGGAGCTCATAGAAAAGGATGAGATCTGTCCCGTCGGCTCCGAAGAAATGGCGGCCTACAAACTTGACCGGGATAAGGATGACTTTATGGGAATGCGCCAGGTATCCTTCAAGAATGTAGCGCCGGAAAGCTCCTCAAAATTAAAGCGTATCCTTGAGCTCTGTGAAACAGCTGCTTCCCAGGGCAGGAAGACCATAGTATTCTCATACTTCAAAAATACCCTCCTTAGGGTTAAGGAAGCCCTGGCTGAAAGGAGCACCGATATCATAGACGGTTCCCTTTCGGCAGCAAGGCGCCAGGAAATACTTGACGACTTCTCTAAAAGGGAAGCCGGAGCCGTACTTATTTCCCAGATAATCGCTGGAGGAACGGGCTTAAATATCCAGGCTGCAAGCGTTGTTATCCTCTGCGAGCCGCAGATAAAGCCCTCCCTTGAAACACAGGCAATTTCCCGTGCATACAGAATGGGTCAGTTAAATTCTGTTCTGGTCTACAGGATGATTTCCGATGATACAATAGACGAAGATATCCTGCGGATGCTTAAGGAAAAGCAGGATATCTTCGATAAATTTGCCGATGAATCTGAAATGGCGGATATAAGTGCCGCGGCAGCTATTCTCAATACTTCCAGCAGTCCTTGAGGGCTACGATCTTCCCGTTCAGGTTGCAGTACCCTAAAGTCGGTTCCTCGTGGACAATGAAGCGCGGAACCCTTTCACCATGGTCATGACCGTACTGTCCCTCGCAGGTAATATCCTTTGACTTCGGGATCATATGTCCGTCGCTTGCCACGGTTTTTCTGTTGCCGGGGTGTGCAGGAGCCGTCCGGGGCGCAGATGACCCGGACATTCCGTTGATGGTGGTGGAGTGCCCCGTTCCCTTCTGCGGACGGGTCTTTTTGACATTAGCGGCCCTGCCGACCAGAAAAGCTATCACCACTATCCAGAAGACCGCCCCTATGATATCTCCGACGCCTAATTCCAGATAGCCCAAAATCTCGCTTACTATCTCAGGGATCACCTTAACATCTCCTTAAGTCCTGTCGCAAGTCCTGCCACCCTCTGGATCTCGCTTGGAATAATGATCTTTGTTGCCTGTCCGTCAGCGGCTTTCTCAAAGGCTTCGAGAGACTTGATCTTTATAACGGATTCATCCGCTCCGGCCTCTCTTATCATCCTTATACCGTCAGCATTTGCCTGCTGTATGCTCCTTATGGCCTCCGCTTTACCTTCTGCTTCCTTTATCTCCTTTTCCCTTTCGGCCTCGGCTGCAAGGATGGTGGCCATTTTCTTTGCCTCCGCTTCAAGTACCGCTGATTCCTTATTTCCCTCAGCCGTAAGGATCATTGACTGCTTCTCACCTTCAGCTGTAAGGATAACGGCCCTCTTCTCACGCTCGGCCTTCATCTGCTTCTCCATGGCTTCCTGTATGGCCTTGGGAGGAGTGATATTCTTTAATTCCACACGGTTAACCTTGATGCCCCAGGGATCCGTAGCTTCGTCGATAGCGGTCAGCATCTTGGAATTTATGGTCTCCCTGGATGTAAGGGTGTCATCGAGTGTCATATCACCTATGATATTACGGAGTGTGGTGGCTGTAAGGTTCTCCATAGCCATGATCGCATTCTCAACACCGTAGGTATAGGCCTTGGGATCCCGTATCATAAAATACACAACGGAATCTATCATCATAGTTACATTATCCTTTGTGATAACGGGCTGGGGTGCAAAATCCGCAACCTGCTCCTTTAATGTGACCTTCCTTGCTATCCTGTCTATAAAAGGGATAAGGACATGGAGTCCCGCTCCCAGAGTGCTGTGGTACTTTCCCAGACGCTCTATTATGTAAGCGTGAGCCTGGGGTACTATCTTGATATTAAATACCAAGAGTAAAACAATGATAGCTAAAATAATTAAAAGTGCCATTTCAGTGCCTCCTTATGAATTGTGATCCTGAGGGCTTCAGCCTTTCCTGTCATCCTGAGGGCTTCAGCCTTTCCTGTCATCCTGAGGGCTTCAGCCTTTCCTGTCATCCTGAGGGCTTCAGCCCGAAGGATCTTTACCTCTTTTCTTTTAAAAGCCCGGTGTGGTAAGCCTGCAGCAGCTGCCGTAGATCCTCTATTTCCTCCGTGAGCTTCTCCCCGATATCGGTGTCCTTAACCCTGATCCTCTCCCTCATACGTTCCACCTCGCGTATCTTCGGAGTGTTCTCCTCCCCCGGCGTATATGGCATATGCTCTGCCAGCGCAAGCCTGTGGGAATTAAAGATAAGCGTGTAACCGGCTATCCCGGTTTTTGCATGATACGCCTTTGAAATCCCTCCGTCAATAATATAGAGCTTTCCATTGGCATGAACCGGCGTTTCCCCTCTGGATACCTGTACCGGAACATGACCGTTTATTATGTGATGGGCGGATCCTCCGGAAAGCCCGAAGTCCTCAAGTATCATATCCACGTACCTTTCATCCTTTGAAAATCCGTAATACGGATTATAGCTTTCCTTCCTCGGATCGCCTTCATTCGAACCGGGATCCACAAAGGCTCTCTCAAAGGTCGTTATCTTGTCCTTTCCGAAAAGCGGGGATACGGGGCCTCCCCAGAGATACCACATCAGATCCACGGCATCTGCCTTTCTTTCGGGATCCTCGGTTTCATCCAGGAAGTATGCATCCCTTATCTTCCCGTTAAGGTAGTCCATAAGCCCCCTTCCCGCAAAGACCCCGTCCTTTGTTTTCAGGCTTAAGAATTCCCCCTTGTCATTCATTGGTATGCAGCCGTGATATAGAAGATTCCCGTTGCATATCTTATAGATACTTCCGTTGGAATAGAGGAAGCCGATATGTTTTCTTAAAAGCGAGGAATGTCTGAAGCTCGCCTTCAGGGTTTCCATCAGCTGCTCCTCACCGGGGTGAAGACTGTAGGGATCCTTCGGATCCACGGTTTCAAAACGCTTATCCTTTAGCTTGTATTCACGCCCCTCTATCTCCACGCTGCCCTTTTCATAGTCGATCTTTTCCAGCATAAGCCGGTCAGAAAGGCCGTATTCCGGATGCCTCTTTATCAGCTGTCCTTCAAGCTTCAGCTGGATAATGCTTATTGCCTTGCACATCTTCGCTGCCAGTGCGGGATCCACCGAATCAAATTCATTCTGGTCCAGTATATGCGGAAAAAACTCCTTGCAGGGATCATCTTTGTAGACCTCGGCTGCAAACATGCTTAAGGGCCTTAAGTTTATTCCGTAACCGTCCTCCAGGACATCAAAGGAATTGTAGCTTGTGGCAATGCGGAGCACGTTTGCTATAAGAGCCGTATTCCCGCAGACTGCTCCCATCCAGCTTATGTCATGATTTCCCCACTCAATATCCACATCATGGAAATTCATAAGTTCTTCCATTACAAGATCAGCCCTTGGCCCCCTGTCAAAAATATCCCCGATTATATGGAGACTGTCTATGGTAAGATTCCTTATAAGCTGGCAGAGGGCGATGATAAATTCCTCCCCTCCCTTTGTCCCGACTATGGCATTCAGTATTTCCTGGTAATACTGCTTCTTATCAAAGTCATTGGGATCAAGGTGCAGGAGCTCGTCGATCGCATAAGCGTAATCCGATGGAACCTTCTTCCTCACCTTTGATCTCGTATATTTGGAGCTTACCACCCGGCATATCTCGGTCAGCCGGTTTATGGTCACCTTTATCCACTCATCCGTCATTTTCCCGGAGTGTCTGTTTTCGGACAGAACCCTTTTCGGATAATAGATCAGGTTCGCCAGAGAAAGCTGATCCTCCTCGGTCATAAGATTACCGAAGGTCTCTTCTATCTTGGCCCTGATGATACCCGACGAACTCCGGAGGAGATGCCCGAAGCTCTCATACTCTCCGTGAATATCCGAAAAGAAGTATTCCGTTCCCTTAGGCAGGGCGCAGATGGCGCTTAAATTCAGGATCTCCGCTCCTGCCTTTCTGGCAGTGGGAAACTTTTCCGAAAGAAGCTTCAGATAATCCATGGATCTCTTTTTCATACACCTCTCCTCTTTTGTAACAGATCACCTTTGAAAAAACAGGAGCACCCTTCTACTATGTCATTCTGAGGGCGTAGCCCGAAGAATCTTTTCCAGTGACTGCCTGTGCCTGATCTTCAGACAGTGTGTGCAAGCCAGATTACGCTCACTACCTTTGTTTTGTACCGAAACATCTGGACGGCGCTCCCGCGAAAAATAAGCGCTTTCGCGTCGCGCCGCCACGTTTCGGCACAAAACTGCAGTCGTTCGCTATCAATCTGTCTTGCACACACTGTCTGAAAATCAGCAAACCGCAACCCGCATCCTGCAAATCCCACTTCAAGCTCATTTGATCTCGGTTGTCCGCATAAGGTACATAACCTCATTCACCCTGTCCGGTATCCTGTATATGTACAGAAGAACAAGTAGTCCCTTATCCCCGTTCTCCCTGAATACAAACTCCGCGTGATAGACATCGTCACCATGCTCGTACTTGTCGTCATAATACTGGTACTTTACCCCGTAAGGAGCCTTCCTCTCGCTTTCCGGGCATTTCCCTGCATCCTCCATTCCCAGTATATTTTCGACCAGAGCCTTTTCTATCCTTCCGGTTCTGTCATACTGGGAGCGGTCCGCCAGGTTTTTATTATAGTCAAAGTAAAATACGTAGAGGCTCTCGGGAACGCTTTTTTTATCCAGCCTGTTTAGGCCGTAGCGATAGCCCCGGATATGATCCCCCTTGTCGTCAAGCTCATATTCTGCTTCCTCCCACTCTGCCGGGATCCGGTAGCTGATTATATCCGATCCTTTTTTCAGAGGATTTACTATTTTTCTTTCAAGGGTAGAGCTGCTGTCAAAAACAGTTCCGTCGTCGGCTATATAGGTATCCCCGCCGGTTCTGACACTCTCATCCATTATGAGATCTATCTCTGCGTTTATGCCGCCTCCCAGCAGCGCTTTCCTGAAGGTTCCGCAGGCTGTGATGCTGTCACCCTCTGACAAAAGTGCAATCCTGTTTTTTACCTCCGTCACGGATGAACGGCAGCTGATGTAGACCCCGCCTTCCCCCGAAGTGATCCTGAAGCTGTCGTATCTTTTCCCGATAGCACTTATCTTTCCGTTCACCATACAGGCAGAATCCTTTGAACCTCCCTGCACTTCGGAAACAAGGGCTTCATAGCTCACAGCCCTGTATATCTTATGCCTGTCCGGATCCAGCTCCACCGGGTCATTTATAAACACAAAACCTGTGTCGGTCAGGATGACGGCTATGAGAAGGAAAAGCACTGCAAAGCATTTGATCGTTTTTTTCATGAGGTCTCCTCCAGTGCCTTTTCTATAAGCGAAAACCTCTTCTTCTCTCTTAAGCCCCCGAGGCAATCCCGTACAGCCTCAAAGCAGTGATACTCCGCGTAATTGTCCCATAGCAGCACGGTACTGTCCTTATTCATCCTTTTATTTACATAGCTTTCAAGTTCCTCTATGGTACATTCTCTGCCGTCTAAGGTTATCGTCTTATATTTGACTCCGACTATGTGTCTGTCCCTTGTTTCCCTTGGGGCTTCCTTCTTTTCCTCCGTATCCTCGGACGTACCTTTAAGTGTATTTGCTTCTGCGGGATAAAAGTAAGGATTTTCCGGTGAACTGTTCCCGAAAAGATCGATAAGCGGTTTCTTATAGGAGAGCTCCACGTCCTGAAAGAATTCAAATCCTGTGGACATCAAAAGAACCGCTATAAGAATTGATACATACAGACATTTTTTCCGGTATCTCACTGGGCGCTTTCCTCCGACAGGACAGGTATGTTTTCAGAGAGAAGGGCCTTTCTGACGTCTTCATAGCTCTCATACAGAGCATATCTGTCTATCAGCCTGTAGCCCTCCTTTCTGCCGTTTTCCGTTAAGTATATTGAAAATTCTTCTCCGGAATTGAACACCCGTCCGCCTGTTATGATACTGCTGCCGTCAATGATTACATAGTCATCCTGATCCTCCGCCCCGGCTCCGTCGCTGTCAAAGCCCGACACGTCATCATTTCCGCTATCGGCACTGCTTCCGCTCATTAATATACCCTTTCCCGGGGTAAAAAGAAGGAGAAGCACACCGGTCACAACGATCAGGGCTCCCGTGATGATAAGAAACCTGACATATTTCAGCTTCACTCCCGGCAGCCTGTGGAAAGCGTAAAACCCCAGAACAATAAGTAAAGATCCGGTTAGCAGAATAGCTGCAGGCATCATTCCTCCCTGTCTTCCGCGATGGCACGGATGTATATATCGTCAGATTCTTCCTGCAGACTTAGGAATATTTCCTGTATCTTCTTCTGATCCCTGTACAGGATCTCACTTCCGTCATCTGCTATGGACAGAATGACCGGCATTCCTTCTGCTTGGGATATGTATTCCCTTATCTTTTTTTCAAAGGCTTCGTAGGCCTCCTTTGTGTTCCCGCCGCTTAAACTGAATTCATCTGTCCCGGTATTTCCGTTTTTAAGTATCTTTAAGCTTCTTTTCTTCGGCTCTACCGGATTAAAGGTTGCGGTCACTGATATAATGGCTGTTTTCTCCGCAGTATCTATCTGGTCCGTATAGAGCCTCAGTTTATCAAGCTCCTCAGCCTCGGTCCTTTCGAGCGAGGACTGCAGCTCCGAAACAAAGGCCTCCTTCTTTTCGAGATCGATTCCGGAAACCTGCTGCTTTGCAAGCACTACCATAAGCAGGATAAAAATAACATCCAGAAGGGATGTAAGATCTATCAGAATGTCGTTTTTCCTGTGTCTGTCCCTTCGCATCTCATTCGTCCTTAATACTTTTCAGGATACCCCGGCTCCTGATGGTGGTATCGTATGCATCAAGCATATTGTCTACGTCGTAGATTATCCTTCCGTTAAGCAGTGTGATAATAAGCTTCAGGACTATTGACGCGATAAGCCCGTAAAAGGTGGAGCTTAAGGCAATATTTAAGGATCCTACGATCGCCGTGCTGTCCATAGCCGTCGTCTGCTTCATTATGCCTGCCACGGTCCCCAGTATCCCCATAAGAGGAAATACCGGTATCAGCTGCGATATGGTTTCATATACGGATCTCGCTCCATTATATTTATTCTCGTATGAATAAATGGTATCCATATCTGCGGCGGTCTTTCTCTCATACTCCGTAACTGTCCCGTCGGAGCCTATGGTTTTTTTGATCTCCCTCCCGTTCAGGGCATGGGATATGGTATGGAAATGATCCTTCAGCACCGTATAATTATACAGGATGATGAGAAGCATGATCACAGCGGATATTATAATAACCGGTGTGATTAGGTTTGATATTATTCCCAGCATATTGTCTCCTTGATCCTTACTTTGGATAATTCTTTTTCTTATCCGGCTTTGCCGTAATGGAGTTCGTTGCGTCGTAAAGGCTTCCCGTCAGGGCTACGGGGCTCATAAGAACCCTTCCCGTACCCCTGTATACATTTACCAGACCTTCCCCGGATATGGCAGAGCCGATAAGTGTACTCGTAGTGCGTTCCACCGTGAGCTTCAAATCAGATGTCCAGCACATTGCCATACTGCCGTCTATCTTCAGTTCATCATTATCAAGCTCTATCTCTATAAGCTCCTCAAAGGGAACATTACTTTCCAGCGCCGCAACACCGTATCCGTAAAGCGAGAGATTGAATAGTCCTTCTCCTCCGAAAAGCGCCGATGACACGGTGTTTCTGCCTACGACCCTGTTTTTTACCGTATCCTCGCAGGCAAGGAACATTCCGTCCTCTATGGTCATTCCGCTTCCCCACTCTCCTATATCCACAAGGATTATATATTTGTATGTGGGTTCCAGTGCAAGATAGCCCACTCCCTCATACTCCGGCTTCACGGCAGATTCATTCGTGACAGCCCCCTTTACGAGATTTCCCACAAGTCCCCCGACTCCCTTTATCCCCGTGGATGCCCGCACATCCCCGGCAAACCACTGCATGGCACCTGCCTGGGTAATGATGGACTTTGTTCCGTCAAGTGCTGCGATGACCTGCCGTCTCCTTACTCCCATCTCACTCATAAAGTATTCCATGGAAGCCGTGTCCGGGCTTACGCTGACGTCCTTCATATATTCAAGCACCTTGAAGCTTCCCGCCTCCGCAACTATTTTTCTGTCTTTATTTTCGAGATTTACGATCCGCATAATAACCCCTTTTTGTTACCCTCTTTCAATAGTACATCAGCGCTCTTATTATGTCCACAATGACGTGGCTCCGCCCCCCCCACAACCGTGCCTCAGCCGGCAGACTGTTTTCCTCGCGCTACGATCCCGCTAAGCTCATCCTTCGTCTTATTACAAAATTTTGCTCGGCGCTGTTCCGGTCTTGCGTATTTACACTTTGAATAACGAACCTTATTCCAACGCAAGCCCGGCCTTCGCACTCGCAAAATTTATAAGCCTCGGATTCGCTAAGCGGGACGTGCTGATTGCTCGGAAAACAGTCTGCCGGCTCTCGGCACTACCTGTCCGTTACGCGGAGGGGGGTGCGCTGCACTACTGTCATCCTGAGCGCCAGCGACGCATATCCCACATCGGAGATGTGGGATGCCACCCCGGCGAGGTTTATCCCACATCGAAGATGTGGGATGCCACCCCGGCGAGGGGTTGCGAAGCAACAGAAAGGATCTTTCCAACCGGTTATAGAGGCTTCTCCGCTGCGGTCACTCCCGTATCCTGAAGCCGTCCTTGATCTCATCCCCCATGGGCTCAATATAGTCAAGGTTTTCCTCATAGAGAACGGAGGGGAAGGCAGCGTACCAGACAGGGGTGCCCGGCTCCTCCGGGAAGTAGAATACACTGCCGCAATATTCACGGCTTTTGACCGGAGATACCGGGTAATCCTTCTGGAATACCGCATACTGGCGGCTGCGGTTATTATTAATATAAACAATATCACGGTAAAAGATATTGCTTAGGGGCAAAAGCATCATAACGATAAACAGAGCCGGAATTATACAGGTTAATACTCTTTCCGCTCTTCCTGCCGTTCTTCCGGAATTATAAAAACATCCTGCAGTTATAAGTGGCAGGAGAAGGAGATAGAGGTAGCCGTAACGGATAAGCGGTGCCGTAAAGAACCAGAACAGGGATCCGGCTATAAGCACGGATTCCAGAAACAGCATCCTGATCAGCATCCTGTTTTTATCACGGGAGATTAAGAGGCGGATAAGGCTTATGATGCACCAGATGACTCCGGCCAAAAATCCTGCCAGAAATACCAGCGAAAAGCAGCGGTCAAGCACTGTCTGTCCCTGCCACCAGGAGGGCGCCCATTCCCAGACCTTCTCATCGATCCTTGAAGCATCCCTCACATATCGCGCCCAGGTAGTGATCTCATCAGCGTCATGACGGGCACTTTCATAGGGGATCTTCCAGGGAAGGTCGAACAGATTGATCCCCGGGAAGGGGTAGATCAGCCATCCTGAGATCAGAACATTCCGGATAAAGTAGGGAAGGGTCAGTATGATCCCGGAGCATATGGAGACTGTTATCTCCCTCACTCTTTTTTCCCTTATCAGACTGACCGCAGGCTGGATCACAAGCAGTACCAGAACTCCAACGGATAATTTGACTGAAACAAGGAATACGGTGATGATACAGAGCAGGGTGTAGACTATGATCCTGTCATCCTCTTCAGCCTCCCTTATCCACAATATGACTATGGCAAAAAAGAGATAAAGGAGTATAGGATCTGTTGTCGGAGAGATCAGCTCTGTTCCCCCGATAACCGTATAAAACATGGGCGCGAGCTCAGCGAAGTTACTCAGCTTTCCAAAACTCCGGTAAGATAAAGCGTGCTTTATCCCGTATAAGGCATAGAGTGTGACTAACCCTGCCATATATCCGTTCACACCGTGGAGTGACTGCCCCAGAAAGGAAAAGCTATAAAGCGCGCTCACGCTGAAAAATGCGCTGTTATAGCCGAAGCGGTTCTGCAATAAACCCAGTCCCTTTATAACGCCGTACTCCTCTATCCAGCGTATGGACTGGGCGTGGTATAAGCCCGAGTCCGAGTGAAAGGAGCCGTAGCAGGTAAGGATCAGTATAAAGAGAAAGATAAGGATAAAGGGTATAAGCCATATGAGTCTGAATGGCGAAGCTGCAATGACCCTGATGCGTTTACTGAAAAAACCGGGAACAGCACTGATTTTTTCTAGATAATAGTTTTTTTCGATAATGAGAAGGAAGAGACAGATAAGGATAAGCCCTGCATTTGCCGCAGCTCCGACTCCGTGAAATATACTGAAATATCCGGCATAGGCCGTAATAAAGGCAAAGCCCGAAAGCTCTATATGAAAAAGCCCCCACTTTGTCTTCTCACTGAAAACATGGGACAAAGCAGAGAGAAGGGCGTGTCCCGTTATAAAGCAGGTGATAAAGATATATACCCAGTTAAGTGTAATGATCAGCATCCGCCTAGTCCCTCTCCCTCTCTTTTCGGGCGAGATCTATGATCCTCTGCTCCGTTTCCATGCGGTTTCTCCGGGCGATATTCTGCAAAACAAGCCCCGCAAAAAATGACTGTATCGCGGCGATAAAAACAAAACCGCATACAATAAGGGTGGGAAAACGGAGTACCAGACCGGTCTTTGCATACTCAATGAGGACGGGAATAACAAAGAGCACAGACAGTATTGTAAGTATTAGAGAAAGAATACTGAAAAATTTCAGGGGATGATATTCCCTGAAGAGCCTTGTTATGGTATGCAGCACCTTGAAGCCGTCGGAATAGGTATTAAGCTTAGATACGCTGCCCTCCTTACGGTCCCTGTACCCTATCACAACATTTTCAACCTGCATATTGTTGTTGACCGCAAAAATGGTCATTTCCGTCTCTATCTCAAAGCCCTTTGAAAGTATGGGGAAGGATTTTACGAATTGATATGAAAATGCCCGGAAGCCTGTCATTATATCCCGGATTTCGCAGTGAAAAAGCTTATTTATGCTTCCCCTCACCAGTGAATTTCCGAGGTTATGAAAAGGGCGCTTATTCTCGGAAAAATAGGTGGATGAAAGCCGGTCTCCGACCACCATGTCCGCCTGGTGAAAGAGTACGAGCTCCGCCATTTCCCTCGCAGAGCTTAGCTCATATGTATCATCGCCGTCCACAAGTATATAGCACTCCGCATCTATTTCACGGAACATCCTCCTGACAACGTTTCCCTTGCCCTGCATATATTCGTGCCTGACTATGGCTCCCGCCTCCTCCGCTCTCTTTACGGTGTCATCGGTGGAATTATTGTCGTACACATATACCGCCGCCTCAGGAAGTACCGTCCGTGCATCCGCTATTACCTTTGATATTGATAATTCCTCGTTAAACACGGGGATCAAAACCGCTATTCTGTCCACTGTCTATACTCCGTACCCTGTAATCCTAAGCGAAGGGTATCTGTTCAGAACCCCCTGGCTTCTGAACAGATATTGCGCATTCGGCTAATTAAATCGTGCTTCGCACGATGAGCCGAATGCCTAAATTCCAAGGCTTTCATACGCCCTCAGCAGCAAGTGCTTCGGGCTGTTCTGAATAGTTACAGCGAAGAATCATTATAAACCTCAGAACAACATAAGTATATCATGTTTCGAACGCCAAAAGTACCGAATCCCTGTTATGCAAAAAACACCCCGGGAGGGTATGCTCCCAGGGGCTGAAAAGGAAAGAGAAAAATTATCTCCTTCATTTCCCTTTTCCAAAAAAGACATAATGAACAAAGTCAGAGTGCTGCATTTGCGAGCATAGACTCGAGCTCCCTGATCCTTGCCTCGGCCTTTTCCGCCCTTTCCCGCTCGGTCTCAGTGTTTCTACGTTCTTCCTCGCGACCTTCTTTGCGTCCCTCTTCGCGGGCTTCTTCCCTTATTTCCTTTTCTCTTTCCCAGCTCTTCATACGCTCTTCTTCCCTTATTTCCTTTTCTCTTTCCCAGCTCTTCATATATCTGATACCTACGCCTTTCTTTGCCTTGGTCCTGTGTACGATATCGTTAAGCTTGTCCGTGAGATCGTCCGTTACATTGTCTTTCGTGCTTTTCCCTATGTACCTTAGAAGATTCTTAAGCTTTCTGTCATCATCTCCGGCTTCTTCCGGAAGCTCCCCGTCCACATACAGAAATATCCTCCGCACCCCGTCATTATAGGGAATATCCGGATGGGTCTTAATAATGCTTCCGGCCTCATAGTACATGGAATTCCTGTCAAAAGGATCATATGACAGTATGAAAACCGTCACAAGCTCCGGAAGCTTATCATATTCCACTCCCGTTTCCAAAAGCTGAACATCAATAAGATCCCCGTAGTATCTGCTCCGCCTCGGGAGCAGCTTCTTCTTTGAGCTCTGCCTGTCAGGCTCAACGTCATATACCCTGATATCCGGCCTGTCTGTCCCGTCCTCTGCCGGATGCTCCGTAATATAAGCATCCATCCTTATACCATGGGAGCTTTCCGAAATACCCGGTACGGCCTTCTGGGCTGTGAAGCTGATCTCTCCGATCTCACGCTTAAGAACGAGACTCAGGATCATCCGGCAGACCTCCGCTCCGTCTTCCTCATCCGCCATGATCTCCGAAAACAGGAAATCGTCAATGACATCCATTTCTTCAAGCGGCTTCAACATTCTTACTTTTTCATCACACATACAGTCTTCCTCCTTATGTACAGGTTTAAGCAGGACAAACCATATATGCATTTCTCCTGCTCGATAAAAATAGGGTTTCAGAGCAGGAAATCTTTAGAAATCATAGATTATTGATTTTCATCAGAAAATCAATAATCGTACCTGACCAGCCGAGCGGCTTGCCGGTCGGCGTGTCCGGCGAAGCCGGATTCCTGCGGACAATTACCGATTTCGTCCGCAGGAAGTCATAATAAAAGAATTGTCAGAAGCGGTGACCCGCCTTAGAAGTATCTGCTCTACGAATAAAAGATAACATGAAATTCACTTAATTTCAACAGGTGAGGGGGTAAGCATAGAAGGACATAATCCCCTCCGTTACTATTCACGGATTTTTTGCACCACTAATAGAGCGGAGGCAGTTATCATACACTCCAGCCGGTTTCCGGTATTGAGTTACTTATCTTGGAGGGGAGTTAGATAAGATTTCCTGAATCGTATATGGTTTTCCTTCACAGAGACGTTTAAGTGCATCCATCTCATTTACCTTATTTCTCCGGCAGGTTTCTATGTAGGATTTTATTATCGCGTAGTTTTCTGCAGCCTCTACTGATTCAAACTGTCCGGATATTTTCATATGACTTTTTACACACCTCAGGCTTCTTTCAGAAAGATTATTGAAGGGTGGAAGACTGAAGTCTTCAAGCCACTTGAAATAGTTG
>CAMVGV010000037.1 GCA_947167135.1 uncultured Lachnospiraceae bacterium
ATATGGTTGGAAGAGCAGAAGAAAGAAAGATCGGGAGCATTATATTCAGACATCTTACGATCCTTGTTTTTCTCGCCTTTGTCCTTGCGGCATTGGCGGGAAATTTTATACAAAATTGCCTTCAGGAGCGACAGTCCTTTACCCTGCTTCGCGAATACATTGAGGATTTCGCTGCGGACTGGGATTTTAACGAAGCCATGAAGCAGTATATCACCAAAGGATGGGGAATCAATAATGATGCGGAAGAAGGAAATGTTGACGATTATCAGGACAGTGCGCTGTTAAAGAGGCTGATCGATGCGAATACAGGCTGGATAAGTGAGGTTTCTTTTGTAAATGCTAAGGGGATCGTGAAATTTTCCTCCGATTTTGACAAGGTCGGCTACGATCTCCATGACAGCGCCTATATGTCGGAGTTTTTATGTATTCTGGATGGCGAAGATTACTATGCCAGGGATTTTTACCCCGATCCTTTTGAAAAAGATAAGGAGCTTAAGATCGCATACGGTGCGATCTCTCTTAATGATTACGACGGACTGGTTCTCTTTGGCTTTGATAAAAAGGCACTGAAGAAGCAGTTTGAAAAGGAATTAAGGAACAGTGTCTCCGATAACCGGATCGGAGAGACCGGTTATCTTATCGCGTGTAACTTGGATAAGATCATTACAGGTGTTACCGGTGTTGCAGTAAACGACCGGTTAAGGGATAATTCCCCCTATACCGGAGAAGCAGAGCTCCCCAATGCAGAAGATACGATCATAGAAAGCATTACGGAATTTTACGGAGAAAAATGCTATGTATCTGCTGTTAAAAAGCCCGGCTACTATCTGATCGCTGCCTATCCGATAAAGGAAGCGAATGCGCTCAGACAAATATACAATGTGATCTTTGTGGCCACACTCTTTGTCGTTCTTACCGCCCTGTTTCTTGTCCTTTATTTCCTGCTTAATAATCATGTTGTATATGAGGTTGGCAGTATACACAGGTCACTTAAAAAGATCACAGAGGGCGATCTTAATGAAAAGGCAGATGCAGACGGTTCATTGGAGTTTTATGAGCTTTCGCGCGGCATCAATGCTACAGTAGTCAATTTAAGGAACCGTATCCGGGAAGCGAAGGAACAGATGGCTGCGGAGATGGAGAAGGCCAGATGGATTCAGGAATCGGCGGTTCCCGGGGATTTCCCCGAAAACGATGCTTTCGGACTTTATGCGTCCATGCACACCGCAGAAGCTGTGGGCGGTGATTTCTATGATTTTTTTATGGCAGATGATAATACGCTTGCAATCGTGATAGCGGATGTCTGCGGGAAGGGTCTGCCGGCGGCGCTTTATATGATGCAGGCGAAGACCCTGGTCAAAAATTTTGCAGAGCAGCACCTTCCGGTGGACGAAGTGGCAGAGAAGGTCAATCGTAAGCTTTGCGAGGATGCCGCCCGCAAAATGTTTGTCACGGTCTGGCTGGGATTTTTAGATCTTAAGAGCGGTCTTTTAAGCTATGTTCATGCAGGTCATACCACGCCGGTTCATATCGGAGGAGAGATTTCCTTTGTAAAGCAGAAGATCAACACGGTGCTCGGCGGGATAAAAAAAGCAAAATATATAAGACAGGAGATCCGGCTTCATCACGGAGAGAGTATCTATCTATATACCGACGGTGTTACAGAGGCTTTCAACACTGATAATGAAATGTATGGGGAGAAAAGGCTGATAAGGCTTATAGAGGAAAACCGGAATGAGCTTGCCGGTCTTAAGGGAAATGCTTTATGTAAAGCCGGATGTGAGATGGTATATAAAAGTGTCAAAGAATTTGCGGGGGATGCCCCTCAATTTGATGATATCACAATGATGTGGGTAACTTACATATGAAAAAGTATTATCAAAATCAAAGGCTTGGTACCATCCTTCTGATATGGCTCGCGATCATAATGGCGATTGCCCTTACGGTATCATCCGCAGCCGGATATATTCTGCAGGATCATTACCAAAAGCGTCAGGCCTTTTCAATGCTCAGTGATTATATCACCCATAATATCCTGAGTATTGATGTCGATGGCACCCTCAATACCTACTTCGATGAGTGGATGGATGATGTCGTTGACATTCCCGGTGATTCAAAAAAAGAAGAATTCTATGACAATGAACGTCTTAAGAAGATCAGTATTTACAATGATAATTATCTGAATGAGGTCAGTATCGGAGACCGGGACGGTATCATCATTTATTCCTCCAACAATAAGCTGATCGGCATTAACATTAGAGAGAATGAGCGTCTTTCACCGTTTGCCTGCCTTTTGGAGGGTGAGACCTCTTACTCCGATTCCTTTAAGAAAAGCCCGTTTAACGATTCCGTTAAGGAGGCATATGCAGGCAGAGCCTTTAGAGATAAAAGCGGCTTCATGCTTTGGGGGCTTAATGAAGACATTTTTAAGAAATACTGCAGGCGTGAAATTGAAACGGCGACGGAGGATTCCAGGATCGGAATGACCGGCTTCCTCATAAACTGTGATCTTGACAAAAATATCTCCTGTGTGACACATACCAAGGAAGATGCGATCAAAGGGAGATTTACAGAAAGGTACGTGCTGCCGGAGGAAGAAGGAAGGATAAAGGAAACGATCTCAAATTTTTACGGCGAAGATTGTTATGTCGGAGCCATTAAGACAGCGGACTATTATGTGATCGGTGCATATCCGCTGTCTGAAGCCGATCAGTTTAAGCTGCAGAACTACATCCTCTTTGCTGCTTTGTTCCTCGTTGTTTTAGCTGTCTTTTTCGTCGTACTTTTTGTCATGCTGAAAAGGCTCGTTATAAAAGGAGTGGAAAGAACACATACATCCCTTAACCGTATCATCGGAGGAGATCTGGAGGAGAAGGTGGATGTCCGGGGATCAGTCGAATTTGTCGAGCTGTCCTCGGGGATCAATGAGACTGTAGGTAAATTAAAGGAGCTGATTAAGGCAGAACAGGATCGGATCAAAAATGAAATTTCAGCTGCCAGATACATCCAGGAATCTGCCGTTCCCGGTAAATTCCCACCCTATCCGGATAATGGATCATTCGGACTTTTTGCTTCCATGAATACAGCAGAGGAGGTGGGAGGAGATTTTTATGACTTTTTTATGGCGGATCAAAATACGCTTGCCATCGTGATAGCGGATGTCTGCGGGAGGGGTCTTCCGGCGGCGCTTTATATGATGCGCTCGAAGGCTCTGATCAAATCCTGCATAGAGCGGGGACTTCCGGTAGATGAGGTGGCAAAAACGGTCAACGAAAAGCTTTATGAAAATACCTCAGAGGATATGGCCCTGTCCGTCACGGCTCTGATCGGTTTTTTGGATCTTCGTAACGGGGTTTTCAGCTTTGTCAACGCGGGTCATACCTTACCTGTTCTTGTAAGCGATGAGGTCTCCTTCGTAAAACAGAAAAATAACACTGTGCTTGGCGAATTTCAAAATGCTTTGTTTGACAGGCAGGAGATCCGGCTTAAGATGGGGGACAGCATTTTCCTTTATACCGATGGAATAACGGAAGCAAAGGATGCGGACGGAAAATTATTTGGGGATGAGAGGCTCCTTGATTTTATTTCGAGTATCGCAGACCGTATCGAAGCAGGGGACAGGAATGATTATTGCCGCGAAGCCTGTGAGAAGATACTTTCCGAGGTGAAGCGTTATGGGTCAGGCACCGGGCAGGCAGATGATATCACTATGCTGTGGGTGAAATATACAGAGTGCAGAGACGACGAGGCAATTGAGGCAGGAGAGGTTAAGGAGGGTTATTTTAGGTGTTTATCATTCCTTTGAACCGCCATCTCTTGCGCGGGACGCTTTATTCTGATAACATAGTAAAGCGTTAAAAAGATTCTTCGCTACGCTCAGAATGACAGTTGACACAGTAAGGCGTATGAAGGATTCTTCGCTACGCTCAGAATGACAGTTGACACAGTAAAGCGTTAAAAAGATTCTTCGCTACGCTCAGAATGAAAAGTCGTCTCAGCGTAAAACAGATTAACGGATCGCAAAACGGAGGAGAATATGAAAAAGAGTATTAAAATGATCGTTACTGCAGTACTTTTAGTATCTATGTCTGTCGTAATGCTTGCGGGCTGCGGAAAGAAGGAAGCAGCCGGAAGCGACGGAAAATTCACGGTGGGCTTTGACCAGGATTTCCCTCCCATGGGCTTTGTGGGTGAGGACGGTGAGTTTACGGGCTTCGATCTGGAGCTTGCTGCCGAGGCTGCAAAGAGAATGGGAAGAGAGGTCGTATATCAGCCCATCGCCTGGGATTCAAAGGATGCGGAGCTTGACGCCGGAACCATAGACTGTATCTGGAACGGCTTCACCATCAGCGGCAGGGAGGATTCCTATACCTGGTCAGATCCTTATATGGAGAACAGCCAGGTCTTTGTGGTGAAGAAGGATTCAGGTATAAGCTCTGCAGCTGACCTTGCAGGGAAGATCGTAGAGGTGCAGGCAGATTCATCGGCCGAGGCGGCTCTCAAGGAAGGTGAAAATGCTGCTCTTTCCGCTTCCTTCGGCACATTGCAGACCACTCCCGATTACGATACGGCCTTGATGGATCTCGACATGGGAACGGTGGATGCCATTGCCATGGACAGCACCGTTGCCGAATACAAGATCACAAGCGGCGGTATGGATCTCGTTGTCCTTGACGAGCCCTTTGCATCCGAGACCTACGGCGTAGGCTTCAAGAAAGGGAATGAGGCCCTTCGTGATGAGGTCAATAATACCTTAAAGGAAATGGCAAAGGACGGCACATTAAAGAAGATATCCGAAAAGTGGTTCGGAACGGATGTAACAATTATAAAGTAGAGAAGATTCTTCGCTTCGCTCAGAATGACATTTGACAGGATATTGGCTGTAGAGCAAAATTTTGTAATAAGACGAAGGATGAGCCTAGCGGGATCGTAGCGCGAAAAAAACAGTTAATAAGCCGGGACACGTATGAGGATAACAGTGGAGAAGATTCTTCGCTTCGCTCGGGATGACAGAAAATTATGGATTTCATACAGATAATAAAGCTCCTTAGCGGGGGGATGGCGGTAAGCATCTATATTTTTGTGGTTACCCTCCTTTTTTCCCTTCCGCTGGGGCTTCTTATCTCATTCGGAAGAATGAGTAAAAATCCCGTGATATCCGGGATCATAAAGGCTTATATCTCGGTTATGAGGGGTACTCCCCTTATGCTGCAGCTCATGGTGGTCTATTTCGGACCCTACTATGTTTTCGGTATACAGGTCACAAACAGCTACCGGATTGTGGCGGCTCTTATCGGCTTTGTCATCAATTATGCGGCATACTTTGCAGAGATATACAGGGGAGGCATACAGTCCATAGACAGGGGACAGTATGAGGCCGCTGAGGTACTGGGTTATACAAGGGTGCAGACCTTCTTTGTCATAATACTGCCACAGGTTGTAAAGCGTATACTCCCGGCCGTTACAAATGAGGTGATAACCCTTGTAAAGGATACTTCTCTTGCGTTTACCATAAGCGTTGCGGAGATGTTTACCACCGCAAAGGCTCTGGCAAGCTCACAGACCAGTATGATGCCCTTTGTGGCGGCTGCTCTTTTCTATTACGTTTTTAATTATGTGGTTGCTTTTACCATGGAATTCTTTGAGAAGAAACTCGGCTATTACAGGTGAAATACGTTGGCGCTATTAGAATGTGAAAATATAAAAAAATCCTTTGAAGGAACGGAGGTTCTGAAGGACATCTCCGTAAATATCGACGAAGGAGAGATACTGTCCGTTATAGGACCCTCGGGTTCAGGCAAATCAACCTTCTTACGCTGTGCCACCGGTCTTGAAAAAATAGACGGAGGCAGGATAATCTACGACGGCATCACCTATGCGGATACAAAGGACGGAGTGGTCACCTATGCATCAAAGGGGGACAGGCGGAGGATAAAAGCCCTTTTCGGACTGGTTTTCCAGAACTTTAATCTCTTCCCCCATATGTCGGTTTTGGAGAATATAATGGACGCACCTCTGCGGGTTCAGAAGAGGGATAAGAAAGAGGTTGAAACCGAGGCGGAAGCGCTTCTTGGCAAAATGGGACTTACAGACAGGAAGAATGCATACCCTTGTGAGCTTTCGGGGGGACAGTCCCAGAGGGTTGCCATTGCGAGAGCCCTTGCCTTAAATCCCCAGATTCTTTTCTTCGATGAACCCACGTCTGCCCTTGATCCCGAGCTTACGGGCGAAGTGCTGAAGGTCATAAGGTCTCTATCCGATCTCCATATCGCAATGGTCATAGTTACCCATGAAATGGCCTTTGCCAGGGATATAAGCGATGAAGTGATCTTTATGGAGAACGGTGTCATAGTTCAAAAGGGGAGTCCTGAAGAGGTTTTCAATTCTGACAGTGAAAGGATGCGCTCCTTCCTCGGAAGATACGGAAATATCTGAGTCCTGCCTGTTTTTCCGCTTCGAGGGGTCATAGCGCACAAAAATAATTTTGTTTTTATTTATCAGAAAGTAGGTAAATTGTTATGACAGACGCTAAACAGAGGGAAGCTGCACGGCAATTCTATCAGAAATGGGCAGGACGGGGACGTGAGGAAGAGGATGCCCGTTCATACTGGATTGAATTTTTGCAGAATATTATGGGTGTAAACCATTTAACGGATCGGATGGATTTTGAAAATAAAGTCATCGGTCCTGATGGAAACGCCAAAAGAATTGACGTATATATGGCTTTGATATCAGGAACACATCTGAAGCGGACTGAGTAGCAGCGCTGATGAAGATGTATCAGGATCTTACAAAATGATGTATAATCAAGGCAGGTTAAATAGACTTATGAAAATATACATGGATAATTGCTGCTATAACCGTATATTCGATGATCGTTCAATCATAAAGAATTATCTTGAAAGAGAAGCTGTGTTAATCATATTTCAAAAAATTGGACAAGGAGAAATGGAACTGGTCGGAAGCGATGTCCTGAAAATAGAAATGAGTAATGCTTCAGCCGGTGACCGGAAACAAAGTATTCAGAAGATCTATAATGTCAGTGTTTCATCAGAGGTAAGGATCACTGAAACAATAAAAGCCAGGGCAATGGAGATCCAGAAAATATCAAATATAAAAGCTTTTGACAGTCTGCATCTTGCTTCCGCTGAAAATAATGCTGATGTTCTTTTAACTACTGACCAAAAATTTCTGAACGCTGCAAGAAGGATAGCAAACCTATCTATCAGGGTAGAAAACCCTATAGCTTTTGTCATGGAGGTTATATCAAATGACTAATACAATGGAAATACCTAACCAGATGGAAATAAAGAAAAAGGGCGATGCTGCCTTGATAGATACTCTGGGTGTAGTTGGCTTTGCCCGGTATATGGAATTATTCGACAATGGCGGGGAAGGTGACTATACCGAAGAGAAACAGAACATACCGATAATGGATCTGTCAATTGATGAGGTATGTCGTCTTTCTTCATAATGGAACAAAATTCACATATTATTACATTCATAGGAGAAACCAACGAGAGGATGCGTATTAATGACTATAATACGCACTCTTTTAATTCCCGTTTGTATTTGTAATATGTATTTCTTGAAATGCCGATAAGTTTAATACACTCCGGATCCGGAAGCGACCCATTAAAGTCCTTGCTATATTTTTTTATCATTTCTTTTGCCGGTGATTCCTTTTTAATATTAAGCTTGTTGCCGGGCTTCTGTCCAATCTGCTTCCCGTTGAGGCGGGCGGTTTCTATCCCCTCACGGGTACGCTGCCGGAGATCCTGGACTTCCTTTTCAGCTTGGTCGAAAGCGATCCGGATCTGTTTTGCAGCCAGCTTCCGGAAGTAGTTGTTCAAGCCTTTGAAAATCTCATCTTCATCCGTACCTTGAAGCTCTATCTTATCTCTCATGTTTTCTGCATAAACGTTCGTATCAATGTAATGCTCCTTCAGAAAGACCAGCTGTATGCCGTTTTCGTAGAGGTCAAAGTAGATTTCTACGCCTTCATCAGCGTTACGGCTCATCCTGGAGACGGAGTCGAAAACGATGGTGTCCCCGGATTTTATCTTCCGGAGAATTTTGTTCCATTCCGGCCGGTCCATCTTTGTACCGGTATAAGATTCCTGAACGATTAAGGCATCAGGGTATTCTTTTTTTACGTTCCGGATCTGCCGGTCAATGGACTGCTCCTTCCGGCTTATCCTACAATATCCATATACCATATCACCACCTCTTTAAGCATAGATCTCTATCATTTCAGAAACCCTCTTTTCTGAAAATAGCCATTCATCAGGTATCTTATCAATCGTACCGGCAGCGATGCCTCTGTCAGACCATTTTTTATATCCAAACAAGATGGTATCTCCGTGTCCGGCCCTTTCGCTATGCAATACCTTTGCAATCTCTTGGGGAGATGCCAGATATACTTTTGGCAGTTCCTCCAGGGAAGCACCCATAAACTGGACCAGACAAAAAATGGTTTTCTCTCCATGTGCTTTAAGCCAGACATCAATGGCTTCATGGTAATCCCTGCCCTTCTTATACGACTGCGTTAGTCCCCAACTTCCGTCTTTACTACCTTTAACGGAGATCTTCAGCATCTTATCACCCTTTACGGCAAATAAATCATATTCTGGCTATCTGGCTGATCTGCGCCGTATTGGACGGAGACTGCTATTCCGCACCTGGCGAACTGAGCTGCGGCTATTGCTTCTGCCGCTACTCCTACATGCCACGATGTGAATTCGTTTTTATCTTTCTTCACGGGGATAGTCTTCTCCTGTATCTTATTTAATGTTCGTTTGATTTGATACACTTATTGTAAGTAAAAACCCCTTGGATATCAAGGGGTTTTGGTACAATACGGATAAGATCAAATTTGGTACTAATTATTTCCCGGCGTTATTTACTGTAAGAGTTCCAGCAGATGTCCATTTGCTCAGTTTCTTTTTTGTCTTTCCATTTGGTTTTGTTATCGTTGTCTGAGTTTTGACATACATCGTAATGGTTGCTGATCCGCTTCTCTTTCCACCTTTTACGTCACCATTCTTTTTAACCTTGGCAACTTTTTTATTTGATGACTTAAACTTGGTTTTCTTTACTACAGCATTAGGATTAGAATCCATATAAGTCTTCATCATATCGCTTTTAACATTAGCTGTTCCTTTATATTTGATTTCTAATGGCACATTTGTTTTCTGGCTGGTATAATCCCCTGAAGAATTACTTGGATTGTTCGGATTATCCGGATTGTTATTTTTTTCTTTCCATTGTGCGTATAAAATGTGTGTGGCTTTATTAGTTACTATGGTATTCCCGCTTACTTTTGTCCCATTTTCAGGTTTTGTAAACCATCCAATAAAATCATTGTTATCGAATGTACCAGGAGAAGGTAGTTCTCCATAAGGTTTGTCATATTCTAAATCTTTCTTTTCAGGGGTTATATTTCCTCCACAAGGGTCAAATTTTACCGTAATATACTTACAGGTAACATCCACCGCCTTTAGGTCTTCAGAACGATTATTCAAGGAATCCCATTCAATAGTTGAACCGGAATAGAATACATTTGTTAAAGACGCAGAACCAGAAAAAGATTCATCATCAATATATTCTACAGTATTAGGAATTGAAATTGATGAAAGATTCTTGCAATTTGCAAAAGAATCACTGAATAATCCTGTTATACCGTCTTCGATTTCTACTTTCAATATATATTCTCTAAAATGTTCCCAAGGGATTAATATGTTATTATATAAAAAACCATATTTTTGGTGTTTATAACACAAAATCCCGATGTTTGCAATAGCCATAAGATGGGACTATAATTATTTTTACGGAAGGATCTTACGTGTTATTTCCCGTTGGGTAAAGAAGGGTAAAAGGGGTGAAACGGGTTTGAGAAGGCATACAAAGAGAACACTGCTTAAGCTTGTGGACACGCTGGAGGAAGCACATTCCCTTATACGGCAGGAAACAGACAAAGGGAATGCCGATGCCGTTATAAGCCTGCTGGAACAGTGCCAGAAGTGCGCCATAACCATCGGGGAGAGTATTGAAGCCTCAGAGGGGGAAGGTACAAAGGCTGTGAAACAGCTGGAGGATTACTGTGAGGGGCTTTATAATATTTCCGGAGAGGTTCGGGAGCAGAGGTTAAACAGCGCGAAAACATCAAAGTGGCTGCAAAAGACACTTAATAATATAAAAAACAGTCTGATCTACGACATTTCTGAGACTCTTGAAACCGTGTTCCTTCCTTACAAGGCTTCCATGTGGGACAGCCTGGAGTCGGTATGGAGGAAGGCCTCAGAGGCAGATGATACCGAAGCACTTGTGATACCAATCCCTTATTATGACAGGAATTCCGACGGAAGCTTCGGAGAAGAGCATTATGAGGGGGCTGACTATCCGGAGGATGTGCCGGTCACGGACTACAGAAAATATGACTTTGAGGGACGGCACCCCGACAGGATCTATATCCATAATCCATATGACGCCAATAATTTTGTGACCAGCGTCCATCCCTTTTTTTATTCAAAAAATCTGAAGAAATATACGGATGAGCTTATCTATATCCCGTATTTTGTGCTTGCGGACCCGGATCCGGACAATGAAGCATCGCTGGAGGGGATCAGTCATTTTATCGTAGTTCCCGCAGTGATAAATGCGGACAGGGTAATAGTCCAGTCCGAAAAAATGAGGGAAGCCTATGTGAAAGTTATGACAAAGGAGGCAGGAGAAGACAGCAGGCAGTACTGGGAGGACAAGATATCCGGAGAGGGATCCCCGAAATTCGATAAGGTTAAAAACACAAAAAAAGAAGATCTGAAGATCCCTGAGGAGTGGAAGAAACTCATAGACAAAGGTGACGGAAGCTGGAAGAAGATCATTTTTTACAATACCAGCGTTCAGGCGCTTCTTGATAATGAGATGAAGATGCTTGATAAAATAGAGGATACCTTCAGGGTGTTCCGTAAGAATGAGGACAGCGTGACACTTCTCTGGAGACCACACCCGCTTATCAAGGCGACAATAAGCTCAATGAGGCCGGCACTCTGGGAACGGTATTCAAGGATAGTTGAGGATTATAAAGCAGGTGGCTGGGGAATATATGACGACAGCCCTGATCTCGACAGGGCAATAATCTTAAGTGACGCATATTACGGAGACCAGAGCTCGGTTGTGGAGCTGTATAAAAAGACCGGTAAACCTATTATGATACAGAATGCGGAGATAATAAATGTATAAGATAGAGCTTATGGCATCAATGATGTGTGCCGATTACGGAAATCTGGAGAGGGAAGTCAAGGAACTGGATAACGGCGGCATTGATTCCTTTCATATCGACATAATGGACGGGCGGTATGTACCGAATTTTGCCATGTCATTAAATGACCTTAAATATATCCGTTCGGCAACGGATAAGCCTCTGGACGTACATTTAATGATAGAGCACCCCAATAATTCCGTGGGCTTGTTTACTTCAAGCCTCCGCAAGGGGGACACGATCTACATCCATCCCGAGGCCGAGTACCATCCCTCCACGACACTGCAGAAGATAATCGATGCGGGTCTGATACCGGGTGTGGCCTTAAACCCCGGAACCAGTGTGGAAAGTGCCAGAATGCTTCTCCGTATAGTCAAAAAGGTGCTTGTAATGTCGGTAAATCCGGGAAATGCGGGGCAGATGTTTTTACCCTACATAAGGGAAAAGTATACGGAGCTTTTGAAATTAAAGGATGAGATGGGCTTTGAGATATACTGGGACGGTGCCTGTGGCCCCGACAAGATAAAGGAATATGCACCTCTCGGTGTAAAAGGCTTTGTTCTCGGAACGACCCTTCTTTTCGGAAAAAAGAAGCCCTATGGGGAGACATTGAAGATGATAAGGGATCTCTTATAGAGTAAAGGAGTATGCTTTGGCAATACTGATCTGCGGGGGAGCCGGATATATCGGTTCCCATATAAATAAAGAGCTAAGTAAAGAGGGATATGAGACCGTGGTCTTTGATAACCTCGTATACGGGCACAGAGAAGCCGTGAAGTGGGGAAGCTTTATCGAGGGTGATCTGAAAGATCCGGAAGAAATAGAGGCTGTTTTTAAGAAATACAGTATTGATGCGGTTTTCCATTTTGCGGCCTATGCCTATGTAGGGGAATCGGTAAGTGAGCCTGAAAAGTATTACTACAATAATGTGGTAAATACCTTAAATCTTCTGAATGTCATGAAGAAATACGGCTGCGGAAGGATCATCTTTTCCTCAACCTGTGCG
The DNA here is from genome assembly GCA_947167135.1 of uncultured Lachnospiraceae bacterium. GTDB lineage: Bacteria > Bacillota > Clostridia > Lachnospirales > Lachnospiraceae > NK4A144. The sequence continues at coordinate 12,267 of CAMVGV010000037.1, forward strand.
ACCTACGGGGAACCGGAAAGGGTGCCGATCACCGAGGATATGCCGCAGAAGCCCATAAATCCCTACGGTGCCACCAAGCTTATGGTTGAACGTATATTTAAGGATTACAGCAGTGCATACGGACTTAAGTTCGCGGTGCTCCGCTACTTTAATGCGGGGGGAGCGGATCCTGAAGGAGAGATAGGCGAGAGCCATAATCCCGAAACCCATATTATCCCGCTGGTACTCGATGCGGCAGCGGGAAAGAGGGAGGATATAAAGGTTTTCGGAACGGATTATGATACGAAGGACGGAAGCTGCGTAAGGGACTATATCCATGTAACGGATCTCGCTTCAGCACACCTTCTTTCACTCCATCATCTTGAAAAGGGCGGGGAAAGCGGCTTCTTTAATCTCGGAAATGCCCTCGGAACCTCGGTCCTGGAGGTTATTGATTCGGTGAAGAGAGTAACTGGAAAGGATTTCAGGGTAACATATGCCGGGCGAAGGGCGGGAGATCCGGCTGTTCTTATCGGAAGCAGTGAAAAGGCGCAGCGGATCCTCGGCTGGAAGCCTGTTTACGGGAATATCGACACTATCGTAAGCCACGCCTGGAACTGGCATCAAAAGGCGGAGTACTAAGGAAGGCGGAGACGGGATTTGAATTACGCGGTGCTTTTATCCGGAGGAACAGGAAGCAGGATAAATTCCGACATAGCAAAGCAGTATATAAAGAGCGGAGGTATGATGATGGTAAGCCGGACACTCCTGGCATTGCTGGAATGCCGGCATATTGACCTTATCCTTATCGTTGCCGATATGAAGTGGCGGGATGCCATTATGGATGAAGAGCGTTCTTTAGGATTTGACCTTTCGAGGATAGGCGGCTTTGCGGATCCCGGCAGGAACAGGCAGGAGTCGGTATATAACGGGATGGCTGCGATACTGCGTGAAAATGGGCCTTCAGACCCGGAGGACACGATACTTATACACGATGCCGCAAGACCGTTTATAACGACCAATCTTCTTGAAGCGTGCTACGCTGCTCTCCCCGGGCATGACGGGGTTATGCCTGTACAAAAAATGAAGGACACGGTGTATATAAGCTACGGCGGAAAAAGGGCTGAGGAGCTTCTAAACAGGGATTCGCTCTTTGCGGGACAGGCACCGGAGCTTTTTTATTTTAAGACATATTTTGAGGCAAATGAGAGCCTGATTCCTGATAAGATTCTCTCTATTAACGGTGCGAGCGAGCCTATGGTAAAGCTAAATAAGGATGTTGCTCTGATACCCGGAGATGAGGGAAACTTTAAGGTGACAACCGACGCGGATCTGAAGAAATATCTGGAGTGTTTTCAGAGGAGTGATGATGAGCTGTCATCCTGACGGGGGTGTCATCCTGACGGGGGTGTCATCCTGACGGGGGTGTCATCCTGACGGCGGTTGTCATCCTGAGCGTAAGCGAAGGATCTTTAAAAGATTCTTCGGGCTACGCCCTCAGAATGACAATGTGTAGTCGCACAGAATGACAATGTGTAGTCGCACAGAATGACAATGTGTAGTCGCACGGAATGACGATGTGTAGTCGCACAGAATGATACTATCTTTAAGGCATTGAGACTGTAAGTCAGATAATAAACCTGTCATCCTGAGCGCCAGCGAAGGATCTTTCCAATCGGTTAAAAAGATTCTTCGCTTCGCTCAGAATGACATAGTAGTGGAAAACAGCTTTATTAGAGGAGCCTAATAGATGATATCTGTAAGTCAGATAATAAACCTGTCATCCTGAGCGCCAGCGACGCTTATCCCACATCGCAGATGTGGGAGCCGCCCCGGCGAGGTTTATCCCACATCGAAGATGTGGGATGCCGCCCCGGCGAGGTTTATCCCACATCGAAGATGTGGGATGCCACCCCGGCGAGGGGGTTGCGAAGCAACAGCTAGGATCTTTCCAATCGGTTAAAAAGATTCTTCGCTTCGCTCAGAATGACATAGTAGTGGAAAACAGCTTTATTAGAGGAGAATAATGATCAGAGAATTTTATGAAAGCCTGGGTACTGCATTCGATAAATGATATAAGACTTGAGGAGGCTCCACTTCCTTCCCCGAAGGATGATGAAGTTCTGATAAGGGTTAAGGCAGCCGGAATCTGCGGATCTGATATACCGAGGATCTATAAGACAGGAGCCCACAAGATGCCTCTGATCCCGGGACATGAGTTTTCCGGGGTCGTAGCAGATACGGGAAGTGAGGCTTTTAGCTACCTTAAAGGGAAGAAGGTTGGGATCTATCCCCTTATTCCCTGCGGAAGCTGCGTACCCTGCAGATCGGGACACCCCGAGACCTGCCGAAACTATGACTACGTGGGTTCGAGAAGGGACGGAGCATTTTCGGAGTATGTTTCGGTCCCTGCCCGGAATGTAAGGGTGCTGCCGGATAATATTTCCTTTGAAGAGGCAGCAATGCTTGAGCCTATGGCAGTTGCTGCCCACGCACTAAAGCTTGGCACCGGTAATAATATTGATGGCGGAGCCGGCTTTGATGACGAAACCGGGGCATACAGCGCTCCGCACGCTGACAAAAGGATGGTTGTCTGCGGCCTTGGGACTATCGGGCTTCTCCTTACCATGTTCCTTCTGGAGCGGGGATTTAAGAACGTTTATCTTATCGGGAATAAGGAAGAACAGCTGGAAAAAGCTCTGTCTCTCGGGATACCGAAGGAAAAATTCCTGGATTCAAGGGAGGGAAATGTAATAAATGAAATAAGAAAAACAGCCGGTGAAGCGGATGTCTTTTTTGAGTGTGTGGGGAAAAACGAGTGTCTGTCCTACGGCATCGAAAGTACTGCTGCGAACGGAAGGATAGTGCTTCTCGGAAACCCCAATTCGGATATGGGTTTATTACGTGATACCTACTGGAAGATCTTAAGAAACCAGCTGGATTTAAGAGGAAGCTGGAACTCCACCTTTCTCCCGGAAGAAAAGCCGGGCAGGGAAGATGACTGGGACTATGTGATCACAAGGCTTGAAAAAAAGAAGATAAGACCGGCAGATCTGATCACGCACAGGCTCCCGATTTCCGGGCTTGACAGAGGCTTTTCCATTATGCGGGACAGATCCGGATATTTCTGTAAGGTAATGATGACAAATCCGGAATAATTGGGTATCATCTTAAGAATAAAGGCGACTGTTCCGGATCCGAAGGGTTCTGAACTGATAAGGATAAAGAATTATCAAGCATTTAACAGGAAGTATCCTTAAAAGATTCTTCGGGCTACGCCCTCAGAATGACATTGTAGAGGAAAACAGCTTTAATAGAGGAGAAGGTTCCATGCAGATAAACAACGTAAAAAAGGGGACGGAGATCACCATTACCTGCGGCCTTGATCCTTCCGTGGAGATGAAGGTCACAGCACTTGAGCAGATGGATGAGATCGAGGACATACTTGTAACTACCTGTGCCGTGGATGAAAGCGGTATTCCCATACTCTTAAATGAGGACATCACTTACTGCCTTTCTTACGCGGGTGAGGACGGCAGGACCATTACCGTTGATGATGTGGCCATAAGCTTTGACGATACATACAATACCTACGCTATACAGTATATCGAGATGCTTACGGTTAAGAAGCAGAGGGACGAGCTGAGGATCATTTTTGAGGAAGCTGCTTCCTGTTACTTTGAAGAGATGAAGACCCTCTATATGGGAATGATACATGATGTCTCAAAGAGCGGTATCGGCATTATCTTTCCGGCAGGATCATTTACTGACAGATTCAGGGAAAACGAGATAGTTACCATTATGTTTGATGCGGAAAAAGGAAAAAAGGTCAGGATACAGGGTGACTGGAGATATTCGCTTTTTCAGGAGGACGGAAATATACGCTGCGGTTTCAGGCTATTAAAGGTTTCAGATTCGTACAGAGTGATGGTTTCAAAGCTTCTTCTGGACCGCGGCATAATGGATAAGGATATATGAAGGATCACTTAGTAAGAGCTATCAGTGAAAATAAGGAAATAAGAGCCTTTGCCGTGAGTTCAAGGGATACAGTGGAGTATATGAGGCAGTGCCACAATACCAGTCCCGTGGTGTCGGCTGCACTGGGAAGGCTTCTGACGGCCGGGGCGATGATGGGCTCCATGCTGCAGGGGGAGGATAAGCTTACCCTGTCGATACGGAGCAACGGTCCGGTGGAGGGGCTTACGGTAACCGCAGATGCAGAAGGGCATGTAAAGGGCTTTGCGCTGGAACCGGAGGTTATAAATCCTATCAGGGAATGGGACAAGAAACTGGATGTCGGAGGTATCGTGGGTAATGGAACCCTGAAGGTCATAAAGGATCAGGGCTTAAAGGATCCGTACATTGGAGAGGTAGGGCTTATTACCGGCGAGATCGCAGAGGATCTTACCTATTATTTTGCTCAGAGTGAGCAGGTTCCATCTGCTGTAGGGCTCGGTGTTCTGATGAATAAGGATAATACGGTCAGAGAAGCAGGGGGATTTATCGTACAGCTCCTGCCCGGAGCGTCCGAGAACAGTATCAGTACCCTTGAAAAAAATGTAGCGAAGGTAAGCTCTGTTACAGACCTTCTGAAGGACGGGAAAACCCCGGAGGATATAATAAAGCTCCTTTTAGACGGAGTCGGAGCCGAGATCCTTTCAGAGACTCCTGTTTCATTTAGGTGCGACTGCGGAAGAGAGAGAATATCGAGGGTTTTAATAAGCCTCGGCAAAAAGGAGCTTCAGAGCCTTATCGAAGAAAACAGGGATGCGGAGATCAAATGCCAGTTCTGCGGGAAGGCATATAATTTCTCCATTCCCGAATTAAAAGAGCTCCTGGCTTCCTTATAGCTTTTTCCCGGGAGCTCCTTTCGGATTTTTTAGTCTATGCCCTGCGGTATGTGGGGATCGTCTTAAGCTTATGCAGGTTCAGGGCGTGGAGCCTGTCGATCTTTTTCTTTATCTCACCGTCTTCACATTCACCGGTTTTTATATAGTGATCCAGCGTATCATAGCTGAAACCTATCTTTTCCTCGTCTGTCTGCCCCGAGAGACCGTCTGACGGGGTCTTATGCACGAGGTCTGAAGGAAGACCCAGGGCATCACCGATCTCAAGCATCTCACTTACGGTAAAATCAGCACAGGGAGAAAAGTCACCGGCGGCATCGCCGTACTTTGTGGAATAGCCTATGTAATCCTCTGAAGCATTGCAGGTATTTGTAACCCTTCCTCCCTTCGGCAGGGACTGGGCGATCGCATAGAGAACGGACATTCTGATCCTTGGAGCCAGATTTATTTTCGTGTCCGTTGAAAGGCTTATGTCATCCGTGCTTTCCTCAAGGGTGGAAATCGCGGCGTCATAAATTGCTGCGATATTTACGGTATAGGTTTTTATTCCAAGGAACTCAGCTATTTTTTGGGAATCAGAGATGTCCTTCTGGACTCCGTTTGGCATCATTACGCCCGTAACCCGGTCTTTCCCCAGCGCTTTTACAAGAAGAGCCGCCACTATGGAGGAGTCCTTTCCTCCCGAGAGGCCGATCACCGCAGAGGCTGACGGACCGTTTTCATTAAACCATTCCCTGATCCAGGATACGATGTTTTCAATTTCAGTGTTTGTATTCATATCAATTCTCTCCTCTAATAAAGCTGTTTTCCTTACAGATATCATCTATTAGGCTCCTTTGCAAATAAGTATAGTGTTTTACAGTCTGTTTAACAAGAGAGATTGATGCGCCGGGCTTATTTTTAAGTTTCATCTGTATATTTATATGTGTGAGGATAATAACCGCTCATTCATTGTCATCCGGAGCGCCGGCGACGAAGCAGAAAGGATCTTTTCAGCCGGTTATAGAAGATTCTTCGCTTCGCTCAGAATGACAATGTGCAGTCTCAGAATGACAATGTGCAGTCTCAGAATGACACTTACTATACGCTATTGGAGCAAAGCGAAGGATCTATAGGAGGAACTAAATATGCCAACACCCATAACCCGTCTTGATACTTTTATTAAACTGCTTGACCTCAGTAAAGGACACTACTCCGAAGAAGGCGTGCGCACATATCAGCGTCTGCTCGCTTTAAGGGATAAGTGGAAGAACAGGACCCTGAACAATGCCTTCCCTCAGTCTGATGACCTGAAAAACCGGCTAATAGCATCAGGTACAACCGACTTAAGCGGTCTTATATCCGTACTCGATAAATTTGAAGAAAATGCCTGGGATTCCAATAAGCTGCAAGCCTGGAGCGAGAGCTTCTGCATGGAAGTGGATAAGCTTCTCGGCGACAAAACCGAGCACCGGGTGGACTTTGCCCGCTCACCTCTGGGACAGGATCTTGCGGAAGTGGGACTTGTGGGAGTCGACGCGATCGGAATGGATACCGCTTTTCGATGCGGACATTTGGAAGACTATATCAATAAAGCCTTAAACGGCGAAGAAGTCACCTATCAGAGAGGTATGCCGCCTGTGACATACCATCTCCTCGACGACCCGGCCTTTGCTCTTAACGGCTGCATAAAGTATGAAAATGCTTTTAAGCACCATAACGAGGAAAAAGAAGATCTGACGGGAAATAAAGAGCGTACAAGCGCAGAACAGACAGTGGAGCTTGTCTGCCTCAAGGCTGCCATTGCCATGGCTGCAAAGCGGGACAGAGAGATAAATCCTCTGGGCTCTGAGGATGAGTACAAGATCGCCGCAGCTGATAACGGAAAGATCCTTTACTACCGTCAGCTGATCGAAAATAACCCCGAACTGAAAATAGCGGTTCTGGCAGGCTATTTAAAAGGGATCAGGTCCACCCGCCATGAATATCAGGGTAATAAGATAGTGGAAGTAAGGATCCTGGACCCGGATCACCATGAAAAGGTCGTGAATGATATCACGAATTATTATAACGAAAACTACGGATCGGAAAAGCCGCTGGAAGAGCTTCTTGAGGATTCGCTTTCCGCCGAATTCTCTCTGACGCCGGATGTAAACGATAACGGCGGCATGGATGAATTCAATCATTTCTACGAAAGCAAGGTGAAGAAATATGCGGAGCCCCTTCCCAAGAGTACAGGGCTCTGGGTAACAAGCGAGGCTGCAAAACATCATCTCAATAAGGCTTTCCAGGATCATAAGCTGACCGAGGAGCAGTGGAGAAGAGCTGTCGGGTGGCTTAAAGAAGACCGGATCTATAATTACAAGAGACTCCTTGAATGCGCATTAAACCCTAAAAGCTTCAGCGCATCTGCTTTCCGTCACAGCGACGGAGTGATGTATGAAGGGCTTGACGGATTTGGAAAAGAAGAAATAAAGAGACGTAAAGAAGCATCAAAACCCCTTATGGACATAGACGCTAACAGTGTTCCCACTTTTGAGGATATTGCCGTTCTTGAAGTTCTAAAGAGAGAAAGGGAGGACTCTGACAGCTGGTATGATGCCCAGGAGATTGACAAGGATAATCCCATGCTGAAGCTTGTACAGTCAGCGGATGCAGAGCTGGAATTCTCTCCCGAAGGAGATGTAAAGCTTAAAAGCGGTGAAACCGTATTTTCCTCATCCCGTGTTGATGAATATGAAAAATACTATGAAACTGATGATTTAATGAACGGGAATGTGCCCTATAAGCTTGAACCCGAAAGCAATGCTTACCAGAGCGGGCGTGTTAAGGAATACGGAGAGAGGCGGTCAGCCAGGATCACCGAGCTCCAGCTTTACTTTCCAACCGACCTCATTGCCCATCAGGCCTATGAAATATATAAGGACGAAAAATACCTCGAGGCTCATGGGGCTGAACTTAGCGCAAGTGACCGCGACGGCTTTATAAGCGGCCTCTACGCTGAATACATCGGCCTTGAAAAGTCTCTTGAAAAGCTGGTTAAAAACTGTGATGCGGCAGATCTTAAAAACAGGTTCGGAAAAGGCGAATCTCCATTTGACAAGGAATACTATAAGGACCAGCTGAATATGGTAAGGGGCCGCATCAACGGTCTACAGAACGGCTGGCATCTGTCGGATGCGGAATTTCTGGGAGCTGCCGGAAATGTCTATGAAAGAGCCGTTGAGATCTTAAACGACCCTGTCCGTATGCAGGATATCATGATGTCTGAAGAGACACATCTAAATGACATAAAGAATAAGCTCGGTGTCTTTGTCCAGGAAAACATGCGAGACGGACTGGAAAGAAGAAGCTATGAGCCAGGTGAGAGACGCCTTAAAATGAATGAGGCCCTGAACGCGGTAAATGACTTCGTGACTAAGATAGGACCCGAAAAAGCTGAGGCCATACTTGGAAAGGGTGTAACCGGTGCTTTCATAACGGCAGCGGAAAAAACCCTTCAAAAAAGCGATGAGCTCCTGCCGGAATATCAGAGACTAACAGATGTTCCTGCCTATCCTATGCTGAAGGAAGTGCTTGACAGCTGCGGCTCCGGGTCAGTCATAGATGAAGCAAGGAGCTATGGAAAGAACGCTCCGTCATTTGCATCGTTCTACACTGAACTTGAAAACTATGTTAACAGAATGCCTGAAAACACGACTCTTTCAGTATCGGGCGCGATGAGGTTAGGTAATGCTGCAGACGAGTTTATCACTTCAGTGGAATCAAAGGGCGGTCCTTCCAAAAAAGAAAAGAGCTTTTATGATGCAGCTAAAAAGCTTAAGTCCATCACCTCTAATTTCAGCGAGAACACAAAGGAGATAAATCCCACGGCTCTGGACCGCCATTACGAAGCGGGTGAAGCGGAAAGAAAAGCCATGGAAGGCTTCCTTGCGCGCGAGAAAGAGCTTAAATCCCAGTATGATGAGGATAAGAAAAACTGGGAGCTTCAGAATATCAAAAATGCTATATACGACCAGAATTATTTTAATATCCATAATGACAGAGTTGATCAGCTCGCAAAGTACAATGCGAACCGGTATCTTTCCGAAGGAGCTTTTAATGTTGACATGGCCCGCCATAAAGAAATGGTGAGGAGAAAAAGGCTTACCGAAAATCCCGGAATCAGAGAAGAGCATGAAAAGATCTTTGATTTCAATTCTGACGACAGAAATGTATTCAAGGCCGGAAAAGATGTAGACTATTCCAATCTTAAACCGGGCGAAAAAGAAAAGCTCTTCTGGCAGTATGTGGATCACAGATTGGAAATTGGTGAACGACGGGATAAATTCGTTTCCATCGACGGTAAATCAATAGATCTTAACGCCGCTAAACTTGATCATTTCAGAGAGAGCATTATAAATAACGGCTATCACGCATATTACTATGCTGAGTATAAAAAGTTAATACCTTTGAACGCCACCGGCAACGCAGAACGGTATCCACACAGCACAGGTGAAATACTTCTCACTGCAGATGGTGTTGAGCCGGGAAACATGAAATTTATACAGGAATATGGCCGCGCATGCACAATGCTCCAGCACCTGAAACACAGGAATGACAGGAACTATGAGCAGTTCTTTGGTCCCGGCGGAGCATATAAAGAGTATACCTTCGACCGCTTAAACAATACTGCCGGATATAAACTGATACCCGTGAGCGATTTCGATAAACGGATTAAGGAGCTGGAGGCATATGTTGATAAGAATACCGCCCGTTTCGATGATCTGACCAGGAAATACTATGTGAAGCGGGTTGAACCCCGGCTGTGGGCTGACTTTGAATTCCATATGAATTTTGACAGGTACGCAAGCTATGATGAAACCAAAGTACCGAACCGTGAAGATTATGAGCACTTAAATCCAAATCCCGACCCTTATAAGAAATGGGAAGAAGATCAGGAAATCATCCGTCAGGCTAAAGCTGATCTGACTATTCGGATCCAAAACGCCAGGAACAACGATCTCCCTGATGAAGATGTAAAAAAACTGCAGGAGGAGCTTGAAGACTGGAATAAGATCCCTACGGAAAGACCTGATTACACGAAAAAGCTGAAGGTGCCCGAGAAGGCTCCCGTACCTGTAAAGGATTATTCCGTAAGAAAAGAGAATATATATTCAAGGCCTGATAAAAAGGAAAGTGAAGCAATAAGCGAAAAGGTCAGGGCTTCCGAAGATGAAATGCATGCAAGGCGGGATAACATAGAAGCCAATGCACCGAAGGTTCAGCGTGATGAAGCTAACTGTCCTGATCATAAATGGCTTAAAAAGCCGAATGCCACAAAGATCATACTCAATGAGTCAAGAGCCATTCAGACTTTCCGCGATCAGAAGATGTCGTGGGATGAGATCTCCGGTCTTGACAGTGCTTCTCCCGGATTTTCCGGCAGATACTGGTCCAGCCTTACACCTGTCGAGAAGAGAGTCTGTGGTCCCGAGAAATATCAGGACGAATGGAAGAAGCTGCCATGGGAAGAAAAGATGGCAACAGACCCTGTCTTTACAGAAGAACAGTGGAATGCAGCCAGCTACAACGAAAAGGCTGAGCTGAACCTCAATAAGACCGTAGAACTTATTAAGGAAGAAAAGCTCGAATGGAGCAGAATAAAGAATTTCTCTTCCAAGCTTGTAGCCGGATACTGGAAGACCTTAAGTCCGGAAGACAAGGCCAAAACAGATCCCGGAAAACTCCGTGAGGAGCAGGAAGAACTCAAAAGATATCAGGAAGAACTAAAGAAACAGGAAGCCGAAGCTTTCAGGAAGATGCCCTTAAGCGAAAAGATCGAAAAGACCGACGAAGAAACTGCCTTCAGATATGCTATTGTGGAGCAGAAAGTAAAGCTCGAGACTGTAAAGGCGGAGCTTGGCGAGGCTGCAGCTGAAAGATACTGGCAGAAGGCTATTGATCTTAGCAGCACCATGAAAGAAGTAAAGCTCCATGAACTGAGTGAAGAGCGTTTCGAGAAGGATATCTGGGACAAGGAACACGGAAAGGGCGCTCAATGGGCCTGGAACCATGATCGTGACGGTATGTATAAATACTGGAACGATGACAGTAAGCTTACCATGGGTGAGCGTTTCAGACTTGACAGGCAGGAGGCGATCAATCGTTATTCCATGCCGTCCCGCAAAGTGCCTTTCGAAAAAATAGTGGCTGCGATCAATTCCGACAGAGAGAAACGCGGCTTGAATGCACTTTCCGGTGATGAAAAGAACTGGCTTCTTACAGATTATTATAACAGCAAAGAATTCACTGTCGCTGACCGGAAAGCCATGTTCCGCGAAGAATACGACCTGAGATGGAACACTGCAGACTGGAATGCAAAGAAAACAATAGATCCTGAAAGAGCCGATGCCCTCTGGGGAAATGCCTCCTACGAAGAAAAGAAAGAGTTAAGTCCCGAAGACGCGAAGGAATTCTTTAAGAGTGCAGATAAAGAGGTCAGATATTTCCTGGATCCGGAGGGAGCAAGACAGGATTATTATAAAGAGAATCCCCTTGCCCGTCTCTATATCGAAAAGAAAGAATCATCCCGCGAAATAAGGGAATACATTGATAATATCCAGAAGAATAACGGCAAGGTACACTTCAGTACCTGGGACAACGGAGAGATAGACAGGGGCTGGAGAGGAGCCGGAAATTATACCTGCTTTGAGTTCATCACGGAATGCCTGGTATCGGGTAACGGTTCTATAAACGAGCTCTGGTTTATGTCAAAGCTTGTTGACAGAGAAAAACAGCGGCTTGGAGACAAGATAGATCCGGATCTCCTGAAGATAGGAAAGATATGCAAGGATCTGATGGGAGAAGAAAATATTGACTTCTTTGAAAAGAAGCATAAGACCTACAGTAACGGGCCTTCAACTCCAGCAGGGGCTTTTCACAGTCTTGCAGATAGTGATTACCGTAATCACTTAAGCAATGCCCTTATTTACAGGGGAAAGGTGATCATCCCCGATAACCTCTTAAACCATCTTACCGATGCTGTCTTAAGGTTCAATAAGAATAACAATGATGAAAAGAAGCAGGAACTTGAGGATCAGTTTGATAATATGCTTAAGGGCGGAGAATATGTAATAAACCGTAACCAGACATGCAAAGTGGGAGAGAAAGGCATAAAGGGTGTCTGGTATCTGTCCGAAGCTCATGACACTGCCATAACTCAGGTGGAGCAATTATCAACGTTTGACCGCAAAGAAAACAAAGTAACATATACACACCTTCCCGAAAAGAATCAATCCACTGTTGATAAAATGGATGGCAGCTTATATGAGAAACAGTATAAAGTAATAAATGATGCGATAGAAACGGGTAATTATAAAGCTCTGTCCGACATGGCGGGAGGGATAAAGCAGCTTTCCGATCAGTGGAACGCCCAGAGAAGCCACAGGCTTACAAAGCTCCTTGATTCAACCGAGTATACGAAGATGGAGAATGCCTATAAGAATTTCATAAAGGCTTACGACAAGGTTATCAAGGGCGAGAGTATCTCCGGAGGAACCACAGAACCCGGACGCATAAAGGATCGGGATCTTAAGAGACTGCATGTCCTGGAGCATGAGATGCAGAAGGCAGCGGATGCCTATATTAAGGCTAAGAGAGTCCAGAAGAAGGGCGGCCTGGAAGCACACTCTACAGAGCAGGGTAAGGACAGGCTTGCCATGGCGGATATCCTTTCGGAATTTAAGCTTGACACCCTGATGCAGGAGTATGTGAAAAAGGCAAAGGCCCCGGAAGCAGCACCGGAACAGAAAAAGCACTCCAATGAATCCATACGCGCCATTAAGCTTTCAGAGCTTGAGAAAATGAGCAATGCAGCAAGAAAGACCAATGCACGGACTGAGCTTGAAAAGAGAAGGGACCACCTTACGAGGCAGAGGACCGACGGCTCAAAGGTTTCCGATGTTCGTGCTAAGAATGCGTTGAAGAAATAAGGAATAATTATTAAATGCCACCCCGGCGAGGTTTATCCCACATCGAAGATGTGGGATGCCACCCCGGCGAGGGGGGTGCGAAGCAACAGCCAGGATCTTTTCTTCCGGGGAGAAAGATTCTTCGGGCTTCGCCCTCAGAATGACATTATGTAGTCTCAAAATGACATTATGTAGTCTCAGAATGACATTATGTAGTCTTAGAATGACAATGTGCAGTCTCAGAATGACATTAAACGCCGTTGGGGACGGTTCTTCCAGAATTCAGAGAACCGTCCCCAATGACTTTACAATGCGTGCGACAAGATTCGAACTCGCGACCTTCTGGTCCGTAGCCAGACGCTCTATCCAGCTGAGCTACGCGCGCATTTTTTTGACACTTTTGATATTTTACAAAAATGACGTTTAATTGTCAACATCAATTGCGATTTGATATAATCATAGTATGCCCAGATTAAACATACTTCTCGGACCTGCGGGGAGCGGAAAGAGCACCGCTCTCTTTTCAGGGGTCATAAACGAAGCAGAAAAAGATATCAGAAAAAACCATCTCGTGATCGTTCCGGAACAGGTGAGCCACGCTGTGACTGACCGTCTTATTTCCCTTTCCGCCCGGCAGGGTATCCTGAATATCGATGTTCTTTCCTTTAACCGTCTGGCCCACAGGATATTTGACAATGCCGGGGGGAATACAAAGGAGATAATTGACGATACCGGAAAAAATCTTATCCTCCGTACCGTTGTTTCAGAGCATGAAAAGGAGCTCACCGTATTAAAGAAAAACATATCACGGCCGGGCTGCATCAATGAGATAAAGTCCGTGATATCGGAATTCGTGCAATACGAGATAAGGCCGGAGGATGTACTGAAGCTTTCCGAGGGTAAGGAGAAGAAATACCTTTCCGCAAAACTAAAGGATATTTACATTCTGTATAAGGCATTCAGGGAGAAGATCGAAGAGAAGTTCGTGACCCGCGAGGAGCTTCTGGACAGAGCTGCCGAGGCTGCAAAGCGCGCAGAGTTCCTGAAAGGTGCCCATGTCTACTTTGACGACTTTACCGGCTTTACTCCGATACAATACCGCTTTCTCACCGCGCTTTTTAACTATGTGGAAGAGGCTTCCGTGAGCCTGGACTATGACGGGAAAGACGGGGAGCTTTTTTCACTTTCGGTAACGACCATAGGGAAAATAAGGGAGATCGCTGAAAATGCGCACTTTGAGATAAATACCCTGCATTTTTACGAGACCGAAAGGAACCGTTTCTTAAATACGCCCGGATTAAGGCAGCTTGAAAAATGCCTTTTCAGAGGGATATCCTCAGAAGAAGAGGCAGGAGAGGCAGTAAGTATCGTAAAGGCCTGTAATCCCGAGAGAGAAGCGGAATATGTGATACATGAGGTTATGAAGCTTGTGCGGCAGGGTTTAAGATATAGAGAGATAGGGATCGTTATGTCAAAGCCGGAGGTATATGCACGCATTCTTTCCGCAGAAGCAGAAAGGGAGGGAGTTCCCTTATTTATAGATTCAACAACAGAGATACTCTTAAACCCCTATACCGAATTCATCCGTTCCGCAATTGAGGCTGTTGTTGAAAATCTAAGCTATGAAAGCGTTTTTCACTTTGTGCGTTCGGGTCTCACGGGCATTTCAGATAAGGACGGCGACAGGCTGGAAAACTATGTACGCGCAATGAATATAAGGGGCAGGAAAAAGTACAGTGAGCCCTTCCGTATACATACGAAGCGCTTAAGCGAGGAAGAGCTTGAGCTTATCAATACTGCAAGAGAGAGCCTTATAAGCCTCCTCGGCCCATTTACGGATACGGTATCCGGGGGAGCAAAGCCCGTAAAGCTCTACACTGCCGCTCTTAAAGACTTTATCCTTGATTCCGGCATTGATGAAAAAATGGAGACTCTTTCGGAAAAGCTTAAGGAAGAGGGAGACCTTAGGGGATCAGACCTTATAAAAAGGGTTCCGGAGCAGGTTAGTGAATTTATCACGCGTATGGAGAGTCTGATACCTGATGAAAGGATGAGCTTAAGGGAGTTTTCCGAAATCCTGGATGCGGGATTTGAAGCCATAAAGACCGGGGTGCTTCCTCCGGGACTTGACTGTGTTAAGGCCGGAGATACGGAAAGAAGCCGTTTTGATAATATCAGAGTCCTTTTCTTTATGGGCTTAAACGACGGACTTATCCCTGCTTCGAATACGGGAAAAGGACTTCTGTCCGATTTTGACCGGGAATTCATAAAGGAAAAGGGTATAGAAGTATCTCCTACGGCGAGAGAGCGGATAGGTTTAAGCAGGCTTTACTTTTACATGAATGTGACCAAACCGTCGGAAAAGCTTATCCTAAGCTATTCACTCAGTGACAGCGATGGAAAGGCTCTAAACCCTTCTCTCTTTCTTTCAGATATAAAAAGCGTTTTCTTAAGTGTAAAGGAGGTGCTTTATGAGGAAAGGGATGAGCTTTTTTCGGAAAGCGATCTTTACTCGGACTTTGCCTCATCACTTAGGGGAGGAAGGAATATTGACAGGGCGCGGCTTATATACACGGGATTTTCCAAAGATCCGCATAAAAAGCAGGTCTTTGATAATATCCTTGACTTCTGCTTTAAGCTCCATGGAGAGGACAGGATAAGCACTGCAGTCATCAATGCTCTCTACGGAAATCCTTCGGAGTACAGTCCCTCCAGACTTGAAAGATACGCTGAGTGTGCTTACAGGCATTTTATGATATACGGAATAAAGGCCATGGAACGGGAGGAATTCGGCTTTGAAAGACGGGATCTCGGGTCTTTGCTCCATAATGTGCTGAATCTTTACTCGTCTATACTGAAGGAAAAGGGAAAAAGCTACAGGGATCCGGATTCAGATGAGACGCAGACCCTTGCAGAGGAGGCATTGGAAAGGTACTTAAGTGAAAACGAAAATGTTGTACTTTTAAGCTCTGAACGGAATAAATACTTTATCCGTCGGATAGGAAGGATACTGCACTCCACGGTTCTGGCCGTGAAAAAGCAGTCTGAGAGAGGCAGCTTTGATCCCGAGATGTTTGAGCAGGAATTTAAGCTGCGGGGATTAAAGGGCCGTATCGACAGGATCGACAGTGCAAAAGAGGGAAATACACTCTATGTCTCCGTTATTGACTATAAGAGCGGGAATAAGGCCTTTGACATTTCAAGGGTCTACTATGGCCTGGATCTGCAGCTTGTGATCTATTTAAGCGGGGCAATGGAGATAGAGAGGATAGCCCACCCGGGGACGGAAGTAAAGCCCGCCGGGATATTCTACTATCATATTGATGATCCGGTGATAAAGGAGGGAGATCTCAGATCCGGCTCAGATACCGAGCTTCAGGAGAAAAAGCTTGAGGCCGTGAAGCTCCGGGGGATCGTCAATTCAGAAGAGCAGGTGATAAGGCTTTTTGATACGGACTTTGATAAAGCTTCATCTGTTGTGCCGGTTTCCTTTAATAAGGACGGAAGCTTTTCGTCCTCATCCAGTGTCGCCGATACAGAGGAATTTAAGGTCATAGAGGATTATGTGAGAAGGAAAGTGCTTGAGATCCGTGAAAAGATAGGAGAGGGTGAAATAGAGCCCTCGCCGGCGGTACTTGACGGAAAAAGCCCCTGCAGCTACTGTGAGTTTTCGGACTGCTGCAGGTTTGACAGGAGGACTCCGGGTTTCAGGGAGAAAAGGTTAAAAAAGATCAAGGGTATATCGGAAACTGTGGAGATGATGAAAGATTCTTCGCTACGCTCAGAATGACATAAAGGGCTCAGAATGACAAAAAGGCTCAGAATGACATTTGACATCTAATATTATGATTAAAGCGACAAAAGTAATTGTCACCACACAAGAAAAGCTTGTGGTGGGGACAAGAACTTTGGG
>CAMVGV010000038.1 GCA_947167135.1 uncultured Lachnospiraceae bacterium
CTTTCCGGGCTAATGTTTGAATTATTTTGGGACATTTTCAAAAATGCTTGACACAACTTTTTTCAGAAAATTTTCCGGAGTGATTTTTCTCCCTTACTCCCAGAGAAAGGGATCTTCTGGAGGCGCTGCTTTCCTGTGATGATAATATGAAAGAGGTGGCCCGGAAAATGGCAGTGTCCGAGAGAGTCGCCTACCGCCATCTAAGTAATGTCTATGAGAAAACCGGCACTACTTCATGTCTGCAGCTTATGAGACTGTATTACGAGGGAAGGATCTGAAACTGTCTCAACAGGTTCTCTAATGCCTCTTTTTTGAAAACAGCCATTCCTGCGCTTCTTCGTCCTTTGACACCGGAACCCAGGTGCAATGGGGATTGATCCCGTATCTTTCCTGCATAAATCCTTCCGGATATTCAGTATATTTAAGCAGGGGAGCGCGATCCTTAAGCTCTCTGAATATATCCCTGGAACCAAGCTGGGAAGAAAAAAAGTTATTCCCTTCATAGGAAACCTTCACTATCCCATCATCTGCCGCATGGAAAAGCCAAATGGGAAGCTGTACGAGCTTTTCAAGATCTTCCCGCTCAGTTGCCGCACAGATCGGTATTGCTGCAGCGAAGAGATCCGGATGATCCTTTATGATACGCAGCGTTCCTATGCCTCCGGCACTATATCCGTAAATATAGATCCTGTTTTCGTCAATGTCATCATGCTCAGTAAGAAGTGATGCAATAAGCTTACAAAGCCTTTTCCCGCTTTCCGGTCCTGCCCAGTGACCTGAAACCCTGCACTGCGGAGCCAGAATATATGACGGGTGCTTCTCCTGCCAGCTGTCACGTGCAAAAACAGTTCCAATGTCATGCATAGTAAGCTGGGACTCATTATCATCCCCAAAGGCATCGGCCCCGTGGAGATACAGCACAAGCGGAACCTTTCCGGAGGGAACCGGTCTAAAGATGCGGTAGTTCATACGTCCGGAATACTCAAAGCTGCCATACTCAAATTTCTCGCAGATAAGATCATTATCCGGGGACGGCTTGTCCCAGTTTTCCGGTATCCTCATTCCAGTCTGATCTCCTGTGTCATTCCCCTGTTCACAAGGATATAATGCGCTATATTGTCTGTGGGTACCATCAAAAGAACCGGATCCTCGAAAAGCCCGTCATAACGTATCTGACCGTTGTAATTTATTATCTCACATACTGCGTCATTATATATGATGGCTCTTTTGTGGCTTAGCTGGATATCCGTATAGGAGAGCTCAAAGTTTTCATCCATAAGCTGTTTCCCGGTTTTCCCGTATACCACCAGCCGGTATTTATTACCGCCTTCATCGGAGCGGAAAACGAGAGCTGTTTCCTCATCACCGAAGTACAGACTCTGGATCTCCTCGTCTATCGAATTCTCGGATACGGCCTCGGGCTTCTGGGCGCCGGAATAGAAAATGATCCTGTCATCGCCTACCGCTACCGCGCTGTCATGGCTTAAGAATCTGATCCTGGGGATGACGGCTCCCTCGTAATCGTAGCCGCTTACATAGTTATCTATCTCATTTTGTCCAACATCACCGAAATTATAGAAAGCCACAGAGGAATGTACCTTTCCGGTCTCATTATCCACCCTTGTGTAGGAAACCCCGAGAAGTGTTCCGTCCGGGGAAAGCGCCACGTCTATGGGATAACCGCTCTGGGTCATGCTGCATTTTATCCCCGCAAGCTCAACCCCTTCAGAATCATACAGGTTTATCCTGGCGGAATTCCCGTCCTCCAGCACGGCTGCAACCACGCCCTGTCCTGCCACGGAAAAATTCACCACAGGCAGCTTGGTATTTATACTGCTCTGTTTCCCTGCTCCGTTCATTACCAATATCTTTGTGGATCCCTCGTCAGCCATCGCCACCGAATCCCCACAGGTGGCGATACGCGGATCCTGCATTTCATAGGTAATATTCCATCTGGCTTCCTTTAAGCCATCATAAGATTCAGCTCCGTCTCTGCTGTATTTCAATATATGACCGTTATAAGTCATATACTGTGCCGTATCAGAGTCAGAGCGCAGGGATTTCCCCAGAATCTCATAGCCCGTGTATATCTTTGTTTCATAATAATGCTTTGCATAAAGACATCCGCAGGCTATGACAGTAATGACGAAAAGCACGGCTCCGAAGATCTTCGCCTTATGGAGCCGCACTTCCGCCTCATAGTTTTCTTTTTTTTCCTGTTTTACAACATGGAGATCCGGCATGATCCCTCCGGATCAAAGCTTTGCCTTGATCTGTTCGTAAATACCCTCTGCATCAAGTTTATACTTCTTCATAAGCTCTGCCCAGGGTCCGGACTCACCGAATACATCATATACACCTATCCTGTGAACAGGAACGGGATGCTTATCGGCAACCGTCTCAGCAACGGCACTTCCCAGGCCTCCTATTACGGTGGCCTCCTCAACTGTGAAGATCTTTCCTGTTTCCTTTGCAGCCTTTATTACAAGCTCCTCATCCAGGGGCTTTATTGTATGCATATCGATAACACGCGCTTTAACGCCGTCCTTCTCAAGCATATCCGCTGCTTCAAGAGAGTAATTCACTTCGACACCGGTTGCGATAATAGTGATGTCGCTGCCCTCCCTTAAGGTGATTCCCTTTCCTATCTCAAACTTCAGCTTATCCGGTTCATAGAATACCGGTGATGCAGCACGGCTGAACCTTAAGTACACGGGTCCCTTGTGATCAAGGGCGGCCTTTACTGCCGCAAAAACCTCTGTATCATCGGCAGGTACTATGACCGTCATTCCGGGGATGGTCCTCATAAGGGCAATATCCTCCAGACACTGGTGCGTGGCTCCGTCCTCACCTACGGTGATACCGGCATGCGTGGCTCCTATCTTTACATTCAGCTGCGGATAACCTATGGAATTACGAACCTGCTCGAAATTCCTTCCGGCTGCAAACATTGCAAAGGAGCTGATAAACGGGATCTTTCCGCAGGTAGCGAGTCCCGCTGCTATGCCTGTCATATTCGCCTCTGCTATTCCGCAGTCAAAAAATCTGTCGGGAAAAGCGTTCTTGAAGGTCTGTGTCTTTGTTGCGTTGGCAAGATCCGCATCCAGAACGACCAGATCGGGATACTCCGCACCGTACTTTGCCAGCGCGTTACCGTAGCTTTCACGTGTTGCAATTTTCTTTATCTCACTCATAATTCCTTACCCACTTTCTCAAGATCTGCCATGGCCGTTGCAAACTCCTCATCATTCGGAGCTTTGCCGTGCCATCCGGCCTTGTTCTCCATAAAGGAAACACCCTTACCCTTAACCGTCTTTGCGATAATCGCGGTGGGCATATCCTTAACCGTCTTTGCCTCATCAAAAGCCTTCTTTATCTCATCCATATTGTTTCCGTCGATATTGATAACATGGAAATTGAAAGCCTCGAACTTCTTATCGATCGGATAAGGGCTGTTTACCTCGTCAATGGGTCCGTCGATCTGAAGATTATTATTATCAACGATCACACAGAGATTATCGAGCTTTTTAGCTCCCGCAAACATTGCTGCTTCCCAGATCTGTCCCTCCTGTATCTCTCCGTCTCCGCAGAGGCAGTAGGTACGGTAGGACTTCCTGTCGATCTTTGCTGCCAGAGCCATACCAACCGCTGCCGACAGTCCCTGTCCGAGAGAACCGCTGGACATATCCACACCGGGAATATGCTTCATATCGGGATGTCCCTGTAAATATGAGCCGGTGTGGCGGAGAGTTTCCAGGTCCTTCTTCGGGAAGTATCCTTTTTCCGCCAGAACGGAATAGAGTCCCGGAGCATTATGCCCCTTGGAGAGCACGAAACGGTCACGGTCAGCCTTCTTCGGATCCTTGGGATCCACATTCATCTCTTCAAAGAAGAGATAGGTAAAAATATCAGCCGATGAAAGGGATCCGCCCGGATGTCCGGACTTCGCCGCATGTACCGCGGTAATGATGCCCTTCCTGACTTCATTTGCAGTCTTTTGAAGTTCTTTTGTTGTCATTTTGCTTTCCTTTCTTTTGATTTATTTTGTAAGATAAGTGTCCAATACTCCGGACACTATTTCTGTCCGTAATAGGCGTTGGCACCGTGCTTCCTGTAATAATGCTTATCCTGCACCTCCTGAGGGCACTCCTCGACCCTGGGATTGATGAGCTCCGTCCTTGTTGCCATCTTTGCAACCTCTTCAAGGACCACTGCCGTATGGACCGCGTCAAAGGGATCCTTACCCCAGCCGAAGGGACCGTGGTTCTTGCATATCACAGCCTGAACGGCATTGTGGTCATGTTCCTTGAAGTAATCCGTGATCAGAATGCCCGTATTCCTTTCATAATCCTCATCTATCTCCTCCTTTGTAAGGCAGCGGAGGCAGGGAACGGGTCCGTAGAAATAATCCGCATGTGTGGTGCCGTAGCAGGGGATGCTCCTTCCCGCCTGTGCCCAGGAGGTAGCCCATTCCGAATGGGTGTGTACCACTCCTCCGATATCGTCCCAGGATTTATAGAGCTCTGCATGGGTCTTTGTGTCAGAAGAAGGATTGTACTTTCCTTCTATCTTGTTGCAGTTCAGATCCACAACCACCATATCCTCGGGGGTCAGAGAGTCGTACTCTACTCCGCTGGGCTTGATGACAAAATATCCGCTTTCCCTGTCAATGCCGCTGACATTACCCCATGTAAAGGTAACAAGACCGTACTTCGGCAGCAGCATATTTGCTTCATATACTTTTTTCTTTAATTCTTCTAGCATGTTTTCTCCTTTTTGTATTCCTAAATTCTTAAAAAAGATTCTTCGCTTCGCTCAGAATGACATTGGGAAACTCGCTTCGCTCAGAATGACATTGGGAAACCCGCTTCGCTCAGAATGACATTGGGAAACCCGCTTCGCTCAGATATTCGAAAAGCGGTAAACCGTGGTGGTGTCGTACCTTTCACCGGCACCGAATATCGGCTTTTCAAATCCGTCCTGATTCGCACTGTTGGGGAAGTACTGGGTTTCCAGACAGAGGCCGCACCTCTTATTATAGACCGCTCCCTTTTTCCCGGGCAGATTGTCCCGGATAAAGTTTCCGGAATAAAACTGGATTCCCGGCAGATCCGTTGTCACTTCCATTCTGACGCCGATATTCCTCTCCTCCAGAACGGCAGCCACCGATCCCGGTCTGTCCAGTACAAAGTTCTGGTCATAGCCTCCCACGAACTTCAGCTGTTCATTATCCTCATTGATCCTTTCACCGATCTTATGAAAATCCCTGAAATCAAATGGGGTCCCGACTACCGGGGCGATCTCTCCCGTGGGAATGGAATCCGGCTCAACAGGTGTATAAAAGGCCGCATTTATCTTCAGGTAATGATCCGCTATGCTTCCGCTGTCATGTCCCGCGAGATTGAAATAGCTGTGGTTGGTGCAGTTTATCAGGGTCTTTTTGTCCGATACTCCTTCGTAATGGATGGAGAGCTCATTATCGTCCGAAAGGCTGAAGGTAACGTGTACATCCAGATTTCCGGGGAAGCCGTTTTCTCCGTCGGGGCTGGTATAGCTCATGGTAACCGCGTTTCTGCCCTCATCCGGAGCGGCGGTCCACAGCTTCTTATGAAATCCGTTCTCAAAATCGGTATGAAGATTGTTATTGTTTTCGTTCACCGCAAGACTGATCTTTGTTCCGTCTATCTCGAACTCAGCTCCCTTTATCCTGTTTGCGCTGCGCCCGATGGTCGCTCCGAAGAATTCATTGTTCTCATAGTAGGGCTCTGCATTGTCATAGCCGAAAACTACATCTCTCTTTACCCCGTCCTTATCCGGAAAGATGATCTCGGTTATTATCGCTCCGAGCTCCGAAACGGTGACGCTCATGCCGTTCGCATTTGAGAGGGTGTAGGATGAGATATCCTTGTCATCCTTCGTGGTTCCAAAAGGCTTTTTTATTATTTCCATTTTCTCCTGTACCTCCTGTTACAATTCAGTCCGGCCCTCCAGGGCACGGAGCAGTGTTACCTCGTCTATGTTTTCCAGATCGCCTCCCACCGGCACTCCGCTGGCTATACGGCTGACTTTTATCCCCGACGGCTTTATGAGCTTACTGATGTACATTGCAGTGGTCTCACCCTCCAGACTGGAGTTGGTGGCGATTATCACCTCGTCTATATCACCCGTAAGCCTCTTCATCAATTCCTTAAGCTTTATATCGTCCGGACCTATTCCAAGCATAGGGGAAATGGCTCCGTGAAGTACGTGATACACCCCGTCATATCTCCCGGTCTTTTCGTAGGCCGCCAGATCCCGGGTATTCTCAACCACCATTATCACCCGGTGATCCCTTTTCGGGCTTCTGCATACGGGACATACCTCTTCATCGGTAAGTGTAAAGCATTCGCTGCAGTAATGGACGTTTTCCTTTGCATCAATAATAGCATTTGTCAACCGCTTCACATGCTCTTCGGGCTCATTGATAAGGTAAAAAGCCAGTCTGCCCGCCGATTTGGCACCTATGCCCGGAAGGGTCGACAATTCCTCGATAAGCTTATTTATCTTCCCGGAATACAGATCCATATTATAGAAGACCGCCCAGACCGCCGGTAAATCTGCTCATGGATTCCTTTGAATCCTCCTCGGCCTGTTTCATTGCCTCATTTGCGGCGG
This sequence comes from uncultured Lachnospiraceae bacterium, assembly GCA_947167135.1. Taxonomy (GTDB): domain Bacteria; phylum Bacillota; class Clostridia; order Lachnospirales; family Lachnospiraceae; genus NK4A144. The sequence goes on from CAMVGV010000038.1 coordinate 6,655, forward strand.
CCACTATCATATCCTGAAGTGTTTCCACATCATCGGGATCAACAGCCTCAGGTGAAATGGTCACGCCCTTCAGCTCTTTCTTTCCCGTAACTGTGACAGACACTGCGCCTCCGCCGGCCTGTGCGGTATATTCCTTTCCCTCCAGCTCCTTGCTGGTCTCCTCCATCTGGCGCTGCATCCTTTGTGCCTGCTTCAGCATATTATTCATACTGCCTGGCATCATGCCGCCCCCGAATCCTCCTCTTTTTGACATCAGATATCTCCTTCCTCTGTATCCGTTAATTCTCCGACTTCAAGTCCCTCCAGATTGATGAGTCCTCCCAGGTCCGGATGGGTCTCTTCAAAACGGTCGTTTTCATCCTTTTCTACCGCCCGGAACTTTACATGCTTTCCGATGATCTTCTCTACCGTATCCGAAAAGGCCTGTCTGTTTTCTTCATCCCTCAGCAGGTTTTCATACATATTTTCAAAGGCAATGACCAGTGTGTCCCCCTCTACCGTGGGTTCGGATTTCTCCAGCATGCTTGACAGTGCCTGATGATTTTCCGGAAGACCCCTGAATATTTTCCCCCAGTTTGCCAAAACCTTTTTTATATCCTCCGGCAGCGCATCGGGTACCGGCGGTCTTTTTTTCTCAGCCTTTTTTTCAACGGACTGAACTGCGGCAATGGTCACACCCTCTGCCATCTTCCGCTCCAAACCTGCAACCCTCTGCTTCAGGGAGGAAATATCCGTCTCAGTCTCGGGACGCATAAGCTTAATTACTGCGATCTCGGTAAGCACCCTCTTCTCAGGCGTGTACCTTATTTCTCCGGACAGCTGAGAGAAGATCCTGATGAACCGCATAAGCGTATCGGGATCGGACTTCTTTGCCTCTTCCTTAAGGACTGCCAGTGCCTCGGATGACACATCTATAACGTCCTCCATCTTTTCGTCCCTGCTTCCCGCCAGAAGGAGGTTCCTCAGATACCAGGTAAAATCAGATACAAATACGCCGAGATCACGCCCCTGCATAAGAGTATCCTCCAGTACCGATATGGCTCCTGTTGTATTTCCGGAAAGTATCATTTCGTAAAGACGGCTGAATACTGACGTGTCAACGGCACCCAGCACCTCCAGTGTCTTATCGTACGTGAGCTCCTCTCCCATATGGAATGCCGCGCACTGATCGAGTAAGCTCAGGGCATCTCTCATGGAACCGTTTGCACATTTTGCAATATACTTTAGCGCCCTTTCCTCCGCCCTGATGCCCTCGATATCGGACACCTCCCGCATCCTGTCCGCCATGGTGTCGATTGTCATCCGCTTAAAATCATAACGCTGACATCTGGAAAGGATTGTTATGGGAATTTTATGAACCTCTGTGGTCGCAAGAATGAATATCACGTACTCCGGCGGTTCCTCCAGGGTTTTCAGAAGGGCATTAAAAGCTCCGACAGACAGCATATGTACCTCGTCTATAATATAGACCCTGTACTCTGCGTCTGTCGGGCGGTACTGCACTTCCTCCCTTATTTCCCGGATATAATCCACGCCGCTGTTACTGGCAGCATCCATTTCTATAACGTTCATGGATGCTCCCGACTTTATGGAACGGCAGCTCTCACATTCTCCGCAGGGACTGCCGTCCTCTCTCCGGTTACTGCAGTTCACCGCTCTGGCGAAGAGCTTCGCCACCGAGGTCTTACCCGTGCCTCTTGTTCCCGTAAAGAGATAGGCATGTCCGATACGGCCGTGTATGATCTGGTTTTTAAGGGTTGTTACTATTGTGTCCTGCCCCTTTACCTCATCGAAGGTGTCGGGACGGAATTTTCTGTATAGTGCCTGATACAACGTGCTCCTGTTTAATCGCCGAAGCTGATGCCCAGCATCTTTGCTTCCTTAATGATCGCCGCATCCGGATCCAGCCTCTTCAGCTTGCCCGCAACGTCCTGCAGGGGAACCTTTACTATCTCACGATCCTTGTAGCCTACCATGAAGCCGTATTCTCCCTTGAGGATAAGCTTTCCTGCCTCAGCGCCGAGACGTGATGCGAACACCCTGTCATAAGCACAGGGGCTCCCGCCGCGCTGCATATGTCCTGGAACGGTAACCCTTACTTCCTGTCCGGTCTTTTTCTGGATATCGGCCGCAACCTCATAGGATACGGAGGGGTGAACCAGATTCTCCAGCTTCTTCTTGTATTCCTTCTTGCTGAGCTTGGCGTCCTTCTTGCTGATAGCACCTTCCGCAACCGCGATAATGGTAAATTTCGAACCCCGTTCTTTTCTCTTATTTATGGCCTCTACGACCTTATCGATATCGTAGGGTATCTCGGGAATAAGTATAATATCCGCTCCGCTTGCCATACCTGCATTCAATGTAAGGAAGCCTACCTTGTGCCCCATTATTTCTATGATGAACACTCTTCCATGGGAATCCGCTGTGGTGTGAATACTGTCGATAACGTTTGTGGCGATGTCAACTGCGCTCTGGAAGCCGAAGGTCATATCCGTACCCCAGAGATCATTGTCTATGGTCTTCGGAAGAGTAACGATATTAAGTCCCTCTTCCCTTAAAAGATTTGCTGTCTTGTGGGTTCCGTTGCCCCCGAGTATAACGAGACAGTCAAGGTTCAGCTTATAATAATTGTGCTTCATTGCTTCAACCTTGTCGAGTCCGTTCTCATCCGGTTCCCTTATGGTCTTGAAAGGAGTCCTGCTGGATCCGAGGATCGTTCCGCCTCTGGTCAGAATACCCGAGAAATCATTTCCGTCCAGCATTCTGTAATCACCGTATATCAATCCGCGATATCCGTTCAAAAATCCGAATACTTCCATCTGTTCCCCGCTGGTTGCCATGGATTTCACCACGCCCCTCATGGCCGCATTCAGAGCCTGGCAGTCGCCACCGCTGGTCAGTATACCGATCCTTCTCATATCCGTACCTCCTGTTTTTTAATTGTGATTTCGGGGGCAAAATGCCCCCGAGCGGAGGAGAAGGGATTTGAACCCTTGCGCCGTGTTACCGGCCTACTGGTGTTCGAAGCCAGACCCTTCAGCCTCTTGGGTACTCCTCCAAAGCGCGTAAGCGTACGAACCAAAGTCAAATGGCTTTTTGAGCAAGTTAAAACGCCATTTGGACTTTGGGCGTTTGTATCATTAGATTATAATTCTTTACCAATCAAACAGTCAAGACATCGGACAGCTTCTGTGATATTATACAGCTTGGCTGTATTTGACAGAATATAAAGGTTAATATAATCGAGAGGAAAAGAAAATGAAATATAAAGCAGCTGTATTTGATATGGACGGGACCATACTGGATACCGTCGGTGATCTCACGGATGCCATAAACCATACTCTGGAAACCCTTGGACTTTCAGGCACGGTTTCTTACGAGGATGCGAAATTCATGTTCGGAAGCGGCGTCAGAGTGGCTCTTATAAGAGCGGTGGCCATGATAAAGGGCATTGCATCAGTTCCCGGGCTCTTAAATGTCGGAACAGACAGGGACGATATCACGGAGCAGGTGGATCCTGACCTTATCTCAAAAGCAGAGGGGATAATGAAGCCCTATTATGCGGCGCATAATGATATAAAGACCGGACAGTATCCCGGAACCGGCCGGCTTCTTGAGGACCTCCGCAGTGCGGGGATAAAGACAGCCGTAGTTTCCAATAAGCCGGATGAATCCGTAAGGGCTCTTTCCGATAAGCTTTTCCCGGGGCTTTTTGACGCGGCCATCGGCGAGCAGCCGGGCTTAAAAAGGAAACCCGCTCCCGACATGATAGAAAAGACCCTGCGCGAGCTCAATACCGACAGAAAAGATGCCGTCTATATCGGAGATTCCGAGATCGATCTGCAGACCGCGGAAAACTCGGGACTTGACTGCATTACTGTCACCTGGGGCTTCAGGAGCCGTGAATTCTTAACGGAGCATGGCGCTGTCACATTCGCCGATTCTGCTTCGGATGTTTTTAAGCTGATACACGGATGATGTTTTTCTGCCGAAAAATCGGTTGCAGAAATGAGAAAAAAATATATAATAGTACGTGATACTTTTTTAACGAAGTAACAGGTGCTCTTCCGACAGACGCCTGGGATAAGTGCTTTGCGCAGGAATATGCGTAGATAATAATGAAAGGAAAGAGGTAAGTAAATGGCAATTGATTTAAGCAAGTATGGCATCACCGGAGCAACAGAGATCATCCACAATCCTTCTTACGAATTTCTTTATGAAGAAGAGATGAAGAGTGATCTTACCGGATTTGACAAGGGCGTTATGACCGAGCTCGACACGGTCAACGTTATGACCGGCGAATTCACCGGAAGGTCCCCCAAGGACAAGTACATTGTTATGGACAGCAATTCCAAGGACACTGTATGGTGGGACACCGAAGAGTATCATAACGACAACCATGTTATGAGTGAGGAGACCTGGGCAGCAGTTAAGGAGATCGCAAAGAAGGAGCTCTCCGGCAAAAGACTTTTCGTGGTTGACGCTTTCTGCGGAGCAAATAAGGATACCAGAATGGCAGTCCGCTTCATCATGGAGGTTGCCTGGCAGGCTCACTTCGTAAAGAATATGTTCATTCAGCCCACAGAGCAGGAGCTCGCTGAGTTTGAGCCCAACTTCGTAGTTTACAATGCTTCAAAGGCAAAGGTTGAGAACTATAAGGAGCTTGGCCTCCGTTCCGAGACCTGTGCCGCTTTCAATATCACAAGCCGTGAGCAGGTTATCATCAACACCTGGTACGGCGGAGAGATGAAGAAGGGTATGTTCTCAATGATGAATTACTATCTTCCTCTTCAGGGAATTGCTTCTATGCACTGCTCGGCAAATACTGATATGGAAGGAAAGCACACCGCCATCTTCTTCGGACTTTCCGGAACAGGAAAGACCACTCTTTCCACAGATCCCAAGCGTCTTCTTATCGGCGATGACGAGCACGGCTGGGATGATGACGGCGTATTCAACTTCGAGGGCGGCTGCTATGCAAAGGTTATAAACCTTGACAAGGAATCCGAACCCGACATCTACAACGCAATTAAGAGAAATGCACTTCTCGAGAACGTTACCGTCGATGCAAACGGAAAGATCGATTTCGCAGACAAGAGCGTTACCGAAAATACCCGTGTTTCTTATCCTATCGAGCATATCGAGAAGATCGCAAAGAATGTAAACAAGATCTCTTCGGGTCCTGCAGCTGAGAACGTTATCTTCCTTTCGGCGGATGCATTCGGAGTACTCCCTCCCGTATCCATCCTTACACCCGAGCAGACAAAATACTACTTCCTGTCCGGCTTTACAGCAAAGCTTGCAGGAACAGAGCGCGGCATAACCGAGCCCACACCTACCTTCTCAGCCTGCTTCGGACAGGCATTCCTGGAGCTTCATCCCACAAAGTACGGTGAAGAGCTGGTTAAGAGAATGGAGAAGAGCGGTGCAAAGGCTTACCTTGTAAATACCGGCTGGAACGGCACAGGCAAGAGAATCTCCATCAAGGATACCCGTGGAATCATCGACGCTATCCTTAACGGTGATGTACTGAAGGCTCCCACAAAGAAGATCCCTTACTTTGATTTCGAGGTTCCCACGGAGCTTCCCGGAGTTGACCCCGGCATCCTGGATCCCAGAGACACCTATGCAAATGCTTCCGAATGGGAAGAAAAGGCAAAGGATCTGGCAGGAAGGTTCATCAAGAACTTCAAGAAGTATGAAGGAAACGACGCAGGCAAGGCACTTGTTGCAGCAGGTCCTTCACTTTGATAAACACAGGGCTATATTGACAAAAGGCTATTTTGACAGATGGCTTTATTGACTAAAGCCGGCGAAATGACAAAAGAGGACGGAGTGAGATATCTCCGTCCTTTTCTTATTTTTCTAAGCATTTCTTTGTTTTTCCGAGCCTTTCTATAAGTCACTCCAAGTCTTTCTACGTCACTCCAAGCCTTCCTACGTCACTCCAAGTCTTCCTACGTCATTCCAAGCCTTTCTACGTCACTCCAAGTCTTTCTATATCACTCCATCCAAGTCTTTCTACGTCATTCCAAGCCTTTCTATGTCTTTCTGAAGCCTCTATTTGTCATTCTGAAGCCTCTATTTGTCATTCTGAAGCCCTTTTCTGTCATTCTGAGCGAAGCGAAGAATCTTTCAAAGAATCTTCCCTTCCTCTTCCCAGCCTCGTTACCACAAAGCTCCCGGCCGCAGCACTCAAAAACAGCCAGAAAATAATACTTACCGGGAAGCATAAAAGAAGGAGAACCGCTACCGTCAAGGGCTTCCTCAACTGGGCGCCAAGCATTGCCGCCGCAATGATTCCCGCTGCAAATACCGCATGCTCCGTCTGACCGGGGAAGATAAAGCCGGAAAGACCGTAGCCCATTAAAGTGCAGGCAAAGATCACAGGGAAGAAATGTCCTCCCTTCATCCCAAAGCATATGCAGAATGCCGTCATAATCATCTTAATAAGGCATACTGCCACCAGAAATAACGGCGCAAGAGCTCCCGGCTTCTGCATAAGATTAGCCATTTCCTCTTCTCCGGAGAAAAGAACGATGGGAAGAAACAGGCTTACAATTCCTGTCAAAAAGCCGCAAAAGCTCTCCTTTGCTATAACCGGAATCACAGCCGACAGCTTCTTTATAAGTGCTTCGCTCTTCTCATAAAACAGAAAGAGGAGTACCCCGACAGATACATAGAGGACGATAAGGACATAATCAGCGGATAAAAGACTCACACTGTCAAAGCTTGGGAAGCCCTCCATAGCCTTACCGAATATATGATCCAGAGCTTTTATTGCAAAGAAACCCGCTGCAGTTGACAGCCCGTAGTATAAAAGCTTCTCCCCTCTCTGAAGGGACTCCCGGACTTCATCGTCTTCTCCCGCTTTAACCTCCTCCACAGCCAGAATGCCGAATAGGGGTGATCTGAAAAGCTGTCCCAGAGTCACTGCCTCTCCCAGCTCGGAAAATACCTTTGCATTCTTCTTTGCATAGCTCACATTGTCTCCGACCCAATAACACAGAGCGGCGATGATACCTGTAAGCCCGGCCTCGGGACCGACGCTTGCCCCGCAGACCAGCGGGATAAACGCCGAAAAAAGCATGGCGCCAATATTCCGGTAGTCGTAGTACTTGTCCTTTTTTATCTTTGCCGCGACTATAGCCAGTTCCTCCGGATATTCTCCGTATTTTTTGTGTATGATGCCGGCAATGAGACCGCCGGTTGTACAAAGGATAAGCGGAAGGTATGAAAATCCCGTCATTTCAGGCAGCTTCTCCCACACATAGTCCGTACATACCGCAACGGCCTTCAGAAAGCACCAGATCACGAACCCCGAAAAAGCACCGAGGATAATGGACAGCAAAAGGATGATACCACCCTGTTTTTTTTCTTTCATTATTGTCACCTGTTTTTCCAAAAGTTTGTCATTCCTGACGTTACATTGTCATTCCTGACGTTACATTGTCATCCTGAGCGTCAGCGAAGGATCCTTCCTTCCTGCAAGCGTCAGCGAAGGATCCTTTCTGTAACAGTCATCAGCCCGTAGATCACCGGCTGGTGAAGCATATATATTATAAGTGTATGACGCCCTATAAACTCAAGCGGCGGGCAGCTCCCCTCTTTTAAGAAGGCTTTTATCCCGCTGTCCCCGCGTTCACCGGACATTATCCCATAAATCCCATATCCCGCGAGATACAGGAAAAACCATGGAATAAGCGGAAAATAATCCGTGGAAAAAAAGTCAGCCGGAGGAAAACCCAGAAATGCCGTCAGATCGTTTGCATACCAGGCCTCCGGAAGCCGGAGATTAAGTAAATATCCGCTGTTAATCCTTCTCGTAAGCATGAATAAGAAAAGACTTACGATCAGAAGCGAAGCTGACCTTGTCCTTCCGGGGGATCCGAGAAGTCTCTGAACCGGTATCATAATAAGCATCGCGGATCCCATAAATGTAAGTATTCCAAAGCGGACAGCATTCTCCGGCATAAGAACAAGGGTCGCCGCAGTAATGACCGCTCCGCATAAGAATACTATGATCCCGCGTCTAAGCTGCCTTTTCCCCAGTCCTACGGAAAACCCCGACAGAAGTATAAAGGTCCAGCATATACTCTGCTGCCAGATAAAGCCCGGTGTCCGGCTATACCAGGGAATATCTCCCCCGAAGATAAATACCACATCCCACAATGCGTGGTACAGCACCATGCTTATAAGCGTAAGGCCCCTTAATCCATCAATCTTTGCAAGTCGCATAGATATAGTATATCATAGTCCTATGAGCAGGCTGAACTACAAAATGACCTTAAGCTATGACGGCAGCAGATACTATGGCTGGGAGCACCAGCCTGGTACGGAAATGACTATACAGGGAAAGCTTGAAAACGTGCTTAACCGTATGCAGGGTCTTTCAGAAAAAGAGGGTGTGACGGTGATCGGCGCGGGACGCACGGATGCCGGTGTCCACGCCAGGGCAATGGTATGCAATGTGCTTCTGGATACGGAAAAAAGTCCTGAAGAGATACAGGCGTATATGAATGAATACCTGCCGGATGATATCAGCGTAAATGACGTGCGTATAGCCGCGGACAGATTTCACAGCCGTTTCAAGGCAAAGGGAAAGACCTACAGGTACACCCTGTGGTACGGAAAGGGAAAGCCTGTTTTTGACAGAAGATATGTGACGGTGCTGGAGAAAAAGCCCGACCTTGACCTGATGCGCGAGGCCGCCGGAAATATGACGGGAATGCATGATTATAAGGCTTTCTGCGGCAATCCCAAAATGAAAAAATCAACCGTAAGGGTTGTGGACACCATAAATATCGAGGAAAGCGGCTCATATATCCGCTTGTACTTTCACGGAAACGGTTTTTTGCAGAATATGGTGCGTATTATGACGGGAACCCTTATCTCCGTCGGCTTCGGTGAAATAAGCCCCCGGGACATTGAAGGGATAATAGATTCAAAAGAGAGAAAAAATGCCGGTCCCACTGCAGCTCCGCAGGGACTCTGTCTAATGAAGGTGGATTACTGATCTCCTGAAATAGAAAAGCGGCTGACCCGGAGCTGATGTCTCGTGTCAACCGCCTGTTATGAAGTTTCATTTACCATAATAGTTTTTCTGCCCTTTCCATTGCGTACATATCTTCCTGTTCGGGTAAAGCATGTTCATAAGTGTCTCTGTCGGGTAATCTTTTCTTTGCCTGTCTTTTCACCTCCTGTTTCTTTTTTGATCTCAGCCTCTCCTCAAATTCATTGTCGGGAGAGGATCTGGCTGCCACACTTACCGCTGCCACCACATTCATCGGCGGTGTGTACCTTACCGTCGGATATGGCGAATACTGTGTCATCATGATCATCTTCCTCACCTCCTTGTGCAGAAACGATCCACCTCTATCCATAATATATATCGGCTTTTGTACAGACAAAATACAGCCGCAACACAGCACATTTCTAAAAAAAGCTTTAATTTATCCTGTCTTTTTGATAAAATCGCCTTGGTTTTCAGCTGGCTGCTGATGCGGTCAGCGCATCAAAGCGCAGCTGAAGGATCAGAAAAAAACAGAGAATAAAGGATTCAAGGGCATGGATTTTACTGAATTATTTTATAAAGATCCTTACAGAAAAGAATCGGATGCGGTGGTCATAAGCTGCGATACCTCCGGGAAGAGTTTTGGGATCGTTTTTGACGATACCGTATTTTATCCTGAGGGCGGAGGACAGCCTGCAGACAGGGGAGTCTTAAGGTTGGCGGATGGAACAGAGATAAAAGTTAACGACGTCCGCCGGGATGCCTCGGACCGGGTGCTGCACTACACGGATACCCCGTTGGATCCCTATACAAAGGTGCATCAGGTGATCGACCGGGATTTCCGCTTTTCCCTGATGCAGAACCACAGCGGGGAGCATATCGTTTCAGGCCTTATCAAAAAAAGCTTCGGCTATGAGAACGTGGGTTTTCATATGTCCGATGTGATCACCATAGATATTTCGGGAGAACTAAGCTGGGAGCAGGCAATGGAAATTGAACGTAAAGCAAATGCCGTTGTCTGGAGCGATCTTCCGGTCAACATAACTTTCCCGGATGAAGACAGTCTGGAGAATACAGACTACAGAAGTAAAAAGGAGCTGTCCGGCAAGGTGCGGCTTGTGGGAATTGAGGATACGGATCTCTGCGCCTGCTGCGGACTTCACGTCAGACGTACCGGAGAGATCGGTATGATAAAGCTTATATCGCTCATAAATTATAAGGGCGGAGTGCGTATCGAAATGGTCTGCGGAGAAAAGGCACTTATGGATTATGAAGCAAAGCTTGACAGCAATACGGAGATAAAGAATCTGCTGTCCGTAAAGCCTCACGAGGTCACTGCTGCCGTAAAGCATATTCTGAGTGAATCTGCCGAAAAATCTGCGCGTATCGCCCGGCTGAACAGCCGCTATTTTGATCTGAGGGTCAATGAGCTTAAGGAAAAGGACGGCATCATCATCGCAAGAGAAGACCTCCTGGACGGAACAGAGCTCAGAAAGCTCTGTGAAAAGCTGAAAGCAAGCAAAAAATCATCTGTTTCAGTCTGCCTCCTGCCTCTTCCCACCGAAGAGCCATCCTTCCGCTATGTGATCGCAAGTACGGTCTTTGACCTGAAAAGCCTCGCCCCGGCTCTGAATAAAGCCCTTAACGGCAGAGGCGGCGGTTCAAAGGAAATGATACAGGGAAGCTTCCTTGCTTCCTATGACGGGATATGTGAAAAAATAAGGGAATTGTTTTCGGGATCCTGAGCGAAGCGAAGGATCTTTACGGGGCACTGACCCCCTCAGCGTTCCAGCAGTAGATCCGCCACGTAAATCCCGCTGGCCGAAGCATGTGAGAGTGAATGGGTCACACCGCTTCCGTCCCCTATCACAAAGAGGTTTCTGTAATCCGTTTCCAGATTCTCATCCAGAAGAACCTCCATATTGTAGAACTTGACCTCCACACCGTAGATAAGGGTATCCTCATTTGCGGTGCCGGGTGCCACATTGTCAAGAGCGTGGAGCATTTCGATAATGGAATCCAGGATACGCTTCGGAAGTACAAGACTCAGGTCTCCCGGGGTCGCCTTCAATGTGGGACGCACAAAGCTTTCGTCAACCCTCTTCTGATTCGTTCTCCGGCCTCTTTCCAGATCTCCAAGGCGCTGGAGGATAACACCTCCGCCCAGCATGTTTGAGAGCCTGGCTATACTCTCACCGTATCCGTTGCTGTCCTTAAAGGGTGCAGTAAAGTGCTTTGCAACAAGCAGGGCAAAGTTCGTATTATCTGTTTTCTTGCTCTCGTCCTCGAAGCTGTGACCGTTAACCGTAACGATCCCGTTTGTATTCTCACTGACAACTATGCCATGTGGATTCATACAGAAGGTTCTGACCTTGTCCTCATAAAGCTGTGTCCTGTAAACTATCTTTCCTTCGTATAGCTCATCCGTAATAGCCGAAAAGATCTCTGCCGGGAGCTCTACCCTGACTCCGATATCCACCCTGTTGGAGAGGGTCTTTATCTTCAGGCTCCCGCATACGGATTCCATCCACTTGGAGCCGCTCCTGCCGACGGAAATGATACAGCCATCACCGTCAACGAAGCCCTCCGAAAATGTCTTTTTTGCGCTGCCGTTGAAATAAATGCGGTAGCCGTCCGAATTTATCTTCTCTTCTATCGTCTCTTCTTCAGAGGTCTTCTCCCTATCGGCTCCCAGAACCTCTATTTTCTCTACCTTGGTATCAAAATAGAAATCTACCTTTGACTTCATTTCAGCATAAAGCTTTTCCAGAACGATGTAATTGATATCCGTTCCGAGATGTCTCACCGATGCATCCAAGAGATGCAGACGGTTCTGCATGCACTTTTTCTTGAAAGCAGTTCCGGCTGTAGAATAAAGTCTCGTGCCCTCTCCCCCGTGGCTAAGGTTTATCTTATCCACGTAATTCATAAGTTCCAGAGCCTTTTTCCTGCCTATATGCTCATAAAGTGTACCGCCGAAGTCATTGGTGATATTGTATTTGCCGTCAGAAAAAGCACCGGCCCCGCCGAAGCCCTGCATTATTGAACAGCTGTCACAATGAATGCAGCTCTTTATCTTTTCGCCGTCAATGGGGCACTTTCTGTTTTCCAGACTGTGGCCTGCATCAAAAACAGCCACCTTGAGGCCGCTGTTCTTATTGATAAGTTCATATGCGGAGAAGATACCACCGGGTCCCGCTCCTATTATAAGTACGTCATATTTCATAAGTGCCGGCGACCGGAATCGAACCGGTACGGGAATCACTTCCCACGGGATTTTAAGTCCCGGGCGTCTGCCTGTTCCGCCACGCCGGCGTCCTTCGTCACAGCCATTGTCTGCGACACAGAACATTAAAGAATATAGCATAATTCTCTATTCTGTGCAAGGCTATGTATTTACCTATTGACACAATAGGTGAGTCATGTTAATTTTTATCCAAAATCTTTGCTACTATGATCAGAAAGAAGGTACGGACTATGTCAAATATTTACAAGGGAACATTAGGACTTATCGGAAACACTCCTCTGGTGGAGGTGACTAATATCGAACGGGAGCTGGATCTGAAGGCTACGATACTTGCGAAGCTCGAATACTTCAATCCCGCCGGAAGCGTGAAGGACAGGATCGCAAAGGCTATGATAGAGGATGCCGAGGAAAAGGGTCTCCTTAAGGAGGGCTCGGTCATCATTGAACCAACCAGCGGAAATACGGGCATAGGACTGGCCGCCATTGCTGCAGCAAAGGGCTACCGCATCATTCTCACCATGCCTGAGACCATGAGTGTGGAAAGACGTAATATCTTAAAAGCCTACGGTGCAGAGCTTGTCCTCACGGAAGGCGCAAAGGGTATGAAGGGTGCCATTGCAAAGGCAGAAGAGCTGGCAAAAGAGATTCCGGGAGGCTTCATTCCCGGACAGTTCGTGAATCCTGCAAATCCGGCGGTTCACAAGGCCACCACGGGTCCGGAGATATGGAAGGATACCGACGGCAAGGTGGACATCTTCATTGCCGGAGTCGGTACCGGCGGAACCGTTACAGGAACCGGTGAATACTTAAAGGAGCAGAACCCGGATATAAAGGTCGTGGCTCTCGAGCCCGAGGATTCACCTGTTCTTTCCGAGGGCAGGGCAGGCTCACACAAGATCCAGGGTATCGGCGCGGGATTCATCCCTGATGTTTTGAATACCGGAGTTTACGATGAAGTATTTAAGGCTCCTGCAGCTGCAGCCTTTGAAACGGCGAAGCTCCTTGCGAAAAAAGAAGGCATCTCGGTCGGGATATCCTCCGGAGCTGCTCTCTACGGAGCGATCGAGCTTGCAAAGAGACCGGAAAACGCCGACAAGGTGATAGTTGCCCTTCTTCCCGACAGCGGCGACAGATACTATTCCACACCGCTGTTCACGGAGTGAACTTAAGAAACAGTCAGCCGGGTCACGCTTATAAGCGTGGCCCGTTTTCTTCCTCTTCCGTGTGACTTTTGGCGTCTAAATCATTATAATTCAAATGAAAGAAGTTCGAGATCAAAAAAAGCTCCGAAAATATTGACCGGAGGTTCTGCTGGTTCGTAGAATAATATATAAAGGAGATCATATTATGGAAAACAAAAGAATAAACCATCTTAAGGTACTCGAAAAAATGATGGCTGATTCCGGTAACTTCGGCGAAATGTCCATCTTTACGGCAAAGGAGTTGAATACGCCAATGGACATATTGAGAGCAGAGATACCGGGCTTCGGCTCAGATCTTTCAAGCGTGCTCGGCGAATTCGTCTTTCTGCCGATCGAGGAGAAAAATATCCTTTATTTTTCCTCCATAATCACACTGCTTGGAAGTGTGCCGAAGGAAGCGGCGGCAGACATTGCGGATGCCGTTGCAAGACTCAATTATTACCTGCCCTGCGGATGCTTTTCGCTCGGAAACAACGATGAGAACCTTGTTTTTCGTTTTATGATGCCCATATCGGAGGATAAAGGCGACAGCGAAATAGAAAAAGATATGTTTCTGGCGGTAAATACGGCTATCGGTACGGCGGACAGATTCGAGGGATATCTGAAGCTTGTCATAAAGGATGAGATTACGACAAAGGAAATGCTCGAAATGTTTACTTCTGAAAATAAATAAGGGGACACTTGAATGGGAACCGGAGAAAATGAAAGTCAGCTATTAAGAAAAGTTAATATTCGCAGCAACACGGTATCCGCTGTATCCGAAAGCATCAATATCTCCGCATTTGGACTCGGACAGCTTCAGGATCCGAATCAGCAGGTGAATATCACCGTGGCTTCGCCTGTAATGAAAAAGCTTGATAATCTTCAGGGCATACCGGCGCAGGCTCCGGATGAAGCCGTTCTCAGGACTGCTTACGATGAGATAGGACTCAAGGTATCATCCTCTCCCCTGAAGCGAAGCAAAATGGTCGCTCATTCGGCACAGCTCCATACAAAGCAGACCCGGCTTCAACAGCTTCAGGGAGCGCAGTATGCCAAAATGCAGACAGACAATCCCTTACAGACGCTTTTGGATTTCGATCCCACGACACTGATGTATCCGCAGGAAAGAGGAAGTTCATATGACAAATATCTGGCACATTATGCAGATCTTCAGGAATTCTTTTTGCTTCTGCCGGATCTTAAAGCAGCACTTGATACCCATGAAAGCAATCTGCCAAAGCCACTGAGTCAGGCTGACAGCCGCATGATAGATGAAGCTTCGGCAAAGCTCAGAACACTTTTTGATGTCCGTGCTTATTACAAGACCCAGGAAGCATTGATGTCAAACAAATATTTCTCCTACCTGCCTCAGGAGGAGGTAAATAAGCTTTCCTACAGGGAGCTTCGGCTGCGGCTTGATAATCTTTACAATGCCGTGCCCCGAAACGAAGATCTCATAGATTATTACCAGAATCAGATTCGTTTGAAGGAGATCGGCCTTTCCGGAGAAAAGTCGGTAAGAGAAAGGAAGGAAGAATACCTTAAGGCGACTTCGGCTCCGGAGGAAAGGCAGGATCGGAGAAAACCCAAGGATGTCATCAAACAGATAGCATCTGCATATGAGAAGCTTCGGAAAAAAGCCGCCGACAGAAATTCGATAATATCAATCGACGCTTACAAAGAGGTGTTTTTCAAGTGTCATTCCGATGATCTTGACAAATTCATCCAAGGCGTTCGAAGACCTTCAGCGGCAATGCAAACGCTCATTGACGATTATAATGCTTATAAAGTGGCACTTGCCGCGAGACAGGCACAGGCTGCTGACCAGACGCAGACATTACTGAGAACCCGTAAACCCAAAAGGGAGAAGGTACTGGAAGAAAGCAACAATCCACCTGCCGGAATAAACCTTACAGACGATCAGAAAAAGGCGATCCGGTCCGTCAGCGCATATCTCTTGGAAAATACTGACGGACATGACGCACTTGTCTACAATATGGTCAGGATGAGACCGGATCTTCTGCTCCTCACCATATACACCATCGAGAAGGGCACGGATGAAAGCGTTGTCGGCTTAGACTATCTTTCGATACTGTCTAATTATCAGCCGGATCCCGTAGCCATCAGCAAGAAAAAAAGAGACTGGAATGTGATATCATCCGCTCTCCGTACATCCATGAGTCTCAGTGACGATATCAGATTTTACGGAACCCTTACGGAACAGACAAGGACCGTTGATACTCAAAGAGACGACCCGAACGCAGTGCTTTCAGAGGAGGAGCAGGTACAATCGCTTACGGAGTCCATTATCGGACACGGGATGATCCTGAGGATGCTTTACCGCAGTGCCGGACTTCATGACGACATGCCTCCGGATATGGCTCAGGATCCCGTGATAAGGGAGAAGCTGTTCGCGGAATACAAAAAAATAGTCGCGCTTACAGGCAGGCTTGCCGCGATCGATCTCCCTGATGATGTCCCCGCTCCTGATGACATTTCGGGTGAGGACTATAATGATGAGGCGATCAAAAGGAAGGTCAAGATAAAGAAAAAAGACGATTCATCCCTTCCCACGGGAAAAGCTGTTCAGGATAGCATAAACAAGATAAACCAGATTTATTCCGGCAAGGTACTCGGCGGGATAAAGAACCTCGCCGGCTCCTTCATGTCTTCTATCCCGGGCGATATAGCAGGAGGTGTCTCATTTGTTGCCTCAAACAGCATCGCAGGAGCTACCGCTGTTTTCGGTCTGATTGCCGCCCTTTCGAATTCGGTTTCCCTTTTCCGGACTGCCGGCAGTTCCACTGGGGCAGACATAGTGTCAAAGGCTGCCGGGAATTTCGGGGAATATACAAGCGTGGCTGCCGGTGGATTAAGTGTGGCAGGCAGCGTCACCAATTTAATACAGACCGGTAACGTTGCATCCACAGCCTGGCTTAAGCCTGCTTCCCAGGCGTTATGGAACAGCACAAGTGTCGGAGGCAAACTATTGATGTGGGGCGGCATCACCATGATGGTAGCAGGCTCCGTTAAAATGGTTTCATCGGGTATTCAGGCCGGACGCGCCGTTTCCAATATGAAGGATGTGACCAATGCCAAAACAACGATTGCCGAAAAGAGAGCCAACAGAGAGGACCTGACAGATGATGAGGAACGGCTCGAGCTCTTCTTATCCCACAGGGAGAGAAGTATCAAAAGGGAGGGTGCATCTGCCGCAATGGGTATGGTATCGGGAGCCATGGCCGTGGTTGCCGGCGGCTTTGCGATGAGCGGATATCTCGCACCGATCGGAGCGATAGTGGGGCTGGCATCCCTTGGCATAGATCTCATTTACAAGGGTATAGATTACGGCTACAAAAAACGAAATCAGAAAAAGGCCGTTGATGAATTCCTGAAGACCGACAGCCTGGTAGAGCTTGTGAAAGGGCAGGCCGGACATCCTCTGGCTGCAAAGATCAATTCCATGGGTGACAGTACATTAAAGGAAAATATAAGAAACGAGGCCCTTGCGATGCTCGGATATGCCACATACGAGCAATGCTTCAGAGACATTTGCCGCGATATGGCTTCATTTCTGTATTTCAAGGTCTTTGTTCAGAATCCGCAGGATGATAACATTGGAGATTATGAAAATGCCATATCCTCCTTAGGGTTTAAGGTTAAAAGGCCTCTGGTTGAGGGAGACCAGCCAAAGCCCTCTGTAGATGCTATGATAACAAAACTGATGAGCTGAGAATGTTATGAAGATAACAAAAATAACGGAAAAGAATAAAAAAGAATTTGAGGGATTTTTTCCGGGACCATCATTACGGTCATCGCTGCCTCTGATAAGGATAGGCGTGACGGATGATGACGGAGCGGCTGCCGGAGCGCTGTGTGCAACGGTATTTGAATTCTGCACGGAGATCGTTTCGGTATTTGTGATCCCTGAGAGGCGAAGACAGGGATACGGGAGTGCTATGCTCGATACCCTGAGGGAATTGCTTTCAGGATCAGGCTCCGATACGCTTACCGCCACCTTTCTCGAGGATGATGCAAGTACGGCTTTTTTCAGCTCCCTTGGCTTTGATCTTTTCCCCTCAAGGATGCAGTACAGCTTTTCATTGGGACAATTGCTGCGCTCACCTCTTTTCAAAAGATACATCTCGGGAGGAAAGATCAAACCGTCTCCTGTCATAAGCGATATCGAGGCTTCATATCATAAGCAGATCGACACAAGGGTTCAAAATCATTACTATGATCCCGAATGGAGCACTGCGCATTTTGAGTCCGGAAGGCTGAAGAGCATGCTGCTCGCGACCTGCTGCAACGAGAGCATAAGCATAGTCTGGATGGAGTCGGAAAGCGACAACCCCAGGGATCTGATGCAGGATATGAGCGGTCTCCTGAAGATCACGCTTGAGAGGTTCAGACTTAACAGGAACGTAACCTTCAGGATGATATTTTCCGATGAGAAGCTGGCCAATAATATGGCAGCGCTTCTTGGCGGAGCTCATCATTTGAACCGGGACGGGAGATTTCTTTTGTGCCTGTGTCATCCCGAAGCTTTCCGGGTGAAACCGGTGGATCGGGCGGAACCGTCACAGGCACCGGTGAATACTTAAAGGAGCAGAACCCGGATATAAAGGTCGTGGCTCTCGAGCCCGAGGATTCACCTGTTCTTTCCGAGGGCAGGGCAGGCTCACACAAGATCCAGGGTATCGGCGCGGGATTCATCCCTGATGTTTTGAATACCGGAGTTTACGATGAAGTATTTAAGGCTCCTGCAGCTGCAGCCTTTGAAACGGCGAAGCTCCTTGCGAAAAAAGAAGGCATCTCGGTCGGGATATCCTCCGGAGCTGCTCTCTAGCGACAGGTACTATTCCACTCCGCTGTTTACAGAGTGAACCTGAGGCGGAATAAATGTCATTCTGAGTGCTCCTTGTCATTCTGAGGGCGAAGCCCGAAGAATCTTCCCATCACGTTAAGAAGATTCTTCGCTTCGCTCAGAATGACATTGTTTCTCATACCAGCCTTGCCTTCCGTAAGGTACAGTATGTACTATCGTTCTCCTTATACGTATCAAAGACCCCCACTACACAGACATTTCCCCCTTCCTCGGGGTAATCGTCAGGGTATTTATACTCATCGGTCAGTTCAAACTCTATCCCCTGAGCGCAGCAGGCTGTTGCATCCTGAATGATGCAGGCAAAATAGTATTCTTTCGTAGGTTCGTCATAATACACCGAGAATGTACCATCCATCTTTACCGTTTTTCCCATATAGCTTTCCGGCTCCACCATCATATTGTAGACCTCGGAAAAAACCATCGTACTTGAAAGAGCGGTCAGATCCACGTCAACCCCCTCTGCACCTTCGGCTTTCGGCTCCGGATCCGTGATATCCGCGCTGTCTGCTTCTGCCGGAGCCTCAGTCCCAGTGGACATCACGCTGTCTGCTTCTGCCGGAGTCTCAGTCCCGGTGGGCATCACGCTGTCTGCTTCCGTCAAGGTCTCAGGCTCTAAGGCATCTCTCCCGGCAATTCCGGCTTCTAAAACATCACTGACTCCCTTAGACTGGCCGGTGGCAGCCCTTGAGACCCCGGCCTCATTACCGCAGGCCGGGACTGCAAAAAAGATCATAAGACAAAAAACGATCAGACAGTTTTTTTTCCTCATTTAGTGCTACCTCTCTTATTTGAGCGCTTCAGTCAGAACCTCCAGATCCTTCTCCATAATAGAAAGATATGCAGCGCCGGCAGCAGCATCCTTTGATGTGGTTGACTGCATAGAGTCCATAGTGAGGATCTGCTGGTTTTTCTGCTTCGTATTCTCTACTATAGTCTCTGCAATACGATGATCTGTTCCCTCTATGGTAAGTACCGAATGAAGTCCGAGATCATCAACCTTCTGTGCGAGATATGCGATCGTTTCAAAGCTGGCCTCTGTTTCAGCAGAACAACCTACAAATGCCGCATAATAAGACAATCCGTAATCGTCCACCAGGTATCTGAAAGGAAAACGATCCCCGAAAAGAAGAGTATCTACGGATGCTTTTGATACCACTGCCTGGTATTTGGAGTCCAGTTCATTAAGCTTATCCCTGTATGCAGAAGCATTTTTCTTATAAGTATCCGCGTTGGCGGGATCTGCCTTACATAATGCATCCGAAATACTCTGAATAAGAACCGATGAATTCCTTAGGGAGAGCCATACATGCTCATCAAATTCAACTTCCTCCTCATGGTGATCCTCATCCTCGTGATCTCCCTCTTCGTGATCCCCGTCGCCGTGTTCATGTTCCTCTTCCTGCATTCCCTCTACGACTTCTTCCTCTTTAACGGCATCACCGAGCACCTCCAGCAGATTGATAACGATCATATCCTTATTGGTGACCTCCTTCAACGCCTCTTCCACCCATTCGTCGGATTCTCCGCCCACATAGATAAAAAGATCACAGCTAGATATCTTCATTATATCTTCCGCTGTAGGCTGGTAGCTGTGCATATCAACCCCGTTGTCAAGGAGCATAGTAACCTCGGCTCCCGCCGGGTTTTCTCCCAGCACATTCTTTACCCAGTCATACTCCGGAAAGATAGTAGTTACTATCTGTATCTTATCGCTTCCTCCGGACGCTGCTTCTTTTCCGTTACCGCAGGCAGACAGACATACGATCATCAGCATGACCGCAAGTACTAAAGAAATATATTTTTTCACGATTAACCTCCATAATTTCATATCTTTGCTAATATAAGCCCGAACCTCTCCCCGGTCCAAAACGCTATGGCTAAAATCCATCCTGGAGATTATTCAATTATTTAGACGGACCTTTAATATGACAGGTGTTTCCGGCCTTAACCGGTCTTCTGAAAGAAATGCTGCTACGGGAACGGCTAAGAAAGGAATGAATATGAGTAACTTTGCTATTGCTCCATTCCCCATATGGCGAAGGGCATTCTCACACTGCCGCCTGCTCTCCCTTTATCCTTGTTCACTCTCTAAGGTGCATTTTTCACACAGCCCGTAAAACACGGTACGCATAGGATCAAGCCTGAAACGGTGTTCGTCGTACAGATGATCCTTTATCCGGGCGATCTCATCACAATGAAGATGTATAAGCTCTCCGCATTTCTCACATTTGCAATGAAAACACTTTTCTTCATCCCTATGCTCATCTCTTCCGGTATATTCAAAGCAGGCGGGAGTATTGCCATCAATGATGTATTTATTAAGTATCCCTTCATCAACAAGGCTCTCCAGCTGACGATATACGGTAGACTGGCCTATCGGTGCACCCTTCTCCCTGAAATACTCACATATATCAGCCGCAGTAAAATGAGCTCCGGGAATCGTCTCAAAATACTCAAGCAGGAGCTTCCGCTGTTTAGTTCTGTATTTAGACCTTTGATCCATGGTTTTTCTCTTTTTGAATTTGGGAACAGTTCCCAATTATATTGTTCCGGATTTGATTTGTCAAGGAAGTCAATGGGGATAGTTTTCCCGTAGTATTACCGGATATGCACAGAAAACGACCGAATCCGCAGAAACACTTGACCGGCCGGGAAGACCTCACGTATATAAAGACAAAGCACAAAAACAAAGTCCTGAAAGCAGGACGGAAAGTGGAGGATAAGACAATGGCAGATAGCAAAAACATAGAAATTAACGATGAGGATTTCCCTGATGGATCTTCTATAGCAAGCTCCGGACAGTTTTCCCTTGCAACACCCGCGATATAACTTCTCATTTCCTTTTCATCATCGCATATAGCTAACAGAAAGTATCTGTTGATGCCTTTCATTTAAATCTGCCGAATCTGCCGATTGGCGATTCGGCAGATTGTTAGAACCGAGTGGAATTGTCAGTATTGTCCTGTCAGGTTCACCACCACCAAACTTCTCATCAACTATGGGTATATCCGGTACGCCATTGCGCACTAACTATCATTGCGCAGATTCATTTTATATTCTTCTTCAGCAAGCTCAATCTGTCTTTGAATCTGTTCTGCGGTAGGCAATTGTTCCTGAATTTTCTTAATCTGCACATTGTCATAGGTTGCCACAATCATAGGAGTAGTTATTCCTTAACATATTTTTGTTTAGGACTATTTGGCTTATCAGGAACAGTTCGTTTTAGTAGTCTATTCTCTATGATTGTATAACATTAAAGGAGATACCTAAAGGTATCTCCCCTATTGTTATCGAAGCGACAAGATTTGAACTTGCGACCTCTGCGTCCCGAACGCAGCGCTCTACCAAACTGAGCCACGCTTCGTTATGTTGTTAAAAATAAAGCACCGACCCCATGGCTCTTACGTCCACAAAACCAGTGCCCCGAGTGCGCCTCCAGGGACTCGAACCCTGGACACCCTGATTAAGAGTCAGGTGCTCTACCAACTGAGCTAGAAGCGCATAAACACGATACAAAGGGCTGTCCGCCCGCAACGCAAGTGCTATTATATTATAGCTCTGCTCAGTTTGCAAGCTTTTTTTATACTTTTTTATTTTTTTTGTAGTAAACTTTACATTTTATCTGAAGCTCCTTCCTACGGCTACGAGCTATCGAAAAAGATACGCTCATTAAGTGAGGACAAATAATACTCCATAGTAATTACGCATCCCCCTCAATAATCTTATAGAATCAGCATCCGACAATG
>CAMVGV010000039.1 GCA_947167135.1 uncultured Lachnospiraceae bacterium
TATCAGCGATTGGGACATAATACTTGAAATTGCCATATCCATCCTCCTTTAGTTATTTGATAATATTCGTTTATATACGATAGTCGATCCTTTTATACTGCCTTGGAATTGTATTATCCAATACTTGCCTATCAAGTTCTTCCATTTCCGCAACTTCTGTCTTTGCTATTATTTCTGATGATGCAAGACTGTCCATTTCTTTCATTTCTGTCTCTGTCATTTCTTCCACTGCTTCATTTAGATCATCCATGATCTCGGACATTATACCCTCATCTTTCTCTATTCCGGTTGCTTCTTCGATCATTTCTTCTTTCCGCTCTTCCGGTGTCTTAGGAGCATACTTTTCTACTTCTTCTGCTATCTTCTCACCCCGTTCCATAGCTTCATCCATAATATGGAACATCTGCTCATGGTTATATTCTGTCTTTGCCATCAATATATCAGCATCATATCCATGTAAAAGCTCCAATTTTCTGGATATCTCGTCTATGTTTCCAGCCTTCATTTCTTTGAGGTTTTCTTTCTGCTGCTCAAAGAATGCAATCTGATTATCACGCTTTTCTTGTCTTTCCAAACGTTCTTTCGTACTGTTCAATACATTATTTATCATTAAATTTATTCCGGGCATTTTAATATTCATGCGATACCTCCGGTGATATATTCCCTTTTCTGAATAGTATATCGGTCAATGCCTGTTAATTGTTAATAGCCATTAACTATATTTTAAAAATTATAAATCATTCCTGCCATCAAAATATCAACATGTTTTTTTATCTTTACCAACCACATCCCATATTAAAGACAGATTCAAAATCAAAACAGGAAAGGAGGACAAAACATGATGGTTTACATCAGATAGTAAGGGCTCAAAAGCATTGACAGAACAAACAGCCTATCATCCCTTCCGGTGGATCCCGGGAGCGGATCATTTCTTTGGTTACTTCCCTTCACTTTCGTTGCATAGTGACCGGTCTTATCCAAAACCCATGCAAGAAATTTTGTGGTTTCCAGTCTTTTTACCGAGGATAACATCAAAGAAATGTGCGATTATTTGGCTGGGCCTGCTCGAGTATGGCACTGCATTACAGCCGGAATATCACGGATGATGACTCAGCTTTCCGCTCAAGTCTCGCTAAAATGGCGCATCGCGAGGACTCCACCCCTTGAAAAACCGCGTAAATAACGTCGGGAAGCATCACGCCCGTACTCCGGCGTGATAAGTCGGTCGCCGCAATTAAATCGCCTTCGGCGATAGCGGCTCCCTCGCACCACCCGCACCACTTGACACTAAAAATCGAAAAGGCCGCAAACTCCGATCATATCAGCATTTACAGCCATTCTTTTCCCGGAGAAGGAGGGATTTAGGCGAGTAACGAGCCGGGTGAATGCGAAAGGAATGTCCGTGGGCGCTTGCGCATAGAGGACATTCTCTTTTCGCATTCATCGGGCGACAGACGGTATGCGGACGATGCGAAGCATTGTACGCATGCCGGCTCGTTACGAGCCGGGGCACACGAAGTGTGCCTCAAAGGGCGAAGCCCTTTGTGAAAACAAGAGAGACTATCCTTGTGCGATCTTTGCACAAAAGGATAGTCTCTCCTGTTTTCATATACCGGAGAAGGAGGGATTTGAACCCTCGCGCCGCGTTAACGACCTACACCCTTAGCAGGGGCGCCTCTTCAGCCTCTTGAGTACTTCTCCATAAGCCTGAATCATCAGATATCTTATTACCTTTGCGTCCGGACAAATGCCGGACGCAAAGTAAATTATAACTTTATGATGCCTGTGTTGTCAACCGTGAGAGAAATGATGTTGTAAACCTTACTACCGTCCATCCTTCACAGGAACACACCAATTACGGAACAAGCAGATCCTTCCCTCCCATGTAGGGTCTCAGTACCTCGGGGATCCTTACGCTGCCGTCCTCCTGAAGATTATTTTCAAGGAAGGCAATAAGCATTCTGGGCGGAGCCACAACAGTATTATTAAGGGTGTGGGCAAGATAATTACCCTTTTCTCCCTTTATCCTTATCTTCAGTCTCCTTGCCTGGGCATCTCCAAGATTTGAACAGCTTCCTACCTCAAAGTACTTCTTCTGTCTCGGGCTCCACGCTTCCACATCACAGGACTTGCACTTCAGATCGGCAAGGTCGCCGGAGCAGCACTCCAGTGTGCGAACAGGTATATCAAGAGATCTGAATAGATCAACGGTATTCTTCCAGAGCTGATCATACCAGTACGGTGAATCTTCAGGCTTGCAGACTACTATCATCTCCTGCTTTTCAAACTGATGTATCCGGTAAACTCCTCTCTCCTCCAATCCGTGGGCTCCCTTCTCCTTCCTGAAGCAAGGAGAATAGCTGGTTAAGGTAAGCGGAAGATTCTTTTCCGGAACGATCTGGTCAATATAACGCCCGATCATTGAGTGCTCCGAGGTCCCGATAAGGTACAGATCCTCTCCCTCTATCTTGTACATCATAGCTTCCATTTCGGGAAAGCTCATAACCCCCTGCACCACATTTCCGTGGATCATAAAAGGCGGCACCACATAGGTAAAGCCTCTGTCTATCATAAAATCTCTGGCGTAGGAAATAACAGCCGAGTGAAGTCTGGCTATATCTCCCACAAGATAATAAAATCCGTTTCCGGCGACCCTCCTCGCTGAGTCCAGATCTATCCCGCCAAAGCTCTCCATAATATCCGTGTGATAAGGTATCTCGAAATCCGGAACCAGGGGTTCCCCGAATTTCTCTATCTCCTTATTCTCGCTGTCATCCTTTCCAATAGGGACCGAGGGGTCGATTATCTGCGGGATCACGTACATTATGGACTGTATCTTTTCCTTAAGCTCACTATTCTTTTTCTCAAGCTCGGAAAGTCTTTCTGCATTGGCGGAAACCTGGGCTTTTACCTTCTCGGCCTCTTCTTTCTGCCCCTTAGCCATAAGAGCCCCGATCTCTTTAGAAAGCTTGTTTCTGCTGGAACGGAGATCGTCAGCCTCCTGCTGAGTCTCACGGTTTTCCTTATCCAGTGCTATTACTTCGTCCACCAGCGGCAGCTTCTCATCCTGAAATTTTTTCCTTATATTTTCCTTAACAGTTTCCGGATTTTCTCTGACAAATTTGATATCAAGCATTTTTGATCATTCCCTTTCGGTTTTTCGTATAAATTTATGTTATGATTATGGAGGGTCAAAAACCCTGCCTATGATAATACAACACACAAGCTGATTTTTCAATTAAGGAGCTGCTCATACTAAAGATCCAAAGGAAATACCCTATGACAAGAGAAGTAAATGTATCGGAAATAACAGAAGCACTGGCGGAAATGTGTATAAGGGCAAATCACTTCCTTTCGGAAGATATGAAAGCTGCGCTGGATAAAGCTGCCGAAAAGGAAGGCTCTGCCCTGGGAAAAGATATTTTATCCCAGTTACAGGAGAACCTTGATATTGCAGGAAAGGATATGATCCCTATCTGTCAGGATACAGGTATGGCGGTTGTCTTTCTGGAGATCGGGCAGGACGTGCATCTTTGCGGAGGAAATCTTGA
The DNA here is from genome assembly GCA_947167135.1 of uncultured Lachnospiraceae bacterium. Taxonomy (GTDB): domain Bacteria; phylum Bacillota; class Clostridia; order Lachnospirales; family Lachnospiraceae; genus NK4A144. The sequence continues at coordinate 3,552 of CAMVGV010000039.1, forward strand.
AGATGCCGTAAATCAGGGTGTCAGCAAGGGATACACCGAAGGTTATTTAAGAAAAAGTGTTGTAAATGATCCCATAATCCGGGAAAACACCGGAGATAATACCCCGGCTGTGATACATGAAAAAATTGTTCCGGGAGATAAAATAAAGATAATCCTTGCACCTAAAGGCTTCGGCAGCGAGAATATGAGCCGGATTTTTATGCTGAAGCCTGCTCAGGGCATAGAAGGCGTAAAGAAAGCGATCCTTACTGCAGTTAAGGACGCGGGTCCCAATGCCTGTCCTCCTGTAGTCGTAGGTGTGGGTATAGGCGGCGATTTTGAAAAATGCGCCCTTCTTGCAAAGGAGGCTCTGACAAGAAGTACCGACGAACGTTCCCCTTTAAGGCATATAAAGGAACTGGAGGAGGAAATGCTGGAAAAAATAAATGAAACCGGCATCGGACCCGGAGGATTAGGCGGACATATCACTGCTCTTGCGGTTAATATCAATACCTATCCCACCCATATCGCCGGTCTTCCGGTAGCGGTGAATATTTGCTGCCATGTGAACAGACATGTTTCCCTTACCATATAATGTTTCACAAATCGGCACTACCACAATATTTAGTTTATTTGATCACGACTTATCAACATTTTGTTAATAACTCTGTTGATAACCGTGAAACATAACAGGAGCTTTTATGGAATACAGACTTAAAGTCCCCTTTTCCGGGGATGAGATCAGAAACTTAAAGGCCGGCGATAAGATTTTCTTAAGCGGCACCATATATACAGCCCGGGACGCCGCTCATAAAAGGATGGATGAAAGCCTTGATAAAGACGGTTCTCTTCCCTTTGATATCAAAGGGAATGTGATCTACTATATGGGGCCAAGCCCGGCAAGACCCGGTAAAGTCATTGGGAGTGCCGGTCCCACCACTGCCAGCCGTATGGATATATATACCCCACGGCTTCTCGATCTCGGTCTCCTTGGAATGATAGGCAAGGGGAAGCGTTCCCCGGAGGTACACGACGCTATAGTTCGTAACGGGGCCGTCTACTTTGCTGCGATCGGCGGAGCCGGTGCCCTGCTCTCCAGATGCATAAAAAAATCCGAGGTCATCGCATATGACGACCTCGGAACTGAAGCTGTCCGGAAGCTTACTGTAGAGGATTTTCCCTGTATTGTCGTTACCGATCCGGAAGGAAATACCCTTTACTGATCGCTGCTCTCATCTGTTGTGGTCTCCGGAGCTGACTCATCAACTGCAGTATCATCTCCTGTTTCCGTATCGATATCTTCAATATCATTATTTCCGTCGGATAGCTTTGCTCTGACCTTTGCTACCTTTGCTACCCTGACTCCTTCGTCCAGATTCATAAGCTTCACGCCCATGGTGATACGGCTGTATTCGGAAATATCATTGGCTCTTATCTGTATGATAACTCCTGCATCCGTAATAAGCATTACTTCATGATCAGGATTTACGGCCTTTACTCCAACAAGATCCCCGGTCTTCTCCGTGATCTTATAGCACTTAACTCCCTTTCCTCCACGCTTCTGAACATGGAACTCCTCAAGTGATGTCCGCTTTCCTATACCATTCTCGGTCACAAGAAGCAGTGCTTCTCCCTGACTCATAAGCTGCATTCCCACAACATCATCGCCGGGAATTAGATTTACACCGATGACACCCATAGCGGCACGCCCGGTATTTCTGACATCACTCTCCTTGAACCTTATGCACATTCCGTACTTGGTTACAATAAAAATATCCTCATTAAGACTGATATGCTTTACTTCCACAAGCTCATCATCTTCTCTTAAGTTTATGGCGAAAAGCCCGTTTTTACGGACATTGGCAAATTCCTTCGCCCGGGTCTTTTTCACTATTCCCTTCTTTGTCACCATAAAGAGGAATCTATCCTCTTCAAAGTCTTTTATGGGAATGGTAGCGGTTATCTTCTCATTGGGTGAAAGCTGCAGGAGGTTTACGATCGCAGTACCCCGGGCATTCCTGGTGCCTTCGGGGATCTCATATGCCTTCAATCTGTACACTCTTCCCATATTCGTAAAGAACATTACGTAATTATGAGTCGTGGTCATGAGAAGGTCTTCAATATAATCGTTTTCTATGGTTGTGATACCCTTTATGCCCCGGCCTCCCCTGTTCTGAGCCGAGAAATTGTCGACAGACATCCTCTTGATATAGCCCAGTGAGGTCATGGCAAGGACTGTATTCTCCTTCGGTATCATATCCTCCATAGAGATATCATAGGCATCAAAGCCTATAGAGGTCTTTCTGTCATCACCGTATTTATCATAGATAACCGAGATCTCATCACGGATGACCATCAGAAGCTTCTTCGGATCTGCAAGAATCTCCCTATATTCGGCTATCTTTTTCTGAAGCTCGTCATACTCATTCTGAAGCTTCTCCCTTTCCAGAGCGGCAAGAGCCCTAAGCCTCATCTCCACTATTGCTGATGCCTGAGCATCATCGATCTTCAAGAAATCAATGAGCTTTTCCTTTGCCTCCGCAACCGTCTTACTGGAGCGGATAAGCCTTATTACCTCATCTATAGTGTCGATAGCCTTTAAGAGGCCTTCCAGAATGTGAGCCCTTTCTTCTGCTTTATTCAGGTCAAACTGCGTGCGGCGTCTTACCACATCCTCCTGGTGGAGGAGATAGCACTTCAGCATTTCCAGAAGGTTCAGTATATGAGGCTCATTATTGACAAGAGCCAGCATGATTATACCGAAGCTGTCCTGAAGCTGGGTATGCTTATAGAGCTGGTTTAATATGATATTGGCATTGACATCCCGCCTGAGCTCGATAACAACCCTCATACCCTCTCTGTCGGATTCATCCCTGAGGTCTGTAATACCGTCGATCTTCTTATCCTTTACAAGATCAGCAATATTCTTCAGAAGCTTTGCCTTATTTACCAGGTAGGGAAGCTCGGTTACGATGATCCTTGATTTGCCGTTATCCATGGTCTCGATATCGGTGACTGCCCTGACAACCACTTTCCCACGGCCTGTTCTGTACGCTTCCTCTATTCCCCTGTTTCCGAGAATGGTTCCACCGGTAGGAAAATCCGGTCCCTTTACTATCCGGAGAAGCTCACTAATATCCGTATCCCTGTCTTCATTAACCTTATTATCGATAAGAAGGCGTACTGCATCTATAACCTCCCTAAGGTTATGGGGCGGGATATTGGTGGCCATTCCTACAGCTATTCCTGTGGTTCCGTTTACCAGAAGATTCGGAAAGCGTGCAGGGAGTACCGTAGGCTCTGACTCGGTCTCGTCAAAGTTTGGTACAAAATCCACGGTATCCTTATTGATATCCGCCAGCATCTCCATACAGATCTTTGAAAGTCTGGCCTCTGTGTATCTCATTGCCGCAGCACCGTCACCGTCAACGGAACCGAAGTTTCCATGTCCGTCTACAAGACAGTATCGCATTGACCATTCCTGAGCCATGTTCACAAGAGACCCGTATATCGAGCTGTCCCCGTGAGGGTGATATTTACCCATTGTGTCACCGACGATACGGGCACATTTCCTGTGAGGCTTGTCAGGTCCGTTATTCAGCTCTATCATTGAATACAGGATACGCCTCTGCACCGGCTTCAGTCCGTCTCTTACATCGGGAAGGGCACGTGCGGCTATAACGCTCATGGCATAGTCTATATAAGACGATTCCATGGTCTTTTTCAGATCTACTTCACTTATACGGTCAAATGTGTTTTCTTCCATTTTTTCCTCATCCACCGCTTACGCGGTCTTCCTTTACCTTAAAGGAGAAAAAGATTCTTCGCTTCGCTCAGAATGACAATGGTCTTTTTCTGATCAGAATGACAACGGTCTTTTTCTGCTCAGAACGACAACTAATATTAGATATCCAGGTTCCTTACGTACTTTGCGTTCTCAAGGATAAAGTCACGTCTGGGTTCCACCTTATCCCCCATAAGCGTCATAAAGGTGAGATTTACGTCAGACTCGGCTTCTTCATCCATTCCGACCCTTAGAAGTACCCTCTTTTCAGGATCCATGGTGGTCTCCCAGAGCTGCTCTGCATCCATTTCTCCAAGACCCTTATATCTCTGTATCTTATTATTCTGGTCTCTGCCTACATCATTTATTATCTTTGAAAGCTCCTCATCGGAGTATGCATACCATACCTTTTTATTCTTTTCCAGCTTGTAAAGCGGCGGCTGCGCCAGATATACGTGTCCCTGTCTTATGAGCTCAGGCATAAATCTGTAGATAAAGGTGAGCATCAGTGTTGCAATGTGGGCACCGTCCACATCGGCATCCGTCATAATTATTATCTTGTCATAGCGTAGTCTTGAAATATTAAAGTCATCATGGATACCCGTTCCGAATGCGGTTATCATGGACTTTATCTCCTCATTTCCGTAAACCCTGTCTAGACGGGCTTTTTCCACATTAAGTATCTTTCCCCGAAGGGGAAGGATCGCCTGTGTAGCTCTGGAACGCGCAGTTTTTGCACTTCCTCCGGCGGAATCTCCCTCGACTATAAAGATCTCACATTTCTTCGGATCCTTATCGGAGCAGTCAGCAAGCTTTCCGGGAAGTGAAAGCCCATCCAGCGCTGATTTTCTGCGGGTTAAGTCCCTTGCCTTTCTGGCAGCTTCCCTTGCCCTCTGTGACTGTATGGATTTTTCGCAGATTATCTTTGCAACAGAGGGGTTCTGCTCAAGATAATAGGTTAGCTGCTCGGACAGAAGCGATTCCACCGCATTTCTTGCCTCAGTGTTTCCGAGCTTCTGCTTGGTCTGTCCCTCAAACTGAGGATCCTCTATCTTGATCGAAACTATGGAAGTAAGTCCTTCACGTATATCCTCACCGGAAAGGTTTTCCTCATTATCCTTTAAGAATTTCATCTTTCTTGCATAATCATTAAAGGTCTTTGTTATGGAATTTCTGAATCCTGTAAGGTGTGTCCCTCCCTCGGGAGTATTTATATTATTTACAAAGCTGTAGGAACTCTCATTATAGGAGTCATTATGCTGCATGGCGACTTCCACATAAACTCCTCCTCTCTGCCCTTCGCTGTAAATAATATCGTCATAAAGAGCAGTAGTACTCTTATTTAAGTACTTTACAAACTCCTTTATCCCTCCCTCGTAATGGAAGGTTTCATCTCTTTCCTGTCCTTCTCTTGTATCGTGAAGATCTATCCGGAGATTTTTTGTCAGGAAAGCCATTTCCCTGAGCCTCTGCCTTAAAACATTAAATTCAAAGGTTGTGGTTTCCCTGAATATCTCCGCATCAGGCATAAAGGTTACCCTTGTACCATGCTTTTCCTTTTCACATTCTCCTGTCACCGAAAGAGGAGCAGTGGTCTTTCCCCTGGAAAACTTCTCCTCATAAATCTTTCCTTCCTTAAAAATATTAACCGTAAGCCACTCTGAAAGAGCGTTTACAACTGAGGCACCCACTCCATGAAGACCACCTGAGACCTTATACCCTCCGCCGCCGAATTTACCTCCCGCATGAAGGATGGTGAATACTACTTCAACTCCGGGAAGTCCTGATTTATGGTTTATATCTACGGGAATACCTCTTCCGTTATCCTCCACTGTTACAGAACCGTCTTTATTTATCCATACGTGGATATTGTCACAGGCTCCGGCCAGGGCTTCATCAACGGAATTATCCACTATTTCATACACCAGATGATGAAGTCCTCTGGAGCTCGTGGTTCCAATATACATTCCCGGGCGTTTTCTCACCGCCTCCAGACCTTCAAGTATCTGTATCTGATCCGCACCGTACTGCTGACTCATGATTCGTTGATGCATCTCCTTTCCTTTTTTACAACCGTGGCATTCTCCACGAAAAAAACCTTATCCTTTATAAAATCATTTTTTATAAGCTCATCGAGACCCGTACAGGTTATCAAAGTCTGTATGTTCCCAATTGATGCAAGAAGGCATTTCTGTCTGTTACTGTCAAGCTCGGATAAAACATCATCCAGCATAAGCACCGGCGAATCATTTATCCTGTTCCTAAAAAGATCTATCTCGGATAGCTTCACCGAAAGCGAAGCCGATCTCTGCTGTCCCTGGGAACCGAATTTCCTTAGATCCACATTATTCAGGGAAAACCTTATATCGTCCCTGTGTGGACCCGTGGAGGTACTTCCTCTTTTAAGATCCTGTTTTCTCCCCGAAAACAGCTTTTCCCTGTATTCACCGATATCGGCATCCGGCTCATATTCACAGCACAGTTCTTCATTAATGCCGGTTATTTCCCTGTTTTTTTCCTTCAGTATGAGATTAAGTTCGCCTAAAAACTCTTTTCTCCTTTTAATGATCTCCGTTCCGTATTCAATAAGCTTCTCATCCCAGACATCCAGCATCCCAAAAAACGACGGATCTTCAAAATATGAAGCATCTCTTAAAAGCTTATTCTTCTGTTCCAGAGACCTTGAATATTGAGACAGGGAAGAAAGATATACACTGTCAAGCTGTGAAAGATCCATATCTACGAATCTTCTTCTCTCTGAAGGACCGCTCTTTATCATATTGATATCCTCCGGGGAAAAGAAAATTATATTTGCTATTCCGAGAAGCTCAGCCGCCCTTTTTATCGGCTGTCCGTTTACAGCAATGCTTTTTCTTCTGCTGCGGGTAAGGTGCATATCTATTTTCTGTTCAACATCATTCTTTTCGATATACACCCGGAGATGGGCTTCCTCATCCCCGAACCTTATCATTTCCTGATCCTTGCTTTTTTTATGTGACTTTGTGGTACAGGAAAGATATATTCCCTCTAAAATATTTGTTTTTCCCTGGGCATTATTGCCATAAAAAATATTACATCCGTCTTCAAGATCTATCTGAAGACTCCCGTAATTACGAAATGAAGTAAGCTCCAGTCTTTTTATCTTCATCAGCAGACTTTTACTGTTTTTCCGTCAAAGGATACAAGGTCACCCCTCTTTACCTTTTTTCCTCTCAACAGACAGACCTCTCCGTTTACCTCTACATCCCCGTTTTGAATAACGGTCTTTGCATCCGATCCGGATCGTACCAGATCCGCAGCCTTTAATAGCTGCCCGAGTTTTATAAATTCTTCGTTTTCCTTTATTCTAAATTCCATATTTCTTTATATTAAAGATTCTTCGCTTCGCTCAGAATGACATTCAGTCTTCTAAAGATTCTCCGCTTCTCTCCTGTCATCCTGAGCCTTCTTCCCTGTCATCCTGAGCGCCAGCGACGCATATCCCACATCGGAGATGTGGGATGCCGCCCCGGCGAGGTTTATCCCACATCGAAGATGTGGGATGCCACCCCGGCGAGGGGTTGCGAAGCAACAGAAAGGATCTTTCCTCTCGGTTTTATAAGATTCTTCGCTTCGCTCAGAATGACACAATGTAAGCTAAGAATGACAAATCGTAAGCTCAGAATGACACAGTGTAAGCTAAGAATGACAAATCGGCCTTTTTATACAGTATTAAAATTGATGGGAAGAATAACATAATTATATTTTCCCGCATCATCCTTTATAAAAGCCGGAGCTTTAGAATCCATCATATAAATGAATATTTTTTCGTCATCAATGACCTTCAGAACATCCAGGACGAATTTTGGATTAAAGCCTATGATCATATCCTCACCGGTTTTTTCCGCATCAACTATCTCATCCATAGCACCGATAGGAGATTTTATCTTAAATTCCATTGAATTATCGTTAATTCCTATAACAACAGGTTTTTTATCATTATCCTTTACAAGCAGGATAGCTCTTTCTACAGTCTCCTGAAGAAGCTTCTTTCCAACCTCTACCTTTGTGACATAATCATCCTTCAGCATTCTGTCAACATCAAAGAATTCTCCATCTATGAGACGGGAAACCATAAGAGTCCTGTCAAATTCAAATACAATATGATTTGACATAAAATATATATTAACTTCCTTTTCTATTTCTCCGGAAAGGATCTTAGCTATTTCATTTAAGGTTTTTCCGGGGATAACTACCTTTCTGTCATTGTAAGACTGACGGAGCTCTATATTTCTGATAGCAACTCTGTGTCCGTCCAGAGCAGCCACTCTCATCCTGTCTCCCCTGATATCAAAAAGCTCACCTGTAAGAAGCTTATTATTATCATTCGTACTGGTAGCAAAAAGAGTCTGTCTTATTACTTCCTTTAAGGTATATTGTGAAATTGTGATCATATCATTCTTTTCAATAAGAGGAAGTCCGGAAAAATCCTCTCCGGAGCGTCCCGGAAGATCAAACCTCGCTTTCATGCATTTGATCACTACCTTATAGGAAGCATCAGATGATATTTCCACTTCTCCGTCAGGAAGTCTGCCGGTCACATTTCCGAAAATATTTGCATCAACGGCGACAATACCATTTTCTTTTATTTCACCTTTAACCCTTGTCTCTATACCAAGTTCCCTGTCATTGGCAGTGAATTTGATAACACCGTTAGCCACTTCTATAAGAATACATTCCAATATGGAGGTGGATGTTTTATTCGAAGCAACAGCTTTTGAAACAATGCTTATTGAATTAACAAGATCACTTTTTGCACATTTGATTTTCATTGTGAATATCTCTCCCTCCCGAAGATTCTATAAATAAATAAATAATTATTTTTAGTAATATTAATAGTAATAGCTGTGAATTTGTTTATAATCCGTGAAACTCCCATGACTATTAAGGTTTCACGGAATGATAACTATGTTGATAAGGATATTTCTGGGTGTTTATTGATTGGGAATTATTTTCTTTTTTATATTATCAATATCCTCTCTCAGTGCAGCGTTTGTTGATAATTCGTTGGAAATTTCCTTATGACCGTGCATAACTGTGGTGTGATCCTTTCCTCCCATTGCCTTTCCGATCTCAGCAAAGGGTGTATCGGTAAGTTCCCTGCAGAGATACATGGAAACCTGGCGAGGGATCACTATTTCTTTTGTCCTCTTTTTGGAGGTAATTGATTCCTTTGAGGTTTCATAGTATTTTGCCACCTCTGAGATGATAAGATCCGGTGTTATTTTTCTCGGTTCCGATTCCTTAATAATGTCCCTTATTGCCTCTTCAGCGACTGAAACGGTTATTTCTTCGTTGATAAAGTTCTTTCTTGCATAAACCTTGTTTAATGCCCCTTCAAGTTCTCTGATATTTGAACTGATATTGGAAGCTATATATTGAATGACTTCATCATTTACCTCAAAATCCTTCGTATTTGCATACTGACGTAAAATAGCCATCCTGGTCTCATAATCCGGAGGGGTTATATCTGCGGTAAGACCCATTTCAAATCGTGACTGCATTCTTTCATCCAATGTCTTCATATCCTTCGGAGGTTTATCGGATGAAAGAACAATAGCTTTATTCTGACCGTAAAGCTCATTAAATGAATTAAAGAGCTCATTCTGGGTCTGTTCCTTTCCTATTATAAACTGCACATCATCCAGAAGAAGAACATCAACGGATCTGTAGATATTCCTCATCTTCTGAGTACTCTGGTTTAGGATCGAATCCACAACCTCATTTGTAAACTGCTCGCTGGTAACATATCTTACGATCTTTGAAGGATCATTTTTTATTATGCTGTAGCCGATAGCGTGCATAAGGTGGGTCTTTCCGAGTCCGGGACCTCCGTAGATAAAAAGAGGGTTAAATGCAAATCCCGGTTTTTCGACAACTGCCTTTGCTGCGGAAACAGCAAGCTCATTGTTTGGACCCACGACAAAATTTCCGAAGGTATATCTGGGATTAATATTAGATCTCTGAAGAGAAGAAAGCTTCTCATTACTCAGATTAAAATCATAATTATAGGAAGAGTCTTCTTCCGCGAACTCAACATTGTAGATTTTATTCAGATATTCCGACAGAGCTATTTTCAGTTTGGAGGAATAATTCTTTTTTATGATGGCAGTTCCTGTTCCGTCATCACCTGCAAGCTCAGGAGGGATCAGAATAAAAATAGTATCATTTTCAACGTTTCCTATTTTAAGTGGCTTAAGCCAGGTATTAAATGCCAGCTCCGAGATATTATCGTTTTCATTTTTTATCTGAAGCTTCAGATTTTCCCAGTTTTTCAGGAGTTTTTCACGTTCGTTCATATATTCTCTAAAGATTCCTTCTTTTAAGGATAATTTTGTGTTATGCACTATCGGCGTTATTTTACTCTAAAATGACTTTTTTTTCAAGAAAGCACATTTAAAGGATTTTTGTGGATAACTCCTGTATGGGCAAAATAGAGCGGTTTTAGAGATAATAATAAAATATACTTACTAATTATGTTAAACAAACAGATGTTTATACACATTTTTTTGTGGATAACGGTGGATAACTTGATTCCTTGAATTTTCGCTATTTTTGGATATTATTAACGTCATATGTGGATAATTTTACTTTAAATAACATATTTATCCACCATTTATTCACTAAAAGTGGATAAATATTATGTAAAGCATATATTTCAAGCTTGACGCAGAGTTTTTATCTCTATATAATGGACGCTGTGTTTTCCGGTACTTTTACCAGTTAATAGTCAGGAGGTACTTGTAATATGTGGATGACATATCACCCTAAAAAGAGACAGAGAAATAAGGTTCACGGCTTCCGTGCAAGAATGAGCACTCCCGGAGGACGTAAGGTTCTTGCAGCAAGAAGAGCAAAGGGCAGAGCAAAGCTTACTGTTTAACAGCATCGGAAGAGTCAAGACCACAGAAAGTGGTCTTTTATTTACCGTAAATGAAAAGTTTTTCAAGCTTGAAGAAAAACACAGATTTCAGGGCAGTTTACAGGAAACGCAGATCTAAAGCGGATAAATTTTTTGTTATGTATGTACTGGAAAACGGGTTAGAGATGAACCGCCTTGGAATATCCGTCAGTAAGAAGGTCGGCAATTCTGTTGTACGGCACAGACTGGCGCGGTTAATCAGAGAAGCATACAGACTACATGAGGATAGGTTCAATAGTGGTTTGGACATAGTGGTCGTAGCACGTGAAGGTGCTAATCCTCAAAAAGACACGGATTATAAACTATTGAAATGTCAGGATGTGGAAAGATCCCTTATTAATTTGGGAAAAGCTCATAAGATCGTAAATTAAAGATGAAAAGTCTTTTGATTTTTATCATAAAGAAGTATCAGATCTATATTTCACCTCTGAAGGGAACAAAATGTCCTTATTTCCCTTCCTGTTCTTCCTACGGCCTTGAAGCTGTTGAAAGATACGGGGCGGTAAAGGGCGGTTTAATGGCTTTCTGGAGGATCTTAAGATGCAATCCTTTCTCAAAGGGGGGAGTTGATCCGGTTCCGCTTGATTATAAAGGCTATAGGAGTAAAGCGGTTTCATCCTGATCAGCTTAGGAGGAAGAAATCTTGTCAGGAGTTTTACTGACACAGAACAGCGGAGTGATCCTGGGTCCTATCGCAAAGATCCTGGGAGCCCTGCTTAATGTGATCTTTAATATCGTTCCGAATGTAGGTGTGGCAATTATCTTTTTTACTATTATCATCTACATTTTCCTTCTGCCGCTTACTTATCAGCAGCAGAAATTCAGTAAACTGTCAGCCAGAATGAATCCGGAGATCAAGGCCATACAGGAAAAGTATAAGGGAAAAAAAGATCAGGATTCCATGACGAAGCAGAATGAGGAGATGCAGTTTGTTTATAAGAAGTACGGTGTATCTCCCACAGGAAGCTGTGTGCAGCTTTTGATACAGATGCCCATTCTTTTTGCCCTGTACAGGGTTATTTACAGTATTCCGGCCTATGTGACAAAGGTATATGACTGCTTGAAGGAGCTGGCAGATAATATCTTGTCCACAGCTAACGGAGTGGATGTATTATCAGGTCTCTCTGTTGTTAAAAGCGGACAGGTCGGAAAGTCAATTGAATTTACGGGTGAGGAAGCGGTGAATTCGGTTATTGATGTTCTTAACCGTGCTTCCATTGCCGACTGGGATATGATAAAAGGTATAAATGGTCTCGATATGGAGATCTTTGAAAGGGTAAGAACCCAGTTTGAAGGTTTTAATACCTTTCTGGGACTGAATGTGGCATATTCGCCGATCGATATCATAAAGACTTCTTTTTCAAACGGAAATTTTCTTATGATATTGGGTGCTGTTATGGTTCCCCTTCTTGCTGCAGCCACACAGTGGTTGAATACTTTATTTATGCCTCAGGCAGCAAACAGCGGAGATGCTGATTCCACAGCACGTATGATGAAATCAATGAATGTCACCATGCCGCTTGTTTCTGCGTTTTTCTGCTTCAGCCTTCCGATCGGTATGGGTATCTACTGGATATCCGGTGCGGTTATCAGAAGTATTGAGCAGTTCTTTATCAACAGACATATCGACCACATGAATATTGAGAGCATTGTTGAAAAGAATCTTGCAAAAGAGGGTGTAAAAAAGGCTGCTCCCATAAACAGTCCGTCCACAAAGGATTCAATATCCTCAAGGGCAAATATCAAAGCTTCGAATATTAATCCGGGTATTATTAAACCGGCTGATGGAACAGTGGACAATATGGAAAATAAGAGTCCCGGCAGTATTGCGGCGAGAGCCAATATGGTAAGGGAGTACAACGAAAGAGCAAAGAAATAAGCTTTGTCGTGTTTATTTCAAAAAGGAGAATTACAATGGAATATACAGAATTTTCGGGAAAATCATTGGAGAGCGTTTTATCTGATGCCTGCAGACATTTTTCTGTAGAAGCTTCAGATCTTGATTATGAAATAGTCGATATGGGAAAATCCGGCATTCTTGGTTTTAATACAAAGCCTACAGTAATAAAGGCGAGGATCAAGGAGGGGGTTAATAAGGAAATTAAGGTAAATACCGATACAGCTCCTGTTATTAGGGAGGAAAGCCCTAAGGATACCGGGACTTCTTTCTCTTCCGGAAAAGCAGAAAAAAGCTCTGAGGATGCGGTTTCCTCTTCTGATAACGCGGGCAGCCGGATAGACGAGGAGGAGACAAAGAACAGGGTTCAGAAGTTTTTAGCTGATCTTTTCAAGGCAATGGAGCTTGATGTTTCATCTGAGATCAGTCTGAATACCGCCGAAAGATCTCTTAACATCGAGCTTTCCGGTCCTGAGATGGGGATTCTTATCGGAAAGAGGGGTCAGACGCTGGATTCTGTGCAATATCTTGCGAGCCTGATCGTTAATAAGGGAACCAGTGAATATATCAGAGTGAAGGTTGATACCGAGGATTACAGGGAAAGAAGGAGAAAAACTCTGGAAAACCTTGCCAAAAATCTGGCATTTAAGGTAAAGAGAACAAAGAGGCCGGTTTCTTTGGAGCCCATGAATCCTTATGAGAGAAGGATCATCCATTCCGCACTTCAGGGAGACAGATATGTAGTTACCCATTCCGAAGGAGATGAACCCTTCAGGAGAGTGGTCATCACACTGAAGAAATAATAGAAAGTGGTTTTTGGCCGCGCCTTTTTCAGGGTGCGGCTTTTCTTCATATTACTTCGATTATTATGTTTATGAACAGAGAAAACGATACAATTGCCGCCATTTCCACGGCACCCGGACGTTCGGGAATAGGTATAATAAGGATTTCAGGAAGCGAAGCTTTGAATATCGCAGACGGGATGATAGTGACGAAGAGCGGGAAAAAGCTTGATATTCAGGGTCAGCCATCCCATACGGTAAAGTACGGTTTTTTTTCTGACGGGAATGAGATGATCGATGAGGTTCTGATCACTGTTTTCAGGAAGCCCCGGTCATACACAGCGGAGGACACGGTGGAAATAAGCTGTCACGGAGGCAGCTTTATTTTACGACGGGTGCTTTCACATATTATAAAAAATGGTGCAAGAGCAGCTGAGCCGGGGGAGTTTACAAGGAGAGCCTTTCTTAACGGGAGAATAGATCTGACGGAGGCTGAGGCAGTGATGGATGTCATTTCCTCTTCCAATGAGTTCGCCAGAAAAAATGCTGTAACACTATTAAGGGGCGGACTGTATAAGAAGATCATTATATTAAGGGATGAAATCATACATGAAACTGCGTTTCTGGAGTCGGCCCTTGATGATCCCGAGCATTATTCACTTGATGGATATCCTTCTCAGCTTAGAGTAAAGGTGTCTGAAATGATCGGAGAGATAGAAGAGCTCTTGTCCGGAGCCGATACAGGCAGGATCCTGAAGAGCGGTATCAAAACTGCCATAGTCGGAAAGCCAAATGTGGGAAAATCCTCAATACTCAATTTATTATCCGGGGAAAACAGGGCAATAGTAACAGATATCCCAGGAACCACCAGAGACGTGCTTTCCTCCGAGGTTTTGATAGACGGAATACCTCTTATTCTTTCGGATACGGCCGGGATCAGGGAGACCGGAGATAAGGTCGAGAAAATAGGAGTCGAGAGATCAAGGGAAACCATTGAAAAAGCAGACCTCTGTTTGTTTACTGTAGATTCAAGCTCCGAAATAAATTCTGAGGATATGGAGATCTTTGATCATATAATGTCATTAGGTAAGAAATGTATTGTTCTGCTAAATAAGACAGATCTGAGAAGCGACCGTGATCATCATTTTAACTTTTCCTGTCCGGTTATCGATTTTTCTGTTCCGGAGGAAATGGGACTTAAGGAATTAAGAGAGACCGTTAGTGAGATGTTCCTGTCGGAAAAGCTTAAAACTGATGAAGAGATCTTTGTTTCCTGCGAAAGACAGCTAACAGAGCTTAGGCTTTCAAGGGATAGTCTCGAGCTTGTTATAAACAGTATTGATGATAATATGACAGAAGATTTTTTTACTTCAGATCTTATGGATGCATATACCCACCTTGGAAATGTTATCGGTGAAAGTACGGATGAGGATCTTTTTGACAGGATCTTTTCTGAATTCTGTATGGGAAAGTAAGCGGTGCGGGCGAAGCTCATTGTCATTCTGAGCGAAGCTCCATTGTCATTCTGAACGAAGCTCCATTGTCATTCTGAACGAAGCTCCATTGTCATTATGAATGGCGCTCCATTGTCATTCTGAGCGAAGCGAAGAATCTTCGATAACTGGTGGGAAAGAGTTTTCCATTGACACTCAGGATGACAGGGAAAAATTATGAAAGAGGAAACAGTATGAAAACCCTTATCAGGGATTATGAATCAGCCGTGATCGGTGCCGGTCACGCCGGATGCGAAGCGGGGCTGGCACTCGCTCGGCTCGGAATAAAAACCATAGTTTTTACGGTCAGCATAAACAGTGTTGCCATGATGCCCTGTAATCCTAATATTGGCGGCAGCTCCAAGGGACACCTCGTTCGTGAGATAGATGCCCTTGGCGGAGAGATGGGGAAAAACATTGATAAAACCTTTATACAGTCAAAAATGCTGAATTCCTCAAAGGGACCTGCCGTGCATTCTCTTAGAGCACAGGCTGATAAAGAGGATTATTCCCGAAGCATGCGTCAGGTTCTTGAAGGTCAGGACAACCTTACACTAAAGCAGGCGGAGATAACGGAGCTTTTGACAGAGAACGGGGAGGTTAAAGGAGTAAAGACCTTGACCGGAATGGTTTACATAACGAAAGCTGTCGTTCTTTGTACCGGAGTATATCTGAAAGCCAGATGCCTTTGCGGAGAGGCAATTACAAATACCGGGCCTAATGGTCTGAAGGCTGCAAATTCATTATCGGATTCACTTATTAAGGCTGGTGTGGAGATACACAGATATAAGACCGGGACGCCGGCCCGATTGGATGGCAGAACCATCGATTTTTCTAAAATGGCTCCCCAGTATGGTGATGTGCCGGTAGTTCCTTTTTCTTTTTCTACGGATCCTTCTACTGTTCAAAAGGAACAGGTGCCATGCTTTCTTACCTATACCAATGAGACAACCCATGAAATAATCAGGGGCAGCCTTGATAGATCTCCTTTATTTGCCGGGGTTATTGAGGGTACGGGACCCAGATACTGTCCCTCAATAGAGGATAAGGTTGTGAAGTTCCCGGATAAGAATAGACATCAGGTCTTTCTTGAACCTGAGGGCATACATACGAATGAATGGTATGTTGATGGTATGAGCAGTTCTATGCCTGAGGATGTTCAGCTAAGAATGTACCGTTCCGTTCCGGGACTTGAAAACGCGGATATTGTCCGAAATGCATATGCTATAGAATATGACTGTTTTAAGGGGATACAGTTAAAACATTCACTTGAATTTAAGAATGTTAAAGGGCTTTTTTCCGGTGGACAAAGTAACGGCAGCTCCGGTTATGAGGAGGCTGCAGCTCAAGGACTTATTGCCGGTATAAATGCTGCTATGTTTATCAAGGGTAGGGAGCCTCTTATCATTGACAGGTCAGAAGGATATATTGGGGTTCTGATCGATGATCTTGTTACAAAGGAGGGCTTCGAGCCTTACCGAATGATGACGAGCCGTGCAGAATACAGGCTTCTTCTAAGGCAGGATAACGCTGACCGGAGATTAAGAAGAAAAGGCTATGAAGCAGGTCTTATTTCTGATAGCGAGCTTCAGGCTCTTAATGAGAAAGAGAAGCTTATCTTTTCGGAGATTGAAAGACTAAAAGGGATAACTGTGGGCGCTTCCGCTTCCATATCCGAATTTCTACTTTCGGTTGGAAGTACACCTTTGGTTACCGGTGCTTCTCTTGAGGAAATTATAAGACGACCCGAGCTTTCCTATGAAAAGATTGCGCCTATTGATCCTGACAGACCGGAGCTGCCTCCGGATATTATCGAACAGATTAATATCGAGATAAAGTATAAAGGGTATCTTGAAAGGGAGCTTAGGCAGGTCGAACAGTTTAAGAAGCTTGAAAAAAAGAGGATACCTACCGATATTGACTTCACACGAATACATGGGATTAGGTTGGAAGCACAGCAGAAGCTTAATAAATTCAGACCGGAAAATATCGGACAGGCTTCCAGAATTCAGGGAATCTCCCCTGCGGATATTCAGATATTATCAATTTATCTCGATGCAAAGGACAAGAGCAGATTTGAAGAATCACACACTTGAAAAGCTTTTAACGGACATTGGTATAGAATATACAACGGATTTTCTTGATAAGCTTGAACGCTTTTATTTTCTTTTGATTGAGAAGAACAGGTTCCTGAACCTTACTGCCATAACAGAATATGATGAAGTTATGAGAAAACATTTTGCAGACTGCCTTTTTGTCCTAAAGTATCAAAAATTTTATGGCGGACAGAGGGTTTTGGATCTTGGCACGGGTGGTGGATTTCCGGGAATACCCTTAAAAATTTTTTTGCCCGACACGGAATTTCTTCTTATGGATTCAGTCAGAAAAAAACTAATATTTCTTGAAGAAGTGATAAGTGAACTTGGTCTTAAAAAGATATCTGTGGTTCATGGCAGAGCCGAGGATCTTGCACATTTGGATCACTACAGGGAACAGTTTGACCTGGTTTTATCCCGGGCGGTATCCAATCTTTCTTCACTTTCCGAGCTTGTTCTTCCTTTTGTAAAGACCGGCGGCAAATTCATTTCATATAAAGGGGAAAGTGGGAATGAGGAGCTGCTGCGGGCCGGTAATGCGATCTCCCTGTTGGGAGGCAGGACCGAAGAAATTATTGAGTATGAGTTGCCGGGTGGAGACAGAAGGTCGCTGATTTTAATCAAGAAGGAAAATAAATGTCCGGACAAATATCCGCGTAGGGCGGGCACTCCGGCCAGAGAACCGTTGTGATGTTTCACGTGAAACATTGTTGTGGTTTTTCAGATGTTAAAGCACCATTTTGTTTCACGTGAAACACTTTAGTATAGCCGACCAATTTAGACACAAGAATGTTTCACGTGAAACATGACAAATCCGGCGACGGAATCATAACCATTCGATGCCCGGCGTTCTTTCTCATAAATTTTTCATCAAAGCTTGTAAGCATTTTCTTTCCGGAACCGATGTTCAGAATTTTATTTTTTGTTTTTTGGCTTCGCCTCTAACTCGCCAAAGAGCTCCTTGTATTTTTTAAGCTCTGCTTCAGCATTATCTGCACGCTGGCGTTCACGCTCGGTATTCCGGCGTTCTTCCTCTCTGCCTTCCTCTCGACCTTCCTCGCGCAGTCCTTCCTCGTAAACTTTTTCATCAAAGCTTGTAAAATTTCCAGCATAACCGATGACCTCTCTTCAACCCTTTCTTCCTAAACAGCATCCATAAGGATGTTATGTCCATTCATAGGCTTGTAAGATTCAAGTAGCTTCTCATTCTTTCCGAGGCAAATGTTCAGAATTTTATTTTTTGTTTTTTGGCTTCGCCTCTAACTCGCCAAAGAGCTCCTTGTATTTTTTAAGCTCTGCTTCAGCATTATCTGCACGCTGGCGTTCACGCTCGGTATTCCGGCGTTCTTCCTCTCTGCCTTCCTTTCTGCCTTCCTCTCGACCTTCCTCTCGACCTTCCTCGCGCAGTCCTTCCTCGTAAACTTTTTCATCAAAGCTTGTAAGCATTTCCAGCATAACCGATGACCTCTCTTCCGATAGGATATCCTTAAGGATATTATTTTTGATACATTCCCTGACTGCCTCGTCCACGGCCTTTTCAGCGGGCATTTTCAGCCCTTTCTTCCTGACAGTATCAACAAAGATGCTGTATTCCTTCAGTGACTTGCAGGATTCAAGCAGCTTCTCATTCTTTCCGAGGTTGATATTAAAAACCGTAGCGGTGAATTCGAATTCATCATCGTGCCCCGGATCCATGAATGCGTCCGACAGCTTAAGCTTCTTTTCCTCGGGATAATCGTCAGTTCCGTTATAAAATACAATATACTGCGGGGTTGGGATTTTCACAAGCTTTCTGCCGTATATATTGGCATTGTTTCCTTTCAGTATCTTGTTGTATAATTCGCCGAAATACATAAAACCCCGTATGGGCATATTATTGTTCACTGTGCTTTGATGCTCATAGACTGCAATATTTCCGCTCATCAGATACGCCACATCGTTTTTCATTTTGATATATACCGCATCCTCCAGAGTGATGATTTCGAGCATGGAAGGATCAGAATAGCTACTGTTGTTCACGGCATTATAGAGCTCCAGAGCATAACGCTTATGCTTTTCCCTGCCGAAGATCTTACAGAACAGCTAGTCCTTGTACCTGGGGTTGATCCTGTACCAGATTTTTAAAAAGAAGTTTAATTTCATGAGCTTTGTCCTCCTTTGGAATTCCGCAGGAGAAAAAGAAACATGGCGATCATCTCCTGCTGATTTAATTAAGTGACTGGAATTTATAAGCAGGAATTTCAGAACTTTTAGAAGGTGAGACCACCTGATAGAAGGATATAAGAAAACTGCTTATGGCAGCTATGGTAGCATAATCATCAGGGTAAAACAAGATGGATAGTGAATTTTGTCAAGCTCAAAGGGTTACTGACGCGCCTGATTGTCCGGTGCCCGCAAAACATCTACCGGATGCTTTGCCATTTCGTGGGGTCCCGGGTCGTAAGGAATCCTCCCGAAAGCGGATCCTCCTTATGACGATCCCCACATCAAGCTCTTTTTGGGGTGCGCCCAAAGACCTTGTCCCCACCACAAGCTTTTCTTGTGTGGCGGCAATTATTTTTGGAGCTTTAATCATATTGTAATGATCTACGGAAAAAGATAGAGTGACCAGGCTCTTTAGCCACCCGAAGCATGAAAAACCTATAAGGAAAAGCTACAACAACGCCGGATAGAAGGGATAGGGATGAAAACCGCCTGTTTAAGAAGAAATTTCTGAGACTAATGACGGAATGATATGACACAATATCTGTCTTTTGTGCTATAATCATTTTCGCGCATTCTGGTCAGGGGGTGGATCATCTGATCGCCTGATAAGGAGAACGGTTCATAAAGCGTGAAAAAACGATACAGGAGCTAACTAATGGGAAAGATAATCGCTATTGCCAATCAGAAGGGTGGTGTGGGGAAATCCACCACAACAATAAATCTGGCGGCCTGTCTAGCGGAAAAGAAAAAGAAGGTGCTTGTAATAGACAGCGATCCTCAGGGAAATACAACCAGCGGTCTGGGAGTAGATAAAAATGCCGCGGAGAACACGGTTTATGACCTTCTTCTTGATGAAAATACTGAAATGGATGACTGCATCCGGAGAGAGGTGATACCCTATGTTTCACTTATCCCTTCAAATGTGGATCTGGCAGCAGCGGAAATAGAGCTGATCGGGACAAAGGAAAAGGAATACATTCTTGACAGGAAAGCTGTTTCATTAAGGAATGAGTATGACTATGTTATCATAGACTGTCCTCCGAGCCTAAGTACTCTTACCGTTAACGCCCTTGTTGCGGCGGATACGGTACTGGTTCCGATCCAGTGCGAATACTACGCGCTGGAGGGCTTGTCACAGCTTATCCGAACCGTGAATCTGGTTCGGGAAAGACTGAATTCCAGACTTGAAATAGAGGGAGTCGTATTCACTATGTACGATTCCAGAACAAACCTTTCCCAGCAGGTTGTAGAAAATGTAAGCGAACATCTGGGAGAAGATATTTACAAAACCATTATTCCGAGAAATATCAGGCTTGCCGAAGCACCAAGCTATGGTATGCCTATAACCGTATATGATGCAAAATCAGCGGGAGCAGAAGCTTACAGAAAGCTTGCAGAGGAAGTACTGAAGGCAAAATAAGGAAAAAATCAAGGAGAAGCAGCTTTTATGGCAAAAAAAACAGGACTGGGAAGAGGACTTGACGCACTGATACCCGACAGCGTGGAAGTCGGAAGTAACGCCGAAAGAAAGACAGAAACCGAGAATAAGGATCAGATATTATGGGTTAAACTGAGCCGCCTTGAACCGGATCCCGATCAGCCGAGAAAGGATTTCGGAGAGGACGAAATTAATGAGCTGGCAGATTCCATAAAGACCCATGGAGTATTCCAGCCGCTCCTTGTCCAGAAAAAGGACAGGGGCTATATGATCGTGGCAGGAGAGAGAAGATGGAGGGCTGCCAAGATAGCCGGCTTAAAAGAAGTACCCGTCATAGTAAGGGAGTTCAACGAGCAGGAGAAGGTGGAGATACAGCTTCTGGAAAATCTACAAAGGCAGAAGCTTAATCCTATAGAGGAGGGTCAGGCATATAAGAGGCTTCTTTCCGATTATGGTCTTAAACAGGATGAGCTGGGAGAGCGGATAGGAAAGAACAGAGTTACCATTACCAATGCAATGCGGTTACTGAAGCTTGATCAAAGGGTTCAGCAGATGGTGATCGAGGGAAAGCTTCGCCAAGGGCATGCCAGATCTTTGCTTCCTATCACGGATGGGGAGAAACAGTACGAGATGGCTCAGCGGATCTTTGATGAAGAGATGACGGTTCGGGAAATCGAAAAGATGGTAAGGGATTTCGTTAAGCCTCCGAAGAAAAAAGCAGCGAAAAAGGACAATGAGGCGCTGGATCTGATACTCAGAAAATACGAAGATGAGATCAGGGAAAGTGTGGGTGCAAAGGTAAGTATAAAGGCCAGAGACAGCAGAAAAGGAAGGATCGAAATAGAGTACTATTCTCCCGAAGAGCTGGAAGAGCTGGTGAAAAAATTGAAAGGAGCGCAGTAACAGGATAATGAATCAGAGTAACATATTAAATTATCTTGGACTAGGCTGGCTGGATCCTTTCTATATAGTGATCTTTCTTCTAATCCTCATACTGGTTCTTTTCATTCTGCATTTTGTGCAGATGGCCAGGTTCAGGAAGATCAGGGAAGAATATGAAGTGTTTATGGAAGGAAAAGATGGTAAGAGTCTGGAAAATCAGTTCGAAGAATTATTTACCGATATTTCCGATCTAAAAACCGCAACAAGAAGAGACCGGCGTGATATTGACAGTCTTTTGAAAAACATTCAGAGCTGTTATCAGAAGATGGGCCTGGTAAAGTATGACGCATTCCATGAGATGGGCGGAAAGCTGAGCTTTGCCCTGTGTATGCTGGATAAAGACGATAACGGATATATAATGAATTCCGTACACTCAAATAACGGGTGTTATACTTATACAAAGGAGATAGTGGATGGCAAGTCTGCCATTGATCTGGGCTTTGAGGAGAAGGAGGCATTGGAGCAGGCGGTAACACTGCAGAATTCCAAGGATCACCATGACAGGGTGATAAAAGAAGCTTCCCGAAGGGCGGAAAGAGCCGCCGGAAAGACCACCAATAAGTAACAAAGATGCACAAGTATTTAAGAGCCATTGGCTTCAGCGGAATAAAAAACAGAAAGAGTCTTGAAAAAATACTCAATGATGTGATAAAGAATCCGACTGAAAGACAGTATGTTTCCGCTTCCGACGATACGTTGGCCGTGGAATTCCGGAAGGAGTATGCGGATCTCCTCGGAATCACCGTCTGCGGTACCTATTCTGAGGATGCGGAATTTGAATATGAGTACTATTATCCGTACATAATCGGACAGAATGTAAGCTCTGCCGAGGAAATAAGCATTGAACGGCATATAGAAAAGGATTCCTATGCCGGCCTCTGCGATGATCTAAAGGTTGGCGTGAGTCTTATCTTCCATCTTCAAAACCGACTGGATTATCTCCGACATAGAAATAATGGATTAAAACCTGAAAAGAACACGTCTGTGAATTTTGCCGCTATGAGCACCGAGGGTTCCGTGGTCCTTCCTCTTATGAAGGATCCCGTGAGGGTCATTGCAGGGAAAGACAGGGAAGAAAACCGGCATCAGCTTCTGGCTGCAGCCAGAGATGGTGATGAGGACGCAATAGATGACCTTACCATGGAAGATATCGACACCTATACTGCGATCTCGAAAAAGATCCGGACGGACGATATTCTTTCCCTTGTGGATACTTACTTTATGCCCTGGGGAATTGAATGTGATCTGTATTCAGTTCTTGGGGAGATCACTGAAGGGCGGCTGATGCATAACAGTTTGACCAAAGAAGCTATTTATGTTATAACTGTGAAATGCAATGATCTGACACTTGATGTCTGCATCAACGAAAAGGATCTGACAGGGGAGCCGGCTCCGGGTCGGAGGTTCAAAGGTATTATCTGGCTCCAGGGTCATGTGAACTTCACCTAGCGGAGATCCTGAGTGTCAAGGCAGTATTGTAATATGTCTACGTAGCTCAGTAGGATAGAGTGACCGCCTCCTAATCATCGCCGGGACCGAACGCCAAAATCCGAACGAAAAACTTGTGCGGAGTTCGATTTGAGCCGGAAATGGTAGAGAGACAGGTTCACCTGAAAGCCAAAATGGCGTTAGGGTGAAAATGCAGGTAACGGCATTTTTAGCTCGGTCCATTAGCCAGGGACAGACAAAACCGGGTGGCTCCGGAGGGTCGAAAAACCCAGTAAATAAGCCAAAAATTGAATAAGTCCACGTAGCTCAGCAGGATAGAGCGGCCGCCTCCTAAGCGGCAGGTCGGAGGTTCGAATCCTCTCGTGGACGCCAGAAATTCCGCGGATTTCGTTAGCAGATCGGTATCGATTTTAGCAAAACGGGATCCGCTTTTTGTTTCCGGAGACCAGATCCGAAGGCCTCCCGAAAGGGAAAACCGAACCTGATCTACGTGAAAAACTTCATCTCTGCTGTGGATAACTCTGGTGGGCAACCTCCCGGATCACGATTCAAGACTCGTGAAAATCACGATTCTGGAGTCGTGAAAACGACGATTCAGGAATCGTTAAAATCACGAGGAAGTAATACTGATAATAATGATACTGATAATAGGTATACAGAGAATCCTATCTATCCGAGAAAGGATATCTCCCAGCTGATCCGGGACACCTATGGAGGCAAGATCAAAGTGTACGGCACCGATATCCCACGATCGGTCCGGGCTGCCGAGATCTCTGCCGAAGGAAAAAGCATCTTCGCCCATGATCCGAAGGGAAAGGTGGCCGAAGCCTATCAGACGCTCACGAAGGAGGTGATGCACAATGCCGAGAAAAGGCGCAAACATCAGCTTGAGCAGCTACGATGGTATCTTTGAGACTGATGAGAGCCGCGCCGACAGTCAGCTGGAAAAGGTACAGAAGATCCCGATCAGTGAACTGGTTCCCTTCAAAAACCATCCATTTAAGGTGGTGGATGACGAAGCAATGCTGAGAACTACCGAGAGTATCGCGCAGTTCGGTGTCCTGACGCCACTGATCGCAAGGCCGTTGGAGGATGGTGGGTACGAGATCATTTCCGGTCATCGCAGGGCCCATGCCGCTGAAGCTGCAGGGCTGACCGAAGTACCGGTGGTGGCAGCGAAAGCGCCAGCGGGACCAGGAACGCTAAGCATCAATGTTTTATTGC
>CAMVGV010000040.1 GCA_947167135.1 uncultured Lachnospiraceae bacterium
CATATCCCACATCGGAGATGTGGGATGCCGCCCCGGCGAGGTTTATCCCACATCGGAGATGTGGGATGCCACCCCGGCGAGGTTTATCCCACATCGGAGATGTGGGATGCCACCCCGGCGAGGGGTTGCGAAGCAACAGAAAGGATCTTTCCGACCGGTTATAGAAGATTCTTCGCTTCGCTCAGAATGACACTGTGTGTAGTAATAGAATTTCACTAACTTAACGCCATTGGGACGGTCATCTGTGGACCGTAAAGCGGTCGCAGATCCGGCACCGGGTCTCGCGGGACGGGACTTGTAGTAAGGAGAAGCAGGAAAAAGAAATGCTTGACAGATTCGGAAGGGAAATAGATTACTTAAGGATATCCATTACGGATCGCTGCAACTTAAGATGCAGATACTGTATGCCTCATGACATTGAGACCGTCGCAATGGAGGAAATCTTAAGCTATGAGGAGATTGCTTCAATAGCGGAGGCTGCTGCAGCACTTAATATTTCAAAGCTCAGGGTCACCGGAGGAGAGCCCCTTGTCCGGAGGGGCGTGAGCCGGCTTATCAGTATGCTGAAGGGGATCAAAGGTATAGAAACGGTATCGATAACCACCAACGGGATACTCTTAAGTGATATGCTGGATGAGCTTATGAGTGCGGGCCTGGACGGGATCAACCTGAGCCTTGACACTCTGGATCCGGATAAATACAGGAAGATAACCGGTTTCGACAGGCTCCGGGACGTTCTTAATGGGATGGATAAGGCACTGGAGAAGGGGATACCCTTAAAGATAAATGCCGTTTCCCTTGACATTGATAAGATGTGCGGTACAAACGAAAACAGAACCGGAGGGAACCTGCCTTATGATGTGGAGGCGCTGATAGGGCTTGCGGAAAAAAATAAGGTGGATGTACGCTTCATAGAGCTTATGCCGATAGGGAACGGAAAGGACTTTCCGGGTATAGCGCATGACAGGCTGATACCGCTTATCCTCGGGCATTTTAACGGGATGGAAAGGGATGACTTAAACCGGGGAAACGGTCCCGCGGTTTACTACCGTAAAGAAGGATTTGCCGGACGGGTAGGATTTATAAGCGCGATCCACGGGAAGTTCTGTGATTCCTGCAACCGTATCCGCCTTACCTCCACTGGGTATCTTAAAAGCTGCCTTTGCTATGACACCGGAGTCCCGGTAAAAGAAATACTAAGAGGGGAAACAAAAGCAGGGGACAGGGAAAAAGCACTTATTGAGGCGATTGAAAAATGCATTCAGATGAAGCCGGGATCCCACTCCTTTTCACAGCGGGAAAAGATCACCGAAAAGCACGTGATGTCGGCGATCGGGGGATGAGCGTCTATCAGATAACAGGAGAAACAGATTGAAAATAAAAGGGATACTTGAAACAGGGAAGCTCGAAGAGGCTATCTCCGCTTCTTCGCTGGATCTTGAGAGGGCAGGAGTTCTTCCGAATGAACGGCTTGTTTTCCGCCTTACCTTTGAAGAGATACTTTTACTATTCAATGAGGCGTTGGACACGGGGACCTGTTTTATCGTGCATACGAAAAAACAGCGGGGATGCTACTTCCTTACGCTTTCTATAGAAGGCAGGGAAGCGGATCCGTTTGCAATGGACAGCCCGATACTAAAGCGTCTTCTGGATTCCACGGAAAATACGCCGAAATGGGAGTACAGGAGCGGGAAAAATATCGTAAGCTTCAGTTTTCCCTTATATAACACATTATGGAATAATATTTCCTTTGCCTGGAAGTATGTGGGTAAGCAGAGGGGAATACTCGTCTTGTCCACCGTGATCCAGTTAATAAGCGTTATTCTCGGGGTCATTGCACCGGTATTAAGCGCGAGGATCATCGTGCAGAGCATGAATGATAATGTGAGAAGGGTAATAGCTATTGCGATAGTTCTTGCCGTTGTGCAGCTCATAAAGAACTTCCTCCTGGTAATCAGTAACAAGGGATACAATAAGGTTGTATGTGAAACCCTTTCAGTACTGGAAAGTGATCTTGTAATGGGGGCGCTTGGGATCAGGAATAAATGCCTGGAGGAGAGAGGGAGCGGCTTATTTATACAGCGTCTTACAGGAGATACCGTGCGTATGGCAAGCGGCTTCGGGAGGATAGCCGATATGACAGCACAGGCGGTCAACTATATCGGGATACTTCTTGCCATGCTCTACATTAATTTCTGGGTATTTCTGCTTACTTTAAGCCTTCTCATTGCGGAATCCTTGATAGAGATATACAGAACCCGGAAGCTTTATGCGGATGACAGGGTATTCCGGAGTGCAAATGAGAGGTTTTCGGGATTCGTGGGAGAAATGATCCGCGGAGTGAAGGATGTGAAGCAGCTTGGTGCGGAGAAAGCCTTCTGTAATGAGGCGAAAAAAAGGGTTGGTGACGCCAATGACAAAAGGCTTATCATGCAGGGCAATAACTGGACGATAAAGCTCGTAAGATGGGAAGTAAGTGAGCTTGGATCCCTGATATTTATTACTCTTCTGGCTGTTTTTATGGGAAGAGGGATCATTCCGGTATCTACCCTCATTGTTTTGTACAATTATTATATGAGTCTTGATGTACGGGCTGTAACCCTTGCCGGAGAATTTCTGGAGTATGCAAAGGACTTCAGTCTTTCAGTTGAGCGGGTCTGTGCTATCCTTCACGGCCCGGAATTCCCGAAGGAAAGGTTTGGAGATCAGGAGCTGAAGGATCCGAAGGGAGGGATCAGTTTCGAAGATGTGACCTTCGGCTACGATTCGAAGGATCCGGTTTTGAAAAAAAGAAACGTGCTCGAGCATTTTGATCTCAGAGTTTCTCCGGGTGAAATGGTGGCGATCGTCGGAAAGAGCGGCTGTGGAAAGACAACGGTCCTAAACCTCTTATGCAGACTTTATGATCCCGATAAGGGAAGGGTATCATTGGATGGGACGGATATACGCTCCCTTACCAAGGCATCACTCCGGTCGGCGATCACAGTGGTCAATCAGAATCCGTATATTTTCAATATGTCCGTTAAGGATAATCTGCGTATCGCAAAGAGCGATATGACAGATGAGGAAATGAGAGAGGTATGCAGACTCGCAAGTATTGACGCTGATATAGAGAAAATGTCGGACGGCTACGATACCATAATAGGTGAAGGCGGGGTAAACCTCTCGGGAGGACAGCGGCAGCGCCTTGCGATTGCCAGGAGCCTGTTACAGGATTACAGGATCATAATTTTCGACGAGGCAACCAGCGCACTTGATAATGTCACCCAGGCAGAGATACAGAAGGCCATAGATAATTTAAGAAAGAACAGGACCGTGATCCTTATTGCCCACCGGCTGTCAACGGTTATTCATTCTGACCGGATATTGTATATGTCGGACGGACGGATACTGGATGGAGGAAGCCATGAGGAGCTTTTGGAGAAATGTGAACCCTACAGGCTCCTTTATCAGGAGGAAGGGGTATGAGTATTGATTATAGGGAAGCGATAAGCTCCCTTTTGGAAAGGGTCCGCCCTTTGGGTACGGAAATACGGGATATCGATGAAGCATACGGAAGGATCCTTTCGGAGGACCTTATCGCAGAGGAGAATGTGCCTTCCTTTGACAGATCTCCCTACGATGGTTATGCCTTCAGGGCTTCCGACACGGAAGGGGCATCTAAGGATAACCCGGTAACCCTTAAGATTACGGACAGTATAAGGGCCGGCATAGTGAGTCAAAAAGAGGTAAAGAAGGGCGAAGCCGTGAGACTAATGACCGGTTCGGCGATCCCCCGGGGCGCGGATTCGGTTTGCAAGTTTGAGGATACGGTCTCTGACGGGGAAAGTGTCACGGTTTTTAAGAGCTACTCTCCGGGAGAGAATATCGTTTCCGCAGGAGAGGATATAACCCGGGGCACTGTGGTAGCGAAAAAGGGCTTTCCGGTGGATCCCGGTACGCTGGGAGTGCTTTCTTCACTTGGAATATACTCTGTTCCTCTCTACAAAAGACCGCTTGCGGGGATCATCACAACAGGGGATGAGGTTGTGGACCGGGAGGAGGAGCTCCCCTACGGAAAGATAAGGGACACGAACCGCTATTCCATAACTGCGGCACTTAGGAGGATCGGGATCGATACCGTATTTCTGGGACATGCCGGCGACAGTATCCCTGATATCACGGAGCTTATCAAAAAAGGAGAAGCCTCCTGTGATCTTCTTATCTCCACCGGAGGAGTATCGGTCGGGGATTATGACCTCATACCCGAAGTTCTGGAAAAAGCTTCTTACGGGATCTTTCTTAACGGTATCGGTATGAAGCCCGGAATGGCCTGTGTTTTCGGGGAAAAGAAGGGCTTTCTGTTCCTGGGGCTTTCCGGGAATCCGGCGTCTTCCGTCACTACCCTTCAGTGTATCTGCTATCCGGCTTTAAGGAAAATGAGCGGAAGGAAGGATTATGAACACGAGATCGTACAGTTCAGGGCAGAGAAGGATTTTCCGAAAAAGGGAGGTAAATATACCCGCTTCCTAAGGGGACGAAGCCTGATCCATGACGGGATACTGTATCTTGACATACCCGGATCGCAGGGGAATTCCGTTCTAAGCAGCATGGTTTCCATAAATGCCTACGGCATTGTTCCCGCTTTAAGCCGCCCTGTGAAGAAGGGAGATGTAATAGAGGGGTTTTTTGTATGAACACCGTTATGAGACCTGTCCTTGGCTTCTCCGGGTATTCGGGCAGCGGGAAAACAACACTCATAGAGAAGCTTATAAAGGGGCTTAAGGCTTTTGGGTACAGGGTTGCCGTTATAAAGCATGATGTCCATGATTTTGAAATGGATAAGGAGGGCAAGGATACTTTTAGATTCAGTGAGGCGGGAGCAGATGAGGTTTTTATCTCATCGGGAGAGAAAAGCGCCCGGATCAGCAGTTTTCCAAGGACTATGGAGGAGATGATCTCCGAATGCAGCTATGCGGACATTATTTTGATCGAGGGATATAAATACGCGGATATCAAAAAGATCGCCGTTACGAGTGAGAAAAGCGGTTATGAGCTCCCCTGTTCCGGGGACTCCCTTGAGGCGGTGGTTACGGATGACGTTTCACGCTATGAGGGAAGGGTAAGTATCCCCGTATTTTACCGGAACGATGCCGAAAAGATCATAGGCTTTATCAGGGAAAGGTATCTGAGGTAACGGAAAAGGCGGCTGCCATTTTCCGGATTAATTCGTATAATACAACAGCATACTATGAACAGTATCAAAATGATGCCGGAGTCAGAAAACGGCATCATCATAATAACTGACAGGAGGAAATAAGTAATGGATAAGAAGAACGCACTGGATTTTTCCGAGCTTGAAAAGGTGAGCGGAGGAGTATCCTCAGGGAACGACAATAATACAGACAGGCACGCGGAATTCAAGAGTGCCTGGGAATCCACGGGGCTTTCCGGAATTTATCCCGGAAATGCGGAAATGGAGAAGCAGTATAAGAAGTGGGAAGAGGAAGGATTCCTGGTTTCCGCTTTTGACTTCCTTATGCCGCTTACAAAGTAACGTTTTATATAAAATAATCAAGATAACCCACCACCTTTAGGTGGTGGGAATATCTTGATTTCGGGTGCGGGGTTATAAGCCCCGTACCCGGAGAGCTGCGTCAGCAGCGATTTTATAACGAGCAAAAAGCGAAGCGTTTGCGAGTTTAACTACCTTTTATAATCCTGCTTCAATCCGGAGGCTTTCTTTTGCCGCCGGATTGCAGGCCTGATATCTTTCACTCCTTGCCAATCCAGCAAAAATAGTGTATAGTGCAACGACGAGTCATGTACTGCGGCGAAATTTGCGCCGCAGGTTTTTCGACGTGCTTTTGCGGGAACAATCCGTTTTTAATCAGAATGTGACTTCCGGCGTTCGAATCATTGAAAAAAAAGAAAGAGATAATCGGGGAAATGTCAAAGAATCTAGTAATAGTCGAGTCACCTGCAAAGGTGAAAACCATAAAAAAGTTTCTGGGAAGCAATTACCAGGTGATGGCCTCCCAGGGTCATGTAAGGGATCTTCCGAAAAGTCAGATGGGCATAGACGTGGAGAACGATTTCGAGCCCAAATACATTACGATACGCGGAAAGGGAGAACTCCTTGCTTCTTTAAGGAAAGAGGTAAAAAAGGCAGACCGGATCTTTCTCGCGACTGACCCGGACCGGGAGGGCGAGGCTATTTCTTGGCATCTTATGAAGGCGCTGAAGATCGATACACCGGACTGCAGGAAAAAGGTGGACAGGATAACCTTCAATGAAATAACGAAGAGTGCCGTAAAGAATTCACTGAAGAATCCGAGGGAACTCAATATGGATCTGGTGGATGCGCAGCAGGCGAGAAGGGTTCTCGACCGTATCGTAGGCTACGGGATCTCCCCTCTTCTGTGGGCAAAGGTAAAAAGAGGGCTTTCGGCAGGAAGGGTGCAGTCGGTGGCACTCCGTATAATCTGCGACAGGGAGGAGGAGATAGACGCATTTATCCCGGAGGAATACTGGACCATAGATGCGTCCCTCAATGTGAAGGGTGAGAAAAAGCCGCTGAATTCGAAGTTCTATGGGGATACGGACGGGAAAAAGGAGATACGTACCGGAAAAGAAGCAAAGGAAATAAAGAAGTACTGCGAGAAGAACAGCTTCAGAATACAGGACGTAAAAAAGGGAGAGAGGGTGAAGAAGGCTCCCCTTCCCTTTACGACAAGCACTATGCAGCAGGAGGCCGCATCGGTCTTAAATTTCTCCACCCAGAAGACCATGCGTGTTGCCCAGCAGCTTTACGAAGGAGTGGATATCAGGGGACAGGGCACCGTGGGTCTCATTTCCTACCTTCGTACAGACTCCACCAGGATATCCGATGAGGCTATGGATGCTGCGGTTTCATATATCTCGGAAAACTACGGCAGGGAATACCTTGCCGAGGGTGCGGATAAGAAAAAGGACAAAAAGAACGACCAGAAGATACAGGACGCGCATGAGGCCATCAGACCGACGGATATCACCCGCACACCTTCTTCGGTCAAGGATTCCTTAAGCAGGGAGCAGTTTAAGCTTTACCAGCTTATATGGAGGAGATTTACCGCGAGCTGTATGGCTTTTGCCAGATATGACACCGTTAATGTAAGGCTTATTTCCGGTGACAGGTATATCTTTACCTCTTCGGCGTCAAAGCTTAAGTTTGACGGCTTCCTTTCCGTTTACGATGACGGGAGCAGGGATGAAAAGAATGACAATGTACTTAACGGGGATCTTTCGGAGAAGTCGGTTCTGACTCTCGGATCCATCGCCGAAAAGCAGCATTTCACCCAGCCTCCCGCTCATTATACCGAGGCCTCTCTTGTTCGGACCTTGGAGGAGCTTGGTATCGGGAGACCCAGCACCTATGCGCCCACCATCACCACCATTATCGCGAGACGCTATGTCACAAAGGAGCAGAAGAACCTTTATGTGACAGAGATAGGGAGGGCAGTCAACAGTATTTTAAAGGATGCCTTTCCGGGAATAGTGGACGTGAACTTTACCGCAAATTTCGAGACTCTTCTCGACGGTGTAGAGGAAGGAAAGGTACAGTGGAAGACCATTATCGAAAATTTCTATCCGGATCTCAGGGAAGCTGTTGAGAAGGCGGAGAAGGAAATTGAAAAGATAAAGATACAGGATGAGGAGTCCGATGAGATCTGCTCTAACTGCGGCCGCCGTATGGTGGTAAAGTACGGACCGCACGGAAAGTTCCTTGCCTGCCCCGGATTTCCCGATTGCAGGAACACCATGCCTTATTATGAAAAGACCGGAGTGAGCTGCCCCAAATGCGGGAAGGAGCTGGTCATGAAGACCACCCGTAAGGGCAGGAGATACTACGGCTGCATAGGCTATCCCGACTGTGACTTTATGTCATGGAACAGACCCTCCAAAGAGGTATGTCCGAAGTGCGGGGGAATGATGGTAGAGAAGGGAAGCCATCTCCTCTGCATAAATGAGGAATGCAAGACCGTAGTCGACAGAAAAAAGGAAGAAGCTTAAATTATGAGCCAGATCGAGCTTTTGGACAGGATAAGGACCGTTAACGGTCTCTTACAGAAGAATGAAAAGGGAAAGGTTGTATTCACCGATATCTGCGAATGTATGGGAAACATCCTTTCTTCGGATGTGGTGGTCTTAAGCCGCAAGGGAAAGGTGCTGGGACGGAACGTGCCCGGAGGGAAATGTCTTGTCCTTGACGGGGTCAATGTGGGTGAGAAGATAGAGAACGCGGTAAATAAAAGGCTGCTATCAATTCTTTCCACCCAGGAAAACGTTAATCCCGAGCTTCTGGGTATAAGTGAAGAAAAGGATCTGAAGCTCCTCGTGACACCGGTTGGGATCGGGGGAAAGAGACTGGGGACGATGATAGTCTGCCGGAAGAAGGAGGGCTATTCCATAGAGGACATCATACTCTGTGAATATGCGGATACGGTTCTGAACCTTGAAATGCAGAGATCCGAGACCGAGGAGCACGAGGAGGAGGACAGGGTAGAGAAAAAGGTGAAGGCCGCTTTTTCCGCCCTCTCTTATTCGGAGGCCCTGGGTGCGGTAAAGGTTCTGAACAGCCTCAAGGGAAACGACGGCAGGGTGGTGGCTTCAAAGGTTGCGGAAAATCTGGGCATCACAAGGTCAGTGGTCGTGAACGGACTAAAGAAGCTGGAAAGTGCCGGAATCATAGAGACCGGTTCCGCAGGAATGAAGGGCACCAGGATCAATGTCGTTAATAAGGAAATATACCGGGAGGCCGATAAATGGTGCGACAGACACCACATAAATCCGTAATGCAAAGCATTGACAAACCACAGTTGTTTTTTTAAAATTTCAGTATCGGAAAGGATAGTCTGACAATGTCAAAGGAACTCGCAAAAACCTACGATCCGAAGGGAATGGAGGACAGGCTCTACAGTAAGTGGCTTGATAAAAAGTATTTTGCAGCAAAGGTGGACAGGAGCAAAAAGCCCTTCTCCATCGTGATGCCGCCGCCGAATATTACGGGAAAGCTCCATATGGGGCATGCCATGGACAATACCCTGCAGGATATCCTTACAAGATATAAGAGGATGCAGGGCTTCAGTACCCTGTGGCAGCCGGGTACGGATCACGCTTCCATAGCCACTGAGGTGAAGATCATCGAAAAGCTGAAGGAAGAGGGTGTGTCAAAGGAGGAGCTCGGGAGAGAGAAGTTCCTTGAAAGAGCCTGGGAATGGAAGAAGGAGTATGGCGGGATAATCGTCAGCCAGTTAAAAAAGCTCGGTATCTCCTGTGACTGGGACAGGGAGCGCTTCACCATGGACCGCGGCTGCAACAATGCAGTAAATGAGGTTTTTGTGAGGCTTTATGAAAAGGGTCTTATTTACAAGGGAAACAAGATAATAAACTGGTGTCCCGTATGCAAGACCACCATTTCCGATGCGGAGGTGGAATATGAGTCACAGGATTCGCATTTCTGGCACATAAAGTATCCTGTTGTGGGAGAAGAGGGGAGGTACGTGGAGTTTGCCACAACCCGTCCGGAGACAATGCTTGGTGATACCGGGGTGGCGGTACATCCCGACGATGAGAGATATAAGGATATCATAGGGAAAAAGGTTCTCCTTCCCTTTATGAACAGGGAGATACCGGTTGTTGCGGATGAATACGTGGATCCGGAATTCGGTACCGGTGTGGTAAAGATAACCCCGGGACATGACCCCAACGACTTCCTTGTGGGAGAACGCCACGGTCTTCCGATCGTGAACATTTTAAATGATGATGCCACCATCAATGAAAACGGCGGTAAGTTTGCCGGGATGGACAGGTATGAGGCCAGAAAAGAGATAGTTAAGGAGCTTGACGAAATGGGGCTCCTTGTAAAGATCGAGGATTATACCCATGAAGTGGGAACCCACGACAGATGCGGCACCACCGTGGAGCCTATGGTAAAAAAGCAGTGGTTCGTCAAGATGGACGAGCTCATAAAGCCGGCGGCAGAGGGTGTCAGAAACGGCGATATAAAGCTTGTTCCTCCGAGAATGAGCAAGATCTACTTTAACTGGACCGACAATATAAGGGACTGGTGTATAAGCCGCCAGCTATGGTGGGGTCACAGGATACCCGCATACACCTGTGAGGAATGCGGTGAGCTCACGGTTTCAAAGGAAAGACCGGATAAATGTCCGAAGTGCGGCTCGAAGAAGCTTACCCAGGATCCGGATTCTCTCGATACCTGGTTTTCTTCCGCACTCTGGCCCTTCTCAACTCTGGGATGGCCGGAGAAGACGGAGGAGCTTGATTATTTTTATCCCACGAGCGTACTGGTCACAGGATATGACATCATATTTTTCTGGGTCATCAGAATGATATTCTCGGGCTATGAGCAGATGGGAGAAAAGCCCTTTGATACGGTTCTCTTCCACGGTTTAATAAGGGATGAGCTTGGAAGGAAGATGAGTAAATCCCTTGGAAACGGTATAGATCCCCTGGAGATCATTGAGAAGTACGGGGCTGACGCTCTGAGATTTACACTTGTCACGGGTAATGCGCCGGGTAACGATATGCGATTCTCGGATCAGAAGATCCAGGCCAGTCGGAATTTTGCCAATAAGATCTGGAATGCCTCCAGATTTATTCTTATGAATATCGGAAGCGGCGGCGTGAAGGAGCCTGAAAAGGAGGCGCTTGAGGATGCGGACAGATGGATACTCTGCAGAATGAATGAGGCAGTACAGTCCGTGACCGACAATATGGATAAGTTTGAGCTGGGTATCGCAGCACAGAAGATATACGACTTTGTATGGGACAGTCTCTGTGACTGGTATATCGAAATGGTAAAGCCGAGACTTTACAATACAGAGGATGACAGGAGCAGGAATGCGGCTCTCTGGACTCTGAAAACAGTCCTTACGGCATCATTAAAGCTCCTTCATCCTTTCATGCCCTTTATCACAGAGGAGATATACTGCACCCTCAGGGAAGAAGCGGGCGATACGGAGTCGGAGGAATCTGTTATGATCTCGGCCTGGCCTGTATTTGAGGACAGGTTCAATTACGTGAAGGAAGCCGACTGCATAGATGCCATAAGGGAGGCAGTAAAGGGAATAAGGAATGTCCGTTCCGAAATGAATGTTTCTCCCGGTCGAAGGGCTGACATACGGGTGGTATCAAATGATGCTTCCGTAAGAGAGGCGTTTACAAGGGGAAGCCTCTTCCTTTCCAGCCTGGCATCGGCAGAGAACGTATATGTTTCGGACACAAAGGAAGGGGTAAATGATGATGATGTCTCCGTTGTTACCGGAGCTGCCACCATTTACATACCCTTCGCGGATCTTGTGGATCCGGAGGAGGAAAGAAAAAGGCTTGTCAGGGAGGAAGAGCGGCTTGAAAAGGAGCTGAAGCGTTCCCATGCCATGCTTTCCAATGAAAAGTTTCTGTCAAAGGCACCCGAAAGCAAGATCAATGAGGAGAAGGAAAAGCTTGCGGGTTACGAAAAAATGATGAATGAAGTGAGGGAGAGGCTGAAGGTGTTTTCATCTTAGGATCCTTCTGAGGGTCCGGTACGGAGGGACATTATGGGCTCGCGTGATGACAGGAATATCAACAGGGTGATAGTTAAAAACAATGATATGGAAGCATATCTTTACCTTACGCCGCCCGCAGACGGTGAGAGATACGATCAGGAGGACATCATTGACCTTCTTCACTCAAGCGGGGTCAGGGAGGGGATCAGTACATCCCGGATATCGGCCATGATAAAGAAGGGGATCTACAACCACGAGCAGCTTATTGCTGAGGGAACACCGCCCGAAGCCGGTGTGGACGGTTATTTTGAATTCTTCTTCGATGCCACCGGTGCGGGAAAGAAGCATCCCCTTATAAGAAAGGACGGTACGGTTGACTACACCTATATCAATCTAATAGAGTGCGTACAGGCAGGGGACAAGCTGGCGGTCTATCATCCCGCTGTAAAGGAGAAGCCGGGACTAAGCGTGAAGGGAAAGCCCATCCCCGGGAAAAGGGCAAAGGAGCTTCCGCCCTTACGTACCACAGGATGCACCTTTGTTCCCGAGGAGGGAGCCTACTATGCCAACATTGAGGGAAGGGTTGAGGCTTCAAAATCAAAGCTTTCCGTCACAAGTGTCCAGGAATTCAGGAATGA
Source organism: uncultured Lachnospiraceae bacterium (assembly GCA_947167135.1). Taxonomy (GTDB): domain Bacteria; phylum Bacillota; class Clostridia; order Lachnospirales; family Lachnospiraceae; genus NK4A144. Next base: position 12,167 of record CAMVGV010000040.1, read on the forward strand.
CATAGACAATGTTTTCGGCAATATAAATTTCAACGGTGATATCATTATCCACGGCAGTGTATCCGAGGGAGTCACCGTCAAAGCCACGCGCAGCGTTACCATCGAAGGCGTGTTCCACGGAGATGCCCTGGAGGCGGGGGAGGATATAGTCGTAAAGGGCGGTATTCTGGGCTCCAACTCTACAAAGATCATCTGCGGAGGAGACCTTCTGGCCGACTTTATGGAATATGCGGACGTGGAAGCTACGGGCAATGTTTCCGCGAATTATATCCTGGACTCCACTATTGTTTCAAAGGGGCAGGTGCTTGCTGTCGGCGAGAAGGGCAGCATAGTCGGAGGAGAGATCTACGGGATGAGAGGCGTCGAGGCCAGGTATATCGGGAACGATGTTTTCCTGAAAACGCTTGTTTCTGCCGGAGTAAAGGAAAACATAGTCCAGATGAGAAAGGATCTTTCCAGGAAAGAAAAAGAATTGTCGGAGGCCTTTCAGCAGATGCGGATCCGTTCCGACGAGCTGGAGCGGAGAGTGCGTCTCGGAACCGCCGATGAGGCCATGATGACCGAACGCCAGAACCTTATGAGGGAGAAGATAGAAAAGAAGGCCGAGCTTCAGGAAATGGAGCAGAAGACCAGAGAATTCGACGAGCTTATGAGGATATCCGAGGGCGCCGTCATAAGGGCCTTTGATACGGTTTATGAAGGTGTTATAGTCATGATAGATTCACAGCAGTTTGCTGTAGAGAAGAATAAGCGGGGGGTTGAGTTTTCAAGGAATGAAGACGGAGCGCTTCTTCCTGTGCCCATCTCCTCTTCATTTATCAGGAAGTGAGGTCCCGATATGATAGATTTTGATGAAGAACTGAAAAAGTTTCATCCATCCCTGGAGGTGGATGATACGGAGGAGGCGGTGATGAGCCGTGATGAACCGGATGTTCTGGATCTCATGTTCTCTATGCTCGGGATCAAATATAAGGAAAAAGAGTAAATGAAATGTTATAACTGCGGCTGTACACTGTCCACAGATGATTTCTGTACAGCCTGCGGGGCGGACGTTAAGACCTATAAGAGGATCATTCGTCTTTCGAACCGGTATTACAATGAGGGTCTTAGGAAAGCGAAGATACGCGATCTTACGGGAGCAGTATCTTCTCTTCGGCTGTCATTAAAATGTAACAGAAACAATGTTCAGGCAAGAAACCTTCTGGGTCTTGTCTTTTTCGAGACCGGCGAGATCGTTCCGGCCCTTTCAGAATGGATAGTCTCAAAAAATATCAGGGACAAAAAGAATATAGCGGACGATTTTCTCTCGGATATCAGGAATAACCAGGCGAAGCTTTCCGGCTACGATACCCTTATCCGGAAGTATAACCAGGCTCTGTCCTATGCGCAGCATGACGATCTGGATCTTGCGGTGATACAGCTGAAATCCGTTGTGGCCAAGAGCCCGGCTTATCTTAGGGCGGTGGAGCTTCTCTGTCTCATCTACCTGAAAAACGAGGATTGGGTAAAGGCAAGGAAGTGCGCTGAGCGCGGGCTGAAAACAGATGCCGGGAATACCAGGCTAAAGACCTACTTAAGCGAGGCGGAGAAAAGAATAGCGGAGAAGGAGAATGCTTCCGGCAGGAAGCCCTCCAGGAGACGTAAGGATGAGGCCATAAGCTATACCAGCGGAAATGAGACCATCATCCAGCCTCTCAATGATTCCGAACGAAGCGGCGGCCAGACCATAATAAATATTCTGATAGGACTTCTGGCGGGCGCAGCCCTTATGTGGTTTCTGGTTCTGCCTGCAAGGATACAGGTTAAGGGGAATGACGTGAATGCACGTCTTAAGGAGGTCTCCGAGGAGCTTACCAAGAAAACCGCCGATATGGATGAGCTTAATGAACGTATAGAGGCTCTGCAGGAAGAAAGCAAGGGTTATCAGGATGCCCTCTCCGAATACACGGGTAATGAAGGCGTGCTGGAGGACTACAATAATCTCCTGGCAGCGGCGCTAAGCTATATGAATGATCCCGAGGATGCACTGGGAGCTGCGGAGAGTCTGGAAAAGATAAAGAAGACAGAGGGAAAGGATGTTTCCACGGAGTTTTCCTCCTTGTATGACTATTTAAGCAGCAATGTTTCCTCAAAGGCTGCGGAGCAGTACTTAAAGAGCGGAACGGATAAATACAATCAGGGTGATTACGAGGGAGCCATTGATGACCTTACGGAGGCCTGTGATCTGAATAAGGAAAGCGATGAAGCCCTTTATTATCTCGCACAGAGTTACTCAAAGAACGACAATAAGGATAAGGCAACGGAGCTCTTTAATCAGCTCATAAGCTCCTTCCCCGACTCTGAATTCAAATCCAGGGCCGAAAGCTTTATTAATCAGGGTGAGGAAGACAACGGGGAAGCAGTTGTCGAGGTGGAAGCGCCCATTCCGGCGCCTAATCCTGCAGACCAGACCGCTCTCCAGGCAGCGCTGGCAGCAGCACAGGCACAGCAGGACGCTGCAGCCGAGGCCCGGCAGAATGCGGAAGCCGCACAGCAGAACGCGGATGCGGCAGCACAGAATATCGGACAGTAGAAAGGATGACATGGACACAAATAATGGTTTCAGTACCCCGGAGGAGCAGCCTCACGAACGCAACCACCGGGAGGTGGCAAGAAAGGCAGCTTCAGATGGCATAGTCCTTCTGGAAAACAGGGAAAATGTACTTCCCCTTGAGAAGGATGCATCAATAGCACTGTACGGACGCGGTGCCGTAAGAACCGTCAAGGGAGGAACCGGAAGCGGGGATGTGAACGAGAGAGAGGATGTCTATGTTTACGATGGCCTGAAAAAGGCTGGTTTCCGTATCTTAAATGAGAAGTGGATAGAGGACTATACACGGGAGTACGAAGAAAAACGTATCGTCTGGCGTGACGCCCTGCTTAAAGAGGTAAGGGATTCCGAAAGAGGCATGGAGGGCTTTTTTGATACCTATGCAGCCCGCCCTTTTCCGGCACCGGTCGGTCCGGGTCCGGAAAAAGAGGATACGGATATAGCGATCTATGTTATCAGCCGGATTTCGGGTGAGGCTGCTGACAGGCGGAACATAAAGGGAGATTATTACCTGACCGATGAAGAGGAAAAGTTCCTTGACGACCTCTGCAGGCTTTATGACAAGGTCATAGTCATCCTGAATACAGGAGGGGTCCTGGATCTTTCCTTTATGGATTCCCATAAGAATATCTGCGGGCTCATATTCTTAGGTCAGGCAGGAATGGAGGGAGGAAATGCCCTCGCGGATATCATATGCGGAAATGTCTCTCCGGGCGGACACTTAACCGACACCTGGTGCTATGATTATGAGGATTATCCCGGAGCGGCGGACTTCTCTTTTATGAATGAGGATCTGACAACCGAGAAATACGAGGAAGGTATCTATACCGGATACAGATACTTTGATTCACTGGGGATACCTGTACGCTACGGCTTCGGATACGGTCTTTCCTACAGCGAATTCAGTCTGGATGCGGAGGAACCGGAATATAAGGATGGAGTGGTTTCGCTGCCGGTGGTTGTGACCAATATCGGCGATGTTCCCGCGAGAGAGGTTCTGCAGGTTTATGTTTCCTGCCCCCAGACAGGGCTTGAAAAGGAATTCAGGCGGCTTGCCGGTTTTAAGAAAACCGGCCTGATCCCATCCGACGGGAGCGAAAAGCTTATAATTGATATCCCCTTAAAGCTTCTTTCATCCTATGATGAGGAGAAAGCAGCCTGGGTTTTGGAAAACGGTTTCTACGGCATCTGGTGCGGCTTTTCTCTTGACAAATCCGCATTGGTGTCATTACTTTCTTTGAATAAAAATGCTGTAATCGAGAAATGCAGGAATCTCTGTACAGCCGAAGGTGCCATAAGGCTCTTCTCCGTTCCTCCTGAAGAGAGAGAGGAGATCAACGCCAAATGGATAGAAAAGGGTAAATCAGAAGATCTGCCTGTTCTGGAAATAGACGCCGATACCATTATCGTCCGGGAGAATAGCTATGATATTAAGGTTAGCCCCGATGAAAGGGTGCATTCCCTTGTTGATGCCCTGAGCACGGATAAGCTCATTTCCCTTCTTGTCGGAGCGATACATAAGGAGGGAAATGCCGAGGCAGTGGGATTCGGTTCCTTTAAGGTGCCGGGCGGCGCAGGAGATACCAGCAGGGAGGCCGTTTCTGACGGTATACCCTCCATAGTTACGGCGGACGGCCCTGCAGGGTTAAGGCTGGATGAAAGATATACATTATCTGACGGAAAAATCAGGCCGAAGAGCTTTGCCCGTACCGTCGAGCATGGCTTCTTTGACACAGAGCCCGTTATTGAAAGCGGTGAGACCCATTATCAGTTCTGCACTGCCTTTCCGGTGGGAACACTTCTCGCATCCTCCTGGGATGAGGAGCTGCTCTTCGAGGTCGGTAAGGCCGTAGGAGAGGAGATGGCTCTTTTCGGTGTGGATCTCTGGCTTGCCCCCGGGATGAACATACACAGGAACCCGCTTTGCGGAAGGAATTTCGAATATTATTCCGAAGATCCCCTGGTCAGCGGAAAAATGGCGGCTGCCATCGTCAGGGGTGTTCAGTCCGTTGAGGGTGCAGGAACCACTATAAAGCACTTCGCCTGCAACAATGCGGAGGATAACAGATTCTTCTCAAATTCGGTGCTTTCTGAGAGAAGCTTAAGGGAGATATACTTAAGAGGCTTTGAGATCGCGGTTAAGGAAGCCGCTCCCCTGGCTCTTATGAGCAGCTACAATAAGATCAACGGTGTTCATTCCGCAAATAACAGGGAGCTTCTCACAGGTATCCTGAGGGATGAATGGGGCTTTGAGGGAATGGTCATGACCGACTGGACAACTACCTGGTACGGTGACGGCTGCAGTGCCTCAGGCTGTGTGAAGGCCGGAAATGATCTTGTCATGCCCGGCAGAGCTGAGGATATTGAAGACATAAGCAATGCACTTAAAGAAGGTCTGATCAGCCTTGATGAAATTAAAGCAAACGCATACCGTATTGTCCGTACCATTTTGATTACAGCAGGGCAGGGCAGCTAAATGGGTGAAGAAAAACGGCGTGCTCAGAGGGAGCCGACCAATTACACAGCTCTATACTGCTCCGGAAACGGCGTGAGATCCGTAAAGATAAAGGATCTCAGCAAATCCGGGGCTGCGATAGTTTTCAAGAATGAGATCGAAGCTAAGGAGGGAGACGGCATTATTCTGTATTTTTACGGAAATGAAACCGGAACCCTTATCTCACATCTTTTATGCAGGGTGGTGCGTCTCTTTAAGGACGAGGGACACTTTGCAATGGGGGTCTCCTTTGATCATGACAGGGGTATAAGCAAGATCATGGAATATCTCGAGTCCCATTCCGGACAGTAGATTCCTTTAGTAAATCTTTATTTCGCTTACTATAACTGCAGGCAGCAGATTCTTCCCGTTAAAATGCCGGGGTTTTCATACGTCACCTGCGGAACCGCAAGTGACTGTTCCGAATATACCCAGTCTTTTTTTATTTAGAGAGTATATGAGAGAAAAAAAGAGAATATGAGAGAAAACGGGAGAAAATATCTCATATTCCACTTATTTACCTGCTTGCAACATAGCCGGTAAAAAAGTATTATGTCTCTTGGTGATTAGCACTCAAACAGAGTGAGTGCTAGTAAAGCACCACAGATCAATTTTCACAAGGAACGGAGGACATCCGTTCAATATAGAGTAATAAGTCTGAAATAATAAACAGAAAGGAGCACATAATGAAATTAAAACCGTTAGCAGACAGAGTTGTATTAAAACCCATTGAAGCAGAGGAGACCACCGCATCAGGTATCGTTCTTCCCGGACATGAAAAGGAGAAGCCCCAGCAGGCAGAGATCCTTGAAGTAGGCCCCGGAGGAGTCGTTGACGGAAAAGAAATAAAGATGCAGGTAAAGAAGGGTCAGAAGGTTATTTATTCCAAGTACAGCGGAACAGAGATAGAGCTTGATGACAAGTCAAAGGTTATCATTGTTAAGCAGAGTGATATTCTGGCTGTAATTGAGAAATAAACGCAACTAATCGGAACAGTTATCTGGAAACATTGGCAGATTTGCCTATCAGTAAAAGGAGAAAAAAATGGCTAAGGAAATCAAATACGGCTCAGAAGCAAGAGCCGCTCTCAAAGCAGGAGTTGATCAGCTGGCAGATACCGTAAGCGTTACCCTGGGACCTAAGGGAAGGAACGTGGTTCTTGACAAGTCCTACGGCGCACCGCTTATCACAAATGACGGTGTTACCATTGCGAAGGAGATCGAGCTTGAGGACGAGTTCGAGAATATGGGTGCACAGCTCGTAAAGGAAGTCGCTACAAAGACGAATGACGTGGCAGGTGACGGTACCACAACGGCTACCGTTCTTGCACAGGCTATGATAAATGAGGGTATGAAGAACCTGGAAGCAGGCGCTAACCCCATGATACTCCGCAAGGGTATGAAGAAGGCCTGCGATGCTGCAGTTGAGGCTCTTAAGAAGATGAGCTCAAAGGTTTCATCCAAGGATCATATCGCTAAGGTTGCATCCATTTCCGCAAGCGACGAGGAAGTAGGACAGATGGTTGCGGACGCTATGGAAAAGGTAAGCAACGACGGCGTTATCACCATCGAAGAATCGAAGACCATGCAGACCGAGCTCGATCTTGTTGAAGGTATGCAGTTCGACCGCGGATATGTTTCCGCTTATATGTGCAACGATATGGATAAGATGGAGGCAAATCTCGAGGATCCCTACATTCTTATCTATGACAAGAAGATATCTACAGTTCAGGATGTTCTGCCCCTCTTAGAGCAGATCGTAAAGAGCGGACGTTCACTTCTCATAATCGCCGAGGATGTTGAGGGTGAGGCTCTTACAACACTTATCGTAAATAAGCTCCGCGGAACCTTCAATGTAGTAGCTGTTAAGGCTCCCGGCTACGGAGACAGAAGGAAGGATATGCTTCAGGACATCGCAGTTCTTACCGGCGGACAGGTTATTTCAAGTGACCTCGGCCTTGAGCTCAAGGATGCCACAGTTGATATGCTCGGCCGCGCTAAGAGCGTAAAGATCACCAAGGACGACACAACCATAGTTGACGGAGCAGGAAAGAAGGCCGACATCAAGGCCCGTCAGGCTCAGATAAAGACCCAGATCGAAGCTACAACCTCTTCATTCGACAAGGAGAAGCTTCAGGAGAGACTTGCAAAGCTTTCCGGCGGTGTTGCTGTTATCCGTGTAGGTGCCGCAACCGAGACAGAGATGAAGGAAGCTAAGCTTCGTATGGAGGATGCCCTTAACGCTACACGTGCTGCAGTTGAGGAAGGCATCATCGCAGGCGGCGGATCCGCATATATCCACGCAGAGAAGGATCTTGACAAGCTTATCAAGGGACTTGAAGGCGATGAGAAGACCGGTGCTATGGTAGTTCTCAAGGCTCTCGAGGCTCCTCTCTATCACATTGCAGCAAATGCAGGTCTTGAGGGAGCAGTCATCATCAATAAGGTTAAGGATTCCAAGAGCGGAGTAGGATTCAACGTTCTTTCGGAAGAGTATGTTGATATGGTGAAGACCGGTATACTTGATCCCTTAAAGGTATCAAGGTCGGCTCTCCAGAACGCTACCAGCGTTGCCGCATCATTCCTTACAACGGAGTCAGTTGTGGCCACGAAGAAGGAGCCCGCTCCTGCCGCACCCGCAGCACCCGCCCCGGGGATGTACTAAAACTAAGCGATCAAGGCAAAATGGCGCCCGTGCTAGCACGGAGCGCCATTTTTCTTTGATCGCAAAACAAGTACGAGCATGAAGCAATTTGCGAAGCAAATTAGCGGAATGCGAGTACTTGTAGGATCGCGAGAGCGCGAAGCGCGAAGCGATCCGTAGTTTTAGTACATCTGCAAAGACTGTTTGGGATGCGCCCCGGTACGAGCATGAAGCGATTTGCGAAGCAAAGTAAGCGGAATGCGAGTATTAAGCATCCGATAAATCAGATTGTAAAATAAGCCTGCTTTTTATATAATTAAGCCGATGAAACCAAAGGAGCGTACAGAAGATGAATTCGGAAACTAACAGGAAAATAAGCCCTGACAGGGATGACTTTGTAAAGTTCACAGTCAGGGACAGTGTTTTCGGAGATCTTTTCCATGACAGGAAATACCTGCGTCAGCTTTATCAGGTGCTTCATCCCGAGGATGAGACCATTACAGAGGATGATTTTACTGATGTCACCATAAGAAACGTGCTTGTAAACGAGCTTTATAATGACCTGGGCTGTATGGTCCGCGGAAAGCTTATAATCCTCTGCGAATGCCAGAGCCTTTGGACATACAATATTATCATACGGGCGTTGCTCTATATGGCCCGTTCCTACCAGATGTATTTCAAGGAGCAGGGAGCAGACCTTTATGGAAGAAAAAAGGTTTTTCTTCCAAAGCCAGAGTTGTATGTGATATATGTCGGAGATGAGGAGAATAAGCCGTCGGAGATAACACTGTCTCAGGAATTCTTCAATGGAGAAGAATCCTCGATAGATGTTCGTATTAAGGTTATCTGTGAAAGCGACAGCAATGACATAATTAACCAGTACATTATTTTTTCAAAGATATACGGGGAACAAAGGAAGAAATACGGCCGGACGAGGGAAGCCATTCAGGAAACCATCCGGATCTGTAAGGACAGGGATATTCTGAAAGAATATCTGGAATCCAGAGAAAAGGAGGTAGTGGATATTATGTTGGCTTTATTTGATGAGCAGGAAGTATATGAGACGCATTTTAAGAGTGTAGCAAAGGAATATGAAGCTATCGGAGAGGCCAGGGGAGAGGCCAGAGGAGAGGCCAGGGGAGAGGCCAGGGGAGAGGCCAGGGGAGAAAAAAGAGGAAGTATTACAACAACAATAGAGAATTTCAAGGAATTTGGTCAAAGCAAGGAGAATACTATAAAAAGGCTGATCGAAAAATACGGTCTTTCCTCCGAGGATGCAACTGAGCGTGTAAATGCGTTGTGGAAGTAATGATCTGAACAGTTGTCATCCTGAGCGAAGCGAAGGATCTTTCCGACCGCTTATAAAAGATTCTTCGGGCTTCGCCCTCAGAATGACATTGTGTAGTCTCAGAATGACACAAACATAATGCCATTAGAACCGTCCCCGTCGACTCCTCCGGAGATATTATATAATGCAAATGGGAAGAAAACTGCCGATAGGGATACAGGATTTTGAAAGTATTCGGAATGATAACTATGAGTATGTAGATAAAACAGAATATATAAAATAATCAAGATAACCCACCACCTTTAGGTGGTGGGAATATCTTGATTTCGGGTGCGGGGTTATAAGCCCCGTACCCGGAGAGCTGCGTCAGCAGCGATTTTATAACGAGCAAAAAGCGAAGCGTTTGCGAGTTTAACATATAGGTTGGTCAATAGTGGAAAGCCTTATTTTTTAAGCCGTCCCCGGCGTTTTGGAAAGAGCCTCTTTTTGTCTTCGCTGCGGGCGTATTTTGAAGGGAAGAAAGAGCTTTTTACCGGACTTAAGATAATGGAACTGGAGGGTGACGGGGAGAATGCCTGGCAGAAGTACCCTGTTTTTTATTTTGATTTCAACAAAAAGAATTTTAGGACTGATACCGCATTGGAGGAAGTTCTTGCCGCACATCTGACAGATTGGGAGGCCGTATATGGCCACAGCTTCAAGCCGTATCTGGGATGAATATGTGCTTGCAGCGAAAACGCCGGAACAGAAACAGGAAGCAGTAGCCATATCGATAGACCTTTGCATCGAGAAAGGGTATCTTGCCGAATACCTTCAGGCACACAGAGCGGAGGTGGAAAAGATTATGATGACGATGCTAAGTCCGGAATATGTAAAGATGGCGTCTGAAAGAACGGAGAAGATTAAGGAAGATATCAGCGTCCTGCGGTTTGCGGAGATGCCGGATACGAAAATCAAAGATCTGATTATCCGTCGCTACGACCTTACGCCGACGTATGCCCAGAACTTCCTGGATGATGATTCTGATCCGGAGGATTCCAGACCGTGGGCGCTGTGACCGATGAAGCACAGCTAAAAAATTCATCAGAAGAATCACCCGAGGGGTGCTGTTACCCGAATCAAAGATTCGGACAGCGCTCCAGGCTTTAGCCGGGCTGTCAACTATAGCAAATCGTGTGTCGGCTTCGTCTCGCACTTTTGGGCAGTTCCCCCTGTCTTTCCCAAAGCGGGAATCCAGGGAAGCTGCCTTTTTTATGGCTGGCGCGGCGAAAGGAATGTTATACTATAATACAACCAGATTATACTCGGTTTTGAGAAAAGAGGCATACGTATGAACGACCTTCCTGACGCAGAAGAGGTATACCTGCGATATATAACCGAATATGACGACAGGGATCTGGAGGCTCTGCTTTCTGCCTACAGGGATGGCCTTTATCTCTTTCTCTTAAGCTATGTAAGGAATGAGGAAGATGCCGAAGAGCTTTTGATGGATACCTTCGCGAAGCTTGCGGTCGATAAGCCTGACTTTGAGAACAGACGCAACGGAAGCTTCAAGAGCTGGCTGTATGCGATTGCAAGAAACAATGCCCTGATGCATATCCGAAAGCATAAGATGGAAGCTGTACCTCTTGAAGAAGAGACGGCAGCAGATGCGAACACTCCGGAATCCGTGCTGCTTAAGGATGAACAAAATAAAATGCTCTATAAAGCATTATCAGGCCTCAAGGCAGATTACCGCAGGGTGTTGATGCTTTTATATATCGAGGGGCTTACACATGAAGAGATCGCACAGGCCATGGGATTAAGGCTCAGACAGATCTATAATCTCATAGACCGGGGCAAGAAGGCACTGAAAAAGACTCTGGAAGGGATGGGGATAGACGATGCGCAATATTAAGGAACAGATCAGTGAAGTAAACAGGCGCAGGGAAATCTATGCGGATATAAAAAGACTGCGAAAAAAGATCATCGGTGAGATCGCAGGCAGTCTGATCTGCATTATGTTCGTAGTGATCGTTGCCTGTAACATACCGGCACTTGACCGGATGGCGGGCCAGACTCCCGTAAAGCAGTATGGGAGCATGATACTTGCGGTTCCGACAGTGGGATATGTGCTGATCGCTATCCTGTTCTTTGCCCTTGGGATAGTAGTTACGCTTCTTTGTCAGCATTATAAAAAGTATAAGGAAAAGGAACAGGACATATGACGGTAATACAGATTTCCCAGATATCCGTATCCATACAGATCGCGGTATTGGCTGTACTGCTGGGATTGACAGTAAGGCTTGTCGGCGAAAGCGCAAGAAACCTCACGGCAGTGTTTTTATCCTTTAGCTTCGGCTTATGGCTTCTTACCGACCTGTACTGGCTCATATATGACCTGATGAGACCGGAGTCAAGGATGCCCTTTGCCGCCAATGAAATAGGAGAAACGGCGATGTCTTTGGTGATTGCCGCTATGGTCAATTCGGCCATCCGGCGCCCTACCCGCCTTCCGATGGGCTTCCTTACCGGAACCTGTCTGTTTGCGGTTTCAAATGCCGTACTGTGGATATTGTGGTCGGGAGAGATCGTAGAGGATATCATCGTGGGTGTAGTGTATGCGTGGCTGTACTGCAGCATAGTCCGATCTCTTAGATCCGAGCAGGCTCTTACAGGAACGAAATGGATCGTGCTAGGTGTACTGTGTACCGCGCTTATCGTCTGTCAGTCCCTTACCTTTATAGTATCAGAGGACATTAAGAATATACCGGATCTGTTCGCATATATCCTTTTGATAGCAGTTGCTGTCTTCTTCGCGTGTTTATTCATCCGCTCATATAAGGAAAAGCTTGCGCATGTACAGATGTTCCTTTCCTTTGCCCTTGTCATATGGATAACAACGGCTAAATACATGAGCGGCGGAAACTGGTATAATCTGTTCCTGACATTGGAAACACCGGGACTTATATTATGGTTTTTATCTGTTCGGAAGGCGGTGAAGGCTGTATGATCTTTTCGGAGAATATCCTGATATGTATGGCATTGCCTTTGCTGCTGACGGTTTTTCTGGTACGGGATAATGCGCGCAGGCTTGTTATATTTTTCCTGATTGGTATGGCGGCATGTCTCCTGGGAGCATACGTCAGCGGCTTCATAGATGTTGCCGCAGGCTATGGAACTGAGGATACCGCGATTTTCATATCGCCTGTAGTGGAGGAAGCGATGAAATTCCTGCCGCTCTTATTCTACTTCCTTATGTTCGGGCCTGATAATGACAGGCTGTTTACTGCTGCTGTCGGTGTGGGGGCAGGTTTTGCATCCTTTGAGAACGTCTGCTCCATGATCACATCCGGCACGGAGAGCCTGGGATTCCTGCTAATACGTGGTCTTGCGGTAGGCGTGATGCACATAGTGAGCATCGCTGCGCTTGCCCTTGGGCTTGTGATGGCAAGGCGGTATAAGGTTTCCGGCGTTTCGGCCATACTTGGAGCGCTTTCCGTAAGTATGCTCTTTCACGGCATCTATAACCTTCTGGCATCGGGGAACGGCATAAGCTCCGCGATAGGCTTCTGCCTGCCCATTGTTACCGCGATCCTTGTGTTTCTGGCATACAGGAAACTTCAGGCAAAATGACATGTAAACATTTGTAAAGCATGACTTCCTGCGGACGAAATCGGTAATTGTCCGCAGGAATCCGGCTTCGCCGGACACGCCGACCGGCAAGCCGCTCGGCTGGTCAATTACGATTCTTGTTTTTCCGATGAAAAACAAGAATCTATGATAAATACAGCAGCTTGACCACTCCTTGCGGGGTGGTTTTTTCTTGTTTTAAAAATTTTTTTAAATTTTTTTGAGAAAAGGTGAGAAAAATCGAAAAAATCTGCATTATATATAGTGAATGGATAATTCAGAACCGAAGGAGGCGGTGGATATGAGAAGTATTGAAGATCAGATGGATGAGATCCGCAGGCGAAGTTCATTATATCGGGAGAAAAAGCAGATATCCAGTCTGTCTCTTCTTGCTATGGGCATTGGAGCGATGCTCATGGTGGTTTTGATGCTTGCCCCGGGAGTGAGCGGAACGGTGGGAGAAAGCAGTTCAGTACTGGGGGCGACGATCCTCGGACCGGAAGCCGGTGGTTATGTCATTGCGGCTCTGCTTTCATTCGCATTGGGGATCATAGTTACGCTCATCAAACAGAAATACAGAAGAACCGGCGAGGGCTTAGGCAGTTCGGGAAAGACCAAAAAGAATGAAGCATCCGGATAAAGAAGTGTTAAAACAGTGTCTCGCAGAGCTCAGGATATACGTCATGGGTGGATTTGTCCTGACCCATGCGCCTAAGACAGAGCAGACTTAGGGAAATCAGATAAGATAACAGGGAGGAAAAGAAAATGGGACGTAAGATGAAAAAATGGAAGGTGATTATAAAAGGTATAACGGCCTTTCTTATGGCTGCTGTTATTGCCATGAGCCAGATCCCGGGAACGGATTTTGTACTGACTGCCTATGCAGACAGTGACAAGACCATAACGGGACTGTGCACCGGAGCGATAGGTAATCCCACATCGGAAAAAGGCGGATGGAGCTATGTGTATTACGGCACTTATGGAGGCAATCAGGTCAAATACAGGGTTCTTACCACTTCCACAACTGATTTTGAAGGAAGAACCATGCTCCTTGACTGTGACAGCACAATCGTAAAAATGCTATTCGATGATGACAGCAAAGAATGGTATGGCAGCGATATATGTGCATGGCTTCATGGAGATGGTTTCTGTGAGAGTGTCTTCACCCCGCAGGAAAATGCAGCCATTGCAAGCAGCGTAAAGCTTTCGCCCGCATCCGGAGACGGAAATGGTTGGGGTAGAACACTTGAATATGCACCTTTAAGAGGTGAGCGTATCTTCCTTCTTGATGCTGTGGAAGCAACGAGACCATCATACGGATATGCTAACACTTATAAAGGTGATAAAAATAGAAAGAAGTCCGGAACGAATACTTGGTGGTGGCTGCGGTCGCCCTATACCTACGATACTGACTACGTCGGCTGCGTGTATGACAACGGCAATGTCGGCACGCACGACTTAGTAGCCAACGACAGCGGTGTGAGTCCCGCTTTTAATATTAATCTGGGACCTGTAATCTTCTCATCTGTAATCTCTGGAAGTGCCGGGAATGCAGGAGCGGAGTATAAGCTTACAATCGCAGACAACAAGATGAACATCACACCGGGAACCATAACAAGGGACGGTACTACAATAACTGTACCTTATACCATAACCGGAACAAATGCGGGCAATGCCAACAGAGTATCGGTGCTCATTACGGACAGTCAGTACTCTGCGGGAACCGCAGTAACGAGCGGATATACATACAAAAAGCTTGCGGTAAATTCATGGAGCACATCAGGCACAGGAACATTTACCCTCCCGGATGAATATGCCGGAAAAACCTGGGGAAGTGATTACTATGTCTATATCCTTGCGGAGCAGGCTCATACAGGAAATGAGATCAAGCTTACGGACTACGCCAGCGAACCGGTGGAGATCAAAGCGATAACAGCTTTGGCAACCGGTTATGAAGGCACCTATGGCGGAAGCGGCGGAAATGCATCCGCAGGGAAGGTCGTTACCGCTTCCGATAACGAGCCCATGGTCTATTTAGAGGAGACAAAGGGGGATTTCCGCATCAGCTATTACCACGAGA